>JAZQRF010000059.1:0-13896 GCA_045629485.1 Pelobium sp. | reverse complement strand
CACTATTTTCCGCTTGTAAGAAAGACGGAAATCCAAATAATTTACCAGATGTAAACCCTAAGGATTATGAAGGAAAAATTGACGGATATACCAGCTCAGACGAAATATTTCCTCAAAATTTAGTGGCTTACTGGTCATTTGATGAAAATACAACCGAATTAAAAAGCAATTCTGTAGCCACTACTTCCGCTAATTCATCTTTAATAGATGGAGGTGTTAAGGGTAAGGCTCTAAAATTAGAAGCAGGGTATTTATACTTCGCAAAACAATTTGATGCTTTTAAAACTGACGCCTTAAAAAGCTTTACAATAAGCCAATGGGTTCAGATATTAAATAATGGATCCAAAAAAACAATGATCTTCCAATTAGCAAGGCCAACGATGTTTAACGGGAACATTAACTTTATTTTAGAAACTCAGGCAAATCCTGCTTCCGATTTAGATAATTTAATCATCCATCCAACATTTACAGCTGTAAATGGCGGAACTCAAGATAATCTAAATGCAAACTGGACAGAAGATTATAAATCGCCTAAAATTGGCGCAAACAAGTGGACCCATTTGCTCCTAACCTATAATCATACCACCGGTTTCTTCAATATTTGGGCAGATGGAAGAAACATTGGATCTTATTCATCAAGAGGTACAGGGAATAGTCTATTTAAATCTTACGAGCCTTCCGAAGTAATTATAGGCGCAAATTACAATACTATTCCTGGCAAAACTGTAGATGCTAATACGGAGTTTGCCCCAATGACTGGTAATATTGATGAAATAAGAGTGTTTAACTCTGCTTTACCAGATGCTCATATCAGAGCCTTGTACAATTTAGGTTTAGCAAACAAATAAATCTTTAGCAATAGCCTCTAACGGCTATTGCTAATTAAATACCCTTTTAAATTAATTAAATAATGATGGAGTCGTCTTTAATTTTAAAGAGCTATTGCAAGCACTTGGCAAAGAATTTAGTCTTTTGTGCAATTGGCTTCATCATTACCTCCTGTAAAAAAGATACTGCTGTTACTGCAACAAACACTGCGCTTTCATTCCAGGTAGATGGAGCATACAATGGTACATTGGTTTATCAAAATGTATCCTTAAAGCCATCTATAGTATTCCAGTTTTCAGAACCCATTCTTCAGGATAATATCAGTCAGCATATTGTTTTGCAAAGCTTTGGGGGGGCTGTAGTGGATGCTGAATTTGTATTTGCTAATAATGATAAAACTTTATCCATTACCCCACAAGCTACTCTAGCTTCTTTACAAGAGTATAGATTAGTTGTTAAACAGTCTTTAAAAACAAAAAGTAATGGTAAATTAATTAATCCGGTAAGCATTCAGCTTAACACTACTCTCGATCAAACCGATAAGTTTCCAAGGATTACGGATGAGGAGCTATTAACACTGGTTCAAAGGCAAACCTTTAAATATTTTTGGGATTTCGCTCATCCGGTGAGTGGCATGGCCAGGGAAAGAAATACTTCGGGTAATTTAGTCACCAGCGGAGGAAGCGGTTTTGGCGTAATGGCCATCATCACAGGAATCCACCGAGGCTTCATTACCAAACAAGAAGGTTTTGACAGGATTAAAAAGATCGTTTCTTTTTTAAAGAACGATGCTCAGAAATTTCACGGTGCTTTTTCTCATTGGATAGACGGCACAACCGGAGCCGCCTTACAATTTAGCCAAAAAGATAATGGTGCAGATTTAGTTGAAACATCTTTGCTGATGCAGGGTCTAATCACTGCGAAACAATATTTTAATGAAAATACTACAGCAGAAATCACCCTTAGAGACGACATTGCCCAATTATATAATAATGTGGAGTGGGATTTCTTTAGAAAAGACGGGGGTAATGTTTTGTATTGGCACTGGAGCCCAAACTTTAACTGGGAAATGAATTTGCCTATAAGAGGTTATAACGAGTGTTTAATTACTTATGTGTTGGCTGCGGGATCATCAACCCACGGCATCCCAAAATCTGTTTATGATAATGGATGGGCTGGTAATGGATCCATAAGAAATGGTAAAACTTATTACGGTCTCCAATTGCCATTAGGACCCGAAAAAGGAGGGCCAATGTTTTTAGACCATTATTCTTTTTTGGCGATTAACCCCAAAGGTTTAACAGATGCTTATGCCAATTACGAACAACAAACAAAAGCACATGCTTTAATCAACTATAATCACTGTAAAGAAAATCCACATAATTATGCCGGGTATAGTGATGAATGTTGGGGCTTAACAGCCAGTGATATAAAAGATGGTTATACTGCAAGTTCGCCCACTAACGACAGAAGCTTTATAGCTCCAACAGCAGCAATAGGCTCTTTGCCTTTCACCCCCGAAGAATCTATGAAAGCTTTACGCTTCTTCTACTATAAACTAGGAGATAAAATATTTAAAGATTACGGTTTTACAGATTCTTTTTCTTTGCAGGAAAGATGGTTTGCAACCTCGCATTTAGCAATAGATCAGGGGCCAATCATCATCATGATAGAAAATTATAGAAGTAGCTTATTATGGGATTTATTTATGAGCAGTCCCGAAGCGAAAAGTGGGTTAAATAAATTAGGTTTTCAAAGTTCAAAAATTTAGAGATGATACGAAGATTCAGTAGTGCGCTTATTCTGGCAGCAATTTTTTTAAGTTCTTGCCAACAAAATGCCAAATCTGGTAATGGCGCACAAGATAATACGATACTTAGCGACGAGCAATTATTAGATACCGTTCAGAAACAAACTTTTCAATATTTCTGGGAAGGCGCAGAGCCTAATTCGGGTTTAGCCCGCGAGCGTATTCATATAGACGGCGACTATCCAAAAAACGATCAGGATGTAGTGACCATTGGTGGCAGCGGCTTCGGATTAATGTCGGTATTGGTAGCTTTACATAATAATTACATCACTAAAGAAGAAGGGTTACAGCGTTTTCAAAAATCTTTAGACTTCCTTTCCAAAGCCGAGCGTTTCCATGGCGCCTGGGCACATTGGTACCATGGCGATACCGGCAAACCAAAGGCTTTTAGTAAAAATGATGATGGTGGTGATATTGTAGAGACCGCATTTATGGCCGAAGCTTTAATTTGCATCCGCGAATATTATAAAGACGGTGCTGAAGAAGAAAAACAGGTTGCCCAACTTGCTGATTCTTTGTGGAAAGGCATCAACTGGGATTTTTACAGAAATGGTAAAGATGTATTGTACTGGCATTGGAGTAAAAATAATGGATGGGGAATGGGTCACGCCATCCAGGGTTTTGACGAATGTTTAATTACTTACATCTTAGCGGCATCTTCTCCAACACATCCTATACCAGCATCTGCTTATCACAAAGGTTGGGCAAGAGACGGTGCAATTCGGTCTGATGTTAAAAAGTACGGCATCCCTACAATTCTAAAACACAATGCTAAAGAAGGAGAAGTTGGTCCGCTGTTTTGGTCTCATTATTCTTTCCTTGGCTTAAATCCTAATGGCCTTTCAGATACTTATGCGAATTATAAAGATGTGGTGACCAACCACACCAAAATTAATATCGAGTATGCTAAGGAAAACCCTAAAAAATTTAAAGGTTACGGCGCTGATAAAGGTTGGGGCTGGACAGCAAGCTATTCAACCAACGGGTATAATGCACATCATCCGGATAATGACCCAACCGGAGTAATTTCTCCAACAGCCGCATTATCATCTATAGCTTATACTCCAGAAGAAAGTATTGCTTTTATGCGCTATTTAAAAGACTCATTAGGAAATAAGGTTTGGGGCAAATATGGTTTTTACGATGCTTATAGCGAAACAGAAAACTGGTTTCCGCAACGGTATTTAGCAATAGATCAGGGACCAATAGTCGTGATGATTCAAAATTACAAAGATGGTTTTATCTGGGATCTTTTTATGAATGCCCCGGAAGTGCAGAATGGATTGAAAAAATTAGGCTTTAAAAGCACATACATTAAATAAGGAAGCAGTTTTGGACTGCTTCGATATAGAATAATAAAATGACAGATATGAAAAATCTAAAATATAGTGTTTTAGTTGGGGCGGGGCTCTTTTTAGCAGCGGCATGTACTCCTAAGATTAATAAGACAGTTAAAAACAATAACAATACAACAGTAACGAATGCTACTGATGCTGCTATGGATAAATTCATTGCAGGCCTGATGGCTAAAATGACTATTGATGAGAAAATTGGTCAGCTGAATTTATTAACAGGCGGAGATGCAGTTACTGGAACCACGGTAAACTCCAACATCGAAGCTAAAATAAAAAACGGACAGGTTGGTGGTTTCTTTAGTTTAACCACTCCGGCAAAAATCAGGAAAGCACAGGAATTAGCGGTTAATGAAACCCGGTTAAAAATCCCATTGATTTTTGGTCTCGATGTCATTCATGGTTATAAAACAACTTTTCCTATTCCTTTAGGTTTATCAGCCAGTTGGGATATGGATTTAGTTTACAGGACCGCCAGAATTGCTGCCGAAGAGGCCAGTGCCGATGGTTTAAACTGGACTTTCTCCCCAATGGTGGATATTTCCCGTGATCCTCGATGGGGACGTGTATCTGAAGGTAACGGAGAAGATCCTTACCTGGCTGCCGAGATTGCCAGAGCAATGGTGAAAGGTTACCAGGGAGACGATTTAAAGAAAATTAATACCATTATGGCCTGTGTAAAACACTTTGCATTGTATGGTGCAAGCGAGGCAGGTAGAGATTACAATACGGTTGACATGAGTCGACACAGAATGTTTAACGAATACCTGTTACCCTACAAAGCCGCTGTTGAAGCAGGAGCGGGTAGTGTAATGATGTCTTTTAATGAAATTGATGGTATTCCGGCGACAGCTAATAAATGGTTAATGACTGATTTATTAAGAAACGACTGGAAGTTTGATGGCATGATCGTAACAGACTACACAGGAATCAACGAAATGGTAGATCATGGTTACGGAGATTTAGCTTCTGTATCAGCGAAAGCCTTAAAAGCCGGTGTAGATATGGATATGGTAGGAGAAGGGTTTTTAACCACTCTGAAAGACTCTTATAACAAAGGAACGGTATCAGAAGCCGATATCAACAGGGCTTGCAGGCTAATTTTAGAAGCGAAATATAAATTGGGTTTATTCGAAGATCCGTTTAAATATTGCGATGAGGAAAGAGCCAAAGAACAAATCTATACTGCCGAAAACAGAAGAGTTGCCAGGGAAGCCGCTACAAAAAGCTTTGTGTTGTTGAAAAACGACAAGCAGGTTTTACCTCTAAAGAAACAAGGAACCATTGCTTTGGTTGGCCCATTAGCAAATTCCAAAGAGAATATGCCTGGCACATGGAGTGTATCTACAGATTTAAGCAAAGCTATTTCTGTAAAAGAGGGCTTAGAAAACGCGGTAGGTAAACAAGTGAAAATCTTACACGCAATGGGAACCAATTTGTTAGAAGATGCCGCATACCAGGAGAGGGCAACCATGTTTGGAAGGGAAATTCCGAGAGATAAAAGAACCCAGGCACAAATGATAAAAGAAGCGGTAGAAATTGCGAAAAAATCTGATGTGGTTGTTGCTGCTTTAGGCGAAAGCTCCGAAATGTCTGGCGAAAGCTCCAGCAGAACAGATATTAAAGTGCCTGCAAACCAGCAGGAATTATTAGCTGCTTTATTAAAAACAGGAAAGCCAGTGGTATTGGTTTTATTTACCGGTCGTCCTTTAGATTTAAGCTGGGAGAATGAGAATGTTCCGGCAATATTAAACGTTTGGTTTGGCGGATCAGAAACTGGTGATGCTATTGCCGATGTGCTGTTTGGTGCTGTCAATCCTTCAGGGAAATTAAGTGCAACTTTCCCGCAAAATGTTGGTCAGGTTCCTTTATTCTATAACCATAAAAATACAGGCCGGCCTTTAGCAGAGGGGAAATGGTTCCAAAAGTTCAGGTCTAATTATCTGGATGTAACCAACGAGCCTTTATATCCTTTTGGATACGGATTAAGCTATACCAATTTTGATATTTCTACACCGGTATTAAGTAAATCGAACTTTAAAGCCGGAGAAGAAATTAAAGTCTCGGTAACGGTTAAAAATACCGGAAAATATGATGGGGAAGAAGTTGTTCAGTTGTACATCAGGGATATAGTGGGCTCGGTAACCCGCCCGGTAAAAGAATTAAAGAGTTTCAAAAAAGTATTGGTTAAAGCCGGAGAAAGCAAGAATGTTGACTTCATAATTACAGAAGAAACCTTAAAGTTCTACAATTCGGAATTAAACTTTGTAGCAGAACCCGGAGATTTTAAAGTGTTTGTGGGCAATAGCTCCGCAAATGTTAAAGAAGCAAGTTTTGTATTGAATTAGTTGTTAGGTGGTTAGTGTTTAGTTGTTAGACCTGGTAAAGTTGATAGATAGCGGCTTTGTCAGGTTTAACATAAAGCATATTCAGGTTATATCGTAACTTAAGCCAAAGCAGAAAAAATCGTTTACCTTTATTTCGGCCTTGGCCTTTGCGGCAATTACAAAATTAGCCTTAGCAGAAACTCTAGAAGTAAAGGGCGCAGCCGAGAGTTTTTGGTTACTTTTTTGCGGAAACATGCAAAGCATTCATGAGGGCATTATAGAGGAAATAAAGATTCTTCCACTAGCTACCTAATACCCCGTCATCCCGAGCGAGGAACGAGCCGAGGGATCCCTAACATAGTAGCACAGAATGAACAGATTCCTCCACTACGGTCGGAATGACGTTAATTAATCAAGCTAAAGCAGAAAAAGTCGTTAACCTTTTCATCCGGCCTTTGCGGCAATTACTTAATAGGCCTTAACAGAAAATTGAGAAGCAAAGGCCGCAGCCGAGAGTTTGGGATACTTTTTGCGGAAAAACATGCAAAGCATTCATGAGGGCATTATAGAAGAAATAAAGACTCTACGAATAAAGTAATTGCCATTGCCCGGCACAAGGGCCGCAAAGCCATGAGTGCAAAGGCCAATCAATAATCTAAATATATGAAAAACATACTTCTAATCATCCTAGTATTCTTCATTACTTCATTAGCTACAGCTCAAGACAAACACGTCTTTCAAGAAAAGCTATATATCCATAAAGGAGACACCTTACCCTTAAGAATAATGTATCCAAAAGATTTCGACCCAAACAAAACCTATCCTTTAGTTTTGTTTTTGCATGGCAGAGGCGAATCTGGTAATGACAATAAAAGTCAGCTTATACATGGATCATCCTTATTTATAAATAACAGAGAGGAATTTCCTGCTATTGTAGTTTTTCCTCAATGCTCCAAAGACAGCTATTGGGCTAACGTTGATATCCAATTAGATGAAACCGGAAAAAGGCATTTCTTTTTTAAGAAAGGAGGCAAGCCTACCAAAGCGATGCGCTTATTAACTGCTTATGTGCATGAGCTAAAACAGGACAAAAATATAGATCAAAAGCGTATGTACCTTGCAGGCCTATCTATGGGCGGAATGGGAACTTTTGAATTGTTAAGAAGAGAACCAAAAACATTTGCTGCGGCCTTTGCTATTTGTGGTGGTGATAACATAAAGAATGTAAAGAAATATAAAAAAACTCCCTTGTGGATATTTCATGGAGGTAAAGATGATGTGGTATTGCCCAAATATTCTATAGACATAGTAAAGGAGTTGAGAAGAAGAGGCGCTCAGCCAAAGTTTACTTTTTATCCTTATGCGAATCATAATAGTTGGGATCCAACTTTTAAAGAACCAGAGCTTTTGAAGTGGTTGTTTTCGTATTCTAAATAATTTGTTTCATTATTGCCTTTGCACAAGTTTTTTCGGCCCTCATAGGCGGGCCACGCCCTAGTTTCTTTTTTCTTGATAAAAAAGAAACCAAAAAATCAAGGCTTTCGAATATTTGTTTGTAAAAGCTAAATAAATCTTCATCCGCAATTATAAGCCGTGTGAGTGTTGATGCTTCATGATAGTTTGTAAAACACTTTGTATAATTGCTTTGCTGTAATTTTCAATGAAAGGATTTACAAAAGATTTATTTGCTTTTCCTTCCAAATCTTCTGATGCCATATGACGTTCTTCGGAATGGTTCTATTTTTATGAAATTTTTCTAAGAAGATTAATAGTTCAGTATATAAGTATTCCTACTTATTAAGCCATAGCAAAACAAATCGTTTACCTTCAAATTCGGCCTTGGCCTTTGCGGCAATTATAAAATAAGCCTAAGCAGAAACTTTAAAAGCAAAGGGCGCAGCCGAGAGTTTTTTCATTAGTCCTTAATGTTTTATGGCATTCAAGTGTTCGCTTCGCTCGGGTTTGGATACTTTTTGCGGAAAAAAGTATCTAGGGCATGGCCGCCTATGAGGCCGGAAAGCCAAGAGCGTAAGGGCAAATTATTCTTCGTCAGATTTATTAACCTTAGTAGAGCCAGCTTTAAATCTTGGTTTAAAACCTAAAGGTTTAGCAGGAGTTTCCGGCGCTTCGGTAGTAGGCGGTGTAGTTTCTTCTATCTGCTTTGGCGGAAGTTCTTCTTTAACAACAGCAGTAGCACCAGCTTTAAATCTCGGTTTAAAGCCACTTGGTTTGGCAATGGCCGGAGTATCTTCTTTAGTAATTTCTTTTGGCGGAAGTTCTTCTTTGGTATCCTCATTAGCTACCTTAGTCGCTCCAGCTTTAAATCTAGGTTTAAAACCCACAGGTTTAGTGGCCTCAGAAGTTTCTTCTTTGTGAATCTCTTTTGGAGGGAGCTCTTCGGTTTTTTCTGCAGCAGCAGGAGCAACTCCTGCCTTAAATCTTGGCTTAAAGCCTGCAGGTTTAGCAATAGCCTGTTCCTCTTTAACTTCTTCTGTTTCAGAGACAGGAGTAGTTTCTTCCTGTTTAACCACCGGCGCTTTAAACTTAGGCTTAAAGCCAGTAGGTTTTGCAGCAGCCACTTCTGTGCCCGGTGTTTCTATTAAAGCTTCAGAAGCAGGTGTATCCTTATCGCCTTTAAGTTGTTCTTTTAATCTTATCTCTTCTTCGGCACTTAAAGGATATTCGTGTCTTAATTTATTGAACCAATATTTCTTGGTATGGTCGAAGCTTTTCTCGCTCATTTGAGCGTAATGGCTTTTAAACTGGGCATAGAGAGATGGATCTGCATTTTGCAGCTGAGATAAATCTATTTTTTTCTTTAAAAAGAATTCTTCAAAAACCATTTAAAAACTTATTTCTACGCCTAACTTCTCCCAAATCAATCTTCGGCCATCTTTGCTCAAATACCAATCCCGTTTTTCTTCTTCGGTGGCGTTTTTTAGCTGCGGATGCCATAATAAAGGGAACGCAATCTCTTTGCCATTATCAGGGGTAATTAGCAAAGTGTCATCATTAAATACGACTTTTAATTCCTGGCCTTTCCTGGTGGAGCTTACAATTCCCATTAATTGGAGTTAAAAGTTAAAAGTTTAAGGTGGAAAGTCAAAAGTTAAAATTCAAAAATAAGAAATCTGAATCTTACTTTGGATATCCTTATTCTGCCATATTATGATAAACCGCCTGCACATCGTCATCCTCTTCCAGTTTATCTAAAAGTTTCAGAATGTCTGCAGCTTGTTCTTCATTTACTTCTGTATGCGATAAAGCGATTCTCTCCAGTTTAGCTTGTTTTACTTCAATGCCTTTTTCTTCTAAAGCCTTTTGCATTTTACCAAAATCTTCGAAAGATGCATGTATTACCGCTTCGTCTTTTCCTTCTTCGTTTTCTTCAACAAAAATCTCTTCCAAACCGGCATCTATCAATTCAAATTCCAATTCTTCTAAATCCATATCTCCGGGGTCGAATCTAAAAGAAGATACTCTTTTGAAGATGAAGTCTAAAGAACCAGTTTTGCCTAAGGTACCATTAGTTTTGTTGAAATAACTTCTTACATTGGCAACCGTACGGTTGGTATTATCGGTAGCGGTTTCTACCAAAACAGCCACGCCATTTGGCCCGTAACCTTCGTACACAATCTCTTCGTAGCCTGCCATGCTTTTGTCTGATGCTCTTTTAATAGCAGCATCCACACGGTCTTTAGGCATATTAACCGCTTTTGCGTTTTGTATAGCTGTTCTTAAACGGGAGTTGGTGTCTGGTGAAGGGCCGCCTTCTTTCACTGCCATCACAATATCCTTCCCGATACGGGTAAACTGAACCGCCATTTTAGCCCAGCGTTTAAATTTTCTTTCTTTACGGAATTCGAATGCTCTTCCCATTTATATGCTAGTTACTAGTTTTTTAGTTTTTAGTTGTTTGTATTAGTATCGGGTATCAAGTATCAGGATAGCTTCCTGGTATGAAGACAATGTCTTTATTCTTTGATCTTTATTCCTTAGTCTTGATTCTCCCATCTCCCATCTCTCTCTACCCCCGATTCCCAAAATTAAAAAAAATGCTCAACCCTTACCCAGATTTTTAAGCATTTCTGTAGTAATTTTTTCCAGGTCAAACTCGGGATGCCAATTCCAGTCTTTTTGTGCGGCTTCATGATCTATAGAGCTTGGCCAGCTATCAGCAATTTGTTGCCGGGGATCATTCGTAGAATAGGAGAGGTTAAAATCTGGAATATGTTTTTTAATCTCCCTGGCTAAATCTTCGGGGTTAAAGCTTATGCCTGCAAAGTTATAGCTCGATCTTACCGTAATGTTTTCCGCTGGAGCATCCATTAATTCTATGGTCCCCCGGATGGCGTCATCCATATACATCATCGGTAATTCGGTTTCTGCAGATAGGAAACTCTGGTAGCTTTTCTTTTTAAGGGCCTCATGAAAAATGTGAATGGCGTAATCTGTAGTGCCGCCGCCGGGCATAGCTTTCCAGCTGATGATGCCCGGATACCTGATACTTCTCACATCTAAATCATATTTTTGATAGTAGTATTCGCACCATCTTTCGCCGGCGAGCTTGCTAATCCCATAAACCGTATTCGGATCCATGGTGCAATATTGCGGCGTGTTTCTTTTTGGAGAATTTGGACCAAATACCGCAATGGAACTGGGCCAGTATACCTTCCTGGTTTTAAAATCCAGCGAAAAATCCAGGACGTTTAGCAAACCATTCATGTTCAGGTTCCACGCCAATTTGGGGTTTTGTTCGCCCGTGGCAGAAAGCAATGCGGCAAGGATGTACACTTGTGTGGGCTTGTATTTTTGGTAAACGGCATGCAGGTTTTCTTTATCGAGCACATTTACAAACTCAAAAGGACCGGCATTTTTGGTATCGTAATCGGGTCTTCGAATATCACAGGCCACTACGTTGTTGTAGCCATGGTTTTTTCTTAATTCGGCAACCAGCTCTGTACCAATCTGGCCGTTAGCGCCAATAACGAGGATGTTTTCTGCCATGATCTATCATTTATATAATAATCTGAATTGGCCGAAATTGTTTGACTTCGAAAATGCTCAGCATCCGGCAGGTGCCCAATAACCTCCTGAAGTTACTTCTCCTCTACAAGCATTACAGTTTATTTCCGCCTGCAATATGCAAGCACACAAACTACGCCTTCCTACTGCACTTATTAATTAACATCAACTCCATGCCTGCTGTGTAAACCGATCGTCCTCTCTCGGACTTGGCAAACAGTAGAACCAACTGTGACCCATCTTCTATATATATCTACTTAAAATCCAAGTTTAATCCACAGTTAGTCCACATTTTTATAAGTTTTTGTGGACTTTTACTGTATTCAACTTAAAAAAAATATTTTAAAATTAGGTAGCTTACCCTAAGATAGAGCGGATCTTTTGCGTATCTTGCTTATAATTAACAGTTTAGTTTCACTTAATTTTATTCTTATGGCAATTATCGATACCAGGGGCAGGTTACATGGCAAAATAGGACCTGTTGTTTACCGTACTGTTGGCAATACCAACATTGCACAAATTAAAGCGGCAAAAGTTCGCCAAACGTACGCTACCAAAGAGAGTGCGATAGAGTTTGGACTGGCGAGTAATACAGCCAAGGTGATTAGGAAGGCCTTGTACCCATTAACTTACACGGCTGATGGGGGGATGATTAACCGGCTGAATACAGCGGTACTGAAATGCATCAAAACAGCTGAAGGCAAAGAAAAGGGCGAAAGAGACCTGCATGATGCGGATTTGAGACCTTTGGAGGGGTTTCCAGTTTAACAAGCTTAGCCCCCTTGACCAGGTGTTGAAAGTGAGGCCTGTAGCCGAGCTGGATGCAGGAAACAGGATTAAAGTACATGTACCCGCTTTTGAAGAGAAGAACGGTTTGCAAAGACCAAATTATAGTAGTGGCTGCATATTAAGGCTGATGCTGGTGGCAGTTAATTTTAGGGAGAACTACTATGAGTATTGCAGCTACAAGGATATTGACCTGGGGATGGGACCCAGGTTTGCAGGGCATGACTGGCAGCCGGAAGAGCGCATGCCGGAGGGCAGTATCGTGATGCTGAGCGTGTCTTTGCATTATTTTGGTGCTTCTGGAATGTTGAAGCAGCCTATCGGACTGAACAGCAGGGAATTTAGTCCGGCGGAAATTCTAGCAGCTTTTCATATTCCTGTTGGCGAGACCATGGAACCGGAGCAGGGGCAAGCGACAGAAGCGACCGTTGATGAAGAGATGAAACGCTTCCCGCTGAGCAATTATCTTGGAGCCGAGTTGAAGCGGAGGGTGCAGAAAATGAAGGAACAACATGAGAAAAAGCATGGAAAACCAGTAGCTAAGCAGCCGGCTGCAGCCCCTCGAAACATTTTTGAACTGCCTAAGGGAAGGATCGTTTTTAAAAAGGAATAGCGGTTAAGCTCCTTTAGCATGATGGCGTTTTGGGTGTGCTGCCGACTAAAAGGTGAGGTGGTATAATTGTATTTTACCACGAGTCATTGTTTTGTACTTTTATTTAAAAGCAATACATTTATAGCATGAGTGAAGCATTACATATTGGAAAAAAAATATCCCGTATAAGGGAGTTGAGAGGGATGAAACAGGAGGCCCTGGCTATGGAGTTGGGCATTAGCCAGCAAACGGTTTCTAAACTTGAGCAGAGCGAAAATGTGGAAGAGGAGGTGTTAGCAAAAATTGCTAAGGCTTTAGGAGTTACGGTGGAAGCTATGAGGAATTTTAGCGATGAAGCTGCCTTAAATTACTTCAATACTTTCAATGATAGTAGTACAGGTGCTTTTAATAACTTTAATTGTACTTTCAATCCCATTGATAAGATAGTAGAACTCTATGACGAGAAAGTTGCACTGCTGGAACGGCTTTTGGCCAGTGAGCGGGAGAAGGTAGAGCTCCTGAAAGGGAAATAGTATCCTTTAGTGAGGCGCAATAGGTCGCAACCCTCGTCTTGTTAAACCTTTAGGGTATATGAAACGTGGTAGAGGTGCCATATGATCCTGTTGCCTGGTATTGCTGACGATGAATTGCCCTCAGTCTCCTATCATACTTTTACGTGGGTGTAGCAGTAGATCACTTTACCGGTTATTTTTTCCGACACAAAGTTCGTATACCCTCCGATAAATCGATATATACGTAATAGTTCCCGGTTGCATTTCTAAAGAATTTGCTATATTTATTTCTCTGGAGTAAATTTTGTTATCAGCAATGAGAATAACTAAAATTATGCATGATAAGGAATATCGGATCAAGGTGGATTTTCCTTACAACAAAGCTATTGAAACGGAGCTGCGTAAAATACAGGGAACACGCTGGAGCAAGACCATGAAAGCCTGGCACATTCCTTATACCAGCGCAGCTTATAAACAACTGCGTGTGTTATTTCCTAACATCGAACCTGATCCTTCTCCGCCGGTGAAGAATGTAACCTTAGCTGCTGAAGAACTGCCAGCTTCACCTCGTCCTGAATCCGGAAAAATCAGTATAGAAATCAGCGGACGAAAGATTATTTTGAGGATGCCGAAGAATGCAGCCGATGTTAAATTCCTGAACAGC
>JAZQRF010000058.1:0-11739 GCA_045629485.1 Pelobium sp. | reverse complement strand
GGAATGTCGGCAAAAGAAATGACTGCATTTTTGAAACGCTTTTTTAATCCAAAATCAGCAATGAATATAGATGGGGGCGGATCTACAATGATGTGGGTTAAAGGACAGCCATTTAATGGAATTGTAAATTATCCGACAGATAATAAGAAGTTTGATCATTACGGGCAGCGAATGGTAGAAACGGCACTTTTTATTAAATAAATAAGAAATGAATAACAGATATAAAATTTTACTATTAACTTTTTTAATTCCGGCGTTAGCTGTTGCGAAACCTAAAACAAAAGGTTTAGAGAGACCAAAACTAGTGGTAGGAATAGTTGTAGACCAAATGCGTTGGGACTACCTCTACCGTTATTACGATAGATATGAAGCCGGAGGTTTTAAAAGGTTGGTGAATGAAGGTTTTAGCTGCGAGAATACCTATATCACACACTTGCCTTCTGTTACTGCGATCGGGCATTCTACCATTTACACAGGATCTGTGCCCGCTATACATGGGATAACGGGTAACGATTGGGTAGACCAG
This sequence comes from Pelobium sp., assembly GCA_045629485.1. Classification (GTDB taxonomy): domain Bacteria; phylum Bacteroidota; class Bacteroidia; order Sphingobacteriales; family Sphingobacteriaceae; genus Pseudopedobacter. The sequence continues at coordinate 11,213 of JAZQRF010000058.1, read as the reverse complement.
TTAACAGGTAAGAAATGGTACTGTGCCGAAGATTCTGTAGAGCAAACTGTAGGTAGTTCCTCCGCAGCAGGAAAAATGTCTCCAAGAAATCTTTTAGCATCTACCATTACCGATGAATTAGCTTTAGCTACTAATTTCAGATCTAAAATTGTCGGCGTGTCTTTAAAGGACAGAGCTGCAATTATGCCTGCTGGCCATGCTGCAACAGCAGCTTTTTGGCTAGACTCCGAAAGTGAAAACTTTATTACCAGTACTTATTACATGAAAGAATTACCATCATGGGTAAATAAGTTTAACGAGGCTAAAAGAGGCAGGGATTTAGTTAAAGATGGTTGGAATACTTTATATCCAATAGCATCTTACACACAAAGTACTGCAGATTATGTACCTTGGGAAGGCGTTTTCGCCGGAGAAAAAAAACCGATATTTCCTCATGATTTAAAAAAATATTACGACATCAATCCAGACAATATCAGGAAAACTCCTTTCGGAAATACACTTACCTTAGAGTTTGCTAAATCTGCAATTGATGGCTATGATTTGGCTAACGGACCAGTAACTAATTTCTTAACGGTTAACTGTGCATCCAGCGATTATATTGGTCACATGTATGCCGCCAATTCTATCGAGGCAGAAGACGGCTTTTTAAGATTAGACAGAGATTTAGCCTCTTTTTTTAAATACCTGGATGCTAAAGTAGGGAAAGGAAACTATACCCTATTTCTTACTGCAGACCATGGTGGGGCACATAATTCGGTATTCTTAAAAGAACATAATATTCCAAGCGATATGTTAAGCGTGAGTAAGTTGGTGGTAAAGCCTATTAATGAGTTAATAGAAAAGCGCTATGGTTTGAAAAAAGTAATTACCTACGCAGCTATTCCATATTTGTCTCTGGATGTGAAGCAAATTGCCGACAAAAAATTAGACTATGAAAAGATTAAAAGAGAGATTGTGACTTTTCTGAAAGTACAAAATGGTATCCAATTCGCTGTAGATATGGATAATATAGTTGCTGCCCCTATTCCTGAAATAATAAAAGAGAAATTAGTAAACGGATATAATTCTAAACGAGCAGGAACTATTGCGTTTATATTAGAGCCAGGCTGGACCAATGGTGGGATTAAAGGTTCTGCTCATAATGTATGGGGCGCTTATGATACCCATATCCCTTTGCTATTTATGGGATGGGGAGTAAATAAAGGCCGTTCTGTAAATACGTATTCTATGACGGATATTGCACCAACCATTGCGGCAATATTACGTATACAAGAACCTAATGGTAATATAGGAAAGCCAATAGCCGAGGTGATTAAGAAATAAAAAAGCAGGATTAATCCTGCTTTTTTTGAAAGAGATGATTAAGTCTCCACTTAGAAAGATCTGTCAAACACCAATATTCCAGTGAAGCCAAATGCCGGCAGGTACTATTTTTCTGTTCAGGATTTTGGAATTGGGATACCTAAAGAGAAATCAGAATTTGTTTTCCAGAGATTCTTTAGGGTAAATGATTCTCCTGAATATTATGCCGGTTTAGGTCTTGGTCTGTATATATCTACGCAAATTATCCAAAAGCATGGCGGAAAAATTGGCTGTACATCAGCATTCGGTAAAGGCTCTACCTTTTGGTTTACCATACCTGTTTATGTAGGTTAAGATTATGATTTAATGCAAAAAGAGCTAGCCGAATCTAATTCAGATTGAGCTAGCTCCTGGTTATCTGTTAAGCAGGATTAAACTTTTGCTTTCTCTTCTTTTTTAACTTATTAATCCATATTAGTGTGCCGGTAACCGGTAGACTTGTGGCAATTAAACAAGCAAGGAAATAAAGAATCTTAGAGAACATCCCGTAAACGTCGCCTATATGTAATGCTTTTATAGAATTAGAAACACGCTCGTTAAATGGTTTATCGGTGAAAATATCTTTTTCCAAAACAGCTCCTGAATATTGATCGAGAACAATTTTATCTCCGGCAGCAGGAGCGAAGAATCCACTTTTATTCTTTGTTAAAGAAACAGCTGCTGTAGAGTCAGTCGGCAATGAGATGGTATAATCTCCCTTGTAAGTTAGGTGCTTATCGGCAATAGCCATATAATCTGATATATTTAGAGCGCCGTTTATTGGGGTCGCCGGTATCTCAGATTTTGGAGACTCAGGCCGTGGGGCGCCTTCCGGCTGGTATGTTCCTAAAGTTTTTCTCAAACCTTCGCGGTACCAGGGGAAAGACCATTGAGGGCCCGTTAGCCCCATCAATAATAATAAGATGCAACTGTATAAGCCAAGGCTATTGTGTAAATCATGATTGATTCTTTTCCAGTTGCCACTCCATTTTATTTTAAGGCCCTGTTTCCAGGATCTTAATTTTTTAGGGAACCAAATAACAATTCCTGTGATGACTCCTAATGTAAAAAGTATGGTTGCAGCACCAGAAATGTAACTTCCTAGTTTTCGGTTTTCCAGTTCGCCAAAAATAGGTTCCTCGACTTTATCCAGTAATAACCACCTGTGCAGGCTAAACATCAATTGCATAAATTCTGAGGTGAAATTTTTGGAAGACTGGCTGTCTCCAAGAACTTCCCCGGTATAAGGATTTACCATGTATTGGGTTCCTCTGCCGCCACCAGGGCCACCGCGTTCCCCGCCTTTTTCTGATTTTCCTTTTTTATCATGTCCTTTATGATCTCCAAGCTCATGTTTTTCCCTGGATTTTCCCTCTTCTTTTACTGCGTTATTTTCTGATAAAGATTTTCTTTTCTCCTGATGATCTTTTTCTGGATTTTCCCTGCTCTTTTCATTTGCACCATGGTCATGTTGGTTATCTTTCTGTTCTGCTTTCCTTGCAGTAAGGATATAGCTTCTTTCCTGATCAAAAGGTACTTTTACAGAACTCACTTTACCTCCGCTGGTTTTCTGAACAATGGCGATCAGTTCTTCTGTTGAGAGCTTTTTTTGGTTTGTATTTTCTACTTCATACAAATGAGGAGCAGACATTTCACGCAATTCGGTATTAAATACATAAATGGTACCGCTAAGGCAAACAAAGAATATGATAATACCGCTGATGAGACCCAGCCATAGGTGAACATCATTAAAAAATTTTCTAACCCTTGGCCAGGTCTTCTTTTCTTTTGTCATTTTAAAGCGTTTATTGTAAATAAAAAGCAGATGCCCATATGTGCCAGCATCTGTTCTTTGTAGCTTAAATTCTTGATTAATTAGCCAAATTAATTAAACTTTGTCAATTTTTAGAACATGCTTAATAAGCTCCTAAATAAAAACTACCCGATTGGTTTTTAAGTTTAGCTCCTTTTGTAATTTGTTTTTCTTTCCAGTTGATGATGTATAAATGACCGTCAAGACCATTTGGAGTCATAGGAACATATACATTATCGCCCACAACACCAATATTTTGGAACTGACCAAAAGTTCCAACTAGAGCTGTTCCTCCGTTTTGTGCTGCCGTAAGGCCAGAGTAGCCCACATCATTTTGGTTATCGGTAGTAAGTGCTGTAGCGGTTTTATCATTTAAATTAATCAGTCCTAAGTAGCCGCCATTTACTCCAGACTTTGTATAAAGGACTATTCCTACGCCGTCTTTAATATATCTCCATGCTCTAATTACCACTCCAGAACCCAAAGCTGTGTTTTTCAAATCAAAATTATAGGTGTTATCATATTGATTAGTTGTGCTATTGATACGTAAAATCTGGGAGCCAGAAGTCGCGGTAGCCTGGTAAATATGACGATCTGTGCCAACATATTGAGACATGGTCCGGTATGAATGATTATTTACTTTGCTGATAGCGGGATCTGCATAAATTAATGTAGGGTTCGCCAGCGAAGGATAATCTACAACCAGAGTTGCAGTTCCCAAATCTCTTGTTCCTGAGGACCATGTTTGGGTACCACTATCATTAATATCTGATTTTTTGGTAACATCTGTTCTGGTTAAGTTACATCCAATAAAAATCTTTGTCTTAGTTGCATTCAGTACTGGAACATCTATACGGCCAATTTGGTAGCCAGCTTTTGTTTGCTCGGGAGTAAATGGAATAGTAAACTCTGTTTGTCTTGTTACGTTAGGATCATTTAGGTTGATAACAGCAATTTTTGCGGTACTTTTTACATCAACAAAATCTGCACCAGCACCATCTTTAGAGCCTGTGACAACGGCGGATGCATATACCCCAACACCAATTCCTTCTGCAGCAACAACCCAACGGGGAGATGTACCCAAAATAGGTTCAGTATTTACTTCTTCACGTGTATCTGTAAAGTTCTTACCGCCTTCAACTTTATATTTGTTAAAGATTCCTCCATCATTACCTGTGTATTGAATATTGTATAAGAAATTACCATTTGCCGAGCCCTGTACACGGGCAGTACGCTGTGATCTTAAACTATAACCATTCGTGAAAACATTCACTTCAAAATTAGGATCTGAGGCCTGATCAAGAGTAATGGCATAAGCTCTGGTGCCACCATTTCCAGCCTCGCCGGAAGCATCAGGAAAAGCTCCGGTTAAAGTAATATATTTTCTTTCCCAGATATCCGGTCCGGATGCTTCGGGAATAGCAGGATCATTATTTTTTTTACAGGATGATAATGTAAAAATGGCTAATGCTGAGCCAAATATTATTGTTTTAAGAATGTTATTTTTCATATTGCTATTTGTTAAGCTTGTTAATAGTGTAATTTAATTTCAGGTAAAAAGCTCTTCCGGGTTTCTGTACACCAAAATTGTCGTACAATTCAGCATTTAGAAGGTTTTTACCATCTATGCTGGCTACCAGTTTCCCATTAGGAAAACGATAGCTTGCTCCTAAATCATGAGTGAATTGAGCAGGTGTAGTAAACCATTCTGATTCTATCCAAATGGTGCTAAAGGGAGCAACATATCCAGATGTATAATAGATATTTAAAATAGACCGTTTTTGAAATACGTTATTCAAACGATACTGAACATTACCGTTTACCGTGAAAAAGGGTTCATTTGGTACTTGTTTATCATATAAGCTGTTTGGGTTTCCTCTCTCGTCTATTTTTAATTTATTTAGAGAATTGAATTTTGAAAAATTCAACATCGCATTTAGGCGATTATTGTAGATATAATTAATCTCAGCCTCAAAGCCTATCGATTGTGTTTTCGGGAGATTAATAAATTGTGTAACCTGTATATCTTCCACCTGATTTTCACGTCCATCTATCACTTGTTCTGTTCGGGTTTGCTGAAAGATCTTGTCAGATCCATTTCTCCAGAAGGCATTTCCATAAAAAGAAAATTTATGGTTCTCGTTTACCATAAAGTTATAACGCCCACCTAAATTATAATTGATGTTCATCTCCTCTAAAATAGAAGGGTTAGGCAATAAGTTGTTTTCTGGTTCGCCATAGATATGCCGGTCTGTTGGCATAATGAAAGATTTTTCTGCCGATAAAATCAGAAAAGCATTTCTTATAGGTTCATAAGAAAGGGTTCCTCCAAAACCTTTATTGTCTCTGGTAGTTCTGCTGTTATCGTAAAGTACTACTCCATTGGTTTCATTAAGAGGCGTTATTTGGTCTGAGTGGTAGATCGCATATTTACCAAAAACATTGGTTCTTAACTTTCCGTTAAATGTTTCGGCCTCATAGTTTACAGCCCAAATGTTGGTTGACAAGTTATTTTGGGTGATCCATTTACTTCTCTCCGGGCGTAATAAATCTTTGTCTTTTCTATCCGTTTGTTCAAACTTATAGTTAAGAGAAATACGATGGCCAGAAAAAATATTGTAGGAAAGATTAGATCTAATATTTGTGATATGACGATCAATATCACTGATCACCGCATCTCCTTGCTGACCCTTACCAGGCTCGTATCCAAAAGTTTCGGGAGGACCCTCAGAGTTTTTTACTAACAAAGTTCCATCCCAGTTATATTTTAAGCTTACAGTATCCTGCAAATAGGTGCTTCTTCTGCTGTGTACAGCATTTACATTTAATGATAAACCGTTTATAAATAAATCTTTTTTAATATAGTTTAAGCTGTATACATTCGCCTGGTATTCATTAAATCTTCCGAAATAAGGCTTTGTCATGGTAATTCCATGTGGAATTTCTTTGTAAGAATCAGAAACATTATAACCTATAAAGAACTGATCAGCCCATTTTACATCGGTAAAGCCAAATTCAAAACGAGCACCAATTGTTTGAAATTCATCATTTGGTCTTTTAGTTCTGTAATTTCTTATTAATCGTCCTCCCGGCAAAGTATACTTAGAAAATTTACCCCACATTTCGTAATCATTATCTGAATGACTAAAGAAAGCAGAAGCTCTGGTTGTAAATCCACTTTTTTGATTACGATACAATCCTCCAACATCGGTTCTATAAGTATTAAACGAGCCATAAGAAACAGAAGCTGTGATATTGTTAGCAGAAGCATCTTTCTTCATGATAACATTAATAGCACCACCCACATAATTCCCACTTAAATGGGACGGAAGTACTCCTTTATAAACTTCAATGCGGTCTATCATGGAAGGTGGGATATTGTTTAGGTTGAATGAAGATCCATAGGTAGATATCTCTATTCCGTCTAAAAAAATGCCAATGGCATTTCCGCTCATGCCATTTAAATTGTATTCGATAGGAGAACCTTCTCCTCCATTTTGTCTAACTCTTACACCTACCGATCGGTCCAGCAGTTCATTCGTGGTAAGATTTCTTAAAGAAGCTTCTTTTGTTTCGATAATAGATACAGCAAACCCGCTTGTCTCCAATTCCTTCTTTTCTGTTTTAGCATTTACAACAACCTCTTTTAAAGAGGTATTCTCCTTAACCTTAACGAAAATGTCCATTTGTTTTTTAGGACGGTCAAGATTAGCCTGAATTTTCTTAAAGTCAATTTCTATAGAACTCACTTCTATCGTATAAGCTCCAAAAGGGATACTATTAAATTGGTAAAATCCTTTCTCATCAGAAATAGTAGCTTTATTAAGCCCCTTGATGGTGATTGTTGCACCCTCAATAGGTTCATTTTCGATGCTCAAAATTCTGCCAGAAAGGCTTCCTGTTTGCGCATTCGCCAAATCGGGTAACAATAATGAGAAAACGAAAAATAGCAAATACCGCATTTGAATGTTCTGACCTTTTATTATCTTTGTTCTTTAGATAAAGTCTAAATAAACTTAGACTGCCGCAAAGATAGATTTTAAGCTTTTTGATATATGACAGCATACGGAGAATCAGTAACGCAAAAAGAAATTTTAATTGATTCTTATTTGGTGGCTCCGGGTTTTATTGATGATACAGCTAAAGTAAAGGTAGGCGGTGGCCTGCCTGTTACTCCTTATTGGAGAACTGCCAGTCCTAATAAATATATTCTTTCTTTTAACGAGTTCCATTTTTCCCATGATATTTTATCCGACAAAAATGGGGTATCCAGTAAGTTTAGCGCCTCAGAAGATTTTTTGTTAATGCAGTTTTGTCTTAGCGGAAGTTGTAGCTATGCCATTCAAAATAAAAAGAAAACTATTTCTATTGGTGCCGCCGAGCATAATATTGTATTTATTCCTAAAAATCAGGAACTGATTTTTACTTACACAGCCAATTCTCTGGAGCTTGTTAATGTCTATTTTGAAAAAAGCTTTTTGTTGAAATATATCTCAGAAAATCATGCTCTAACCAGCAAAATTAATTCGAGATTTTTGACAGCCGTAGGCAACAATAATTTACCTGTGAGTCCAAAAATTCATAGCGTGATTCAGGATATCATCAATTGCGGTTTTGATGGACATCTGAAAAAGTTGTATACCCAGGCCAAGATCATAGAGCTGTTGACCCTGCAACTCGCACAATTCGAAGAAGATAAAAAAGAATCTGTAATACTTAAACAATCGGATATTGATAAGATGATGATTGTAAAAGATTTAATTACAGGTAATTATAAAGAATCTTTTTCGCTCTCTTACCTCTCAAGAATAGCAGGTACCAATGAACAATATTTAAAAAAGAATTTTAAAATTCTTTTTGGCAGCACCGTGTTTAACTATATACAAGCCTGTAAAATGGAAAAGGCAAAGGAATTGTTGTTACAGGGAGAATACAAAATAGCCGATGTGGCAGAACTTACAGGTTATAAACATGCTACTCATTTCACCAGTGCATTTAAAAAGTTCTTTGGTTACCTTCCTCAAAAATTAAAAGGAAAAGCAGAAGGGATCGTTATGACTTCCAGTCTTTTAGAAGTTTATACCCTTGCTCAAACCTTAATTTAGAAAAAGGAGTTTTATAATAGCTCCTTCTTTATCTTGTCTCTAAAGTTTACGGCGAATTTAGAAAGTTTAGGCTCTATCACTGCCATACAATAAGGCTGATTGCGGTTATTGATAAAATAGTTATGATGATAATCTTCGGCTTCGTAAAAGGTTTCCGCCGGGCTAACTTCTGTTACTATAGGACTAGCAAATACCTTCTCCTCTGTAAGTTTTTTTATCATTTCCTCTGTCTGTTGCTTTTGTTCTTCAGAATGATAAAAAACAACCGACCTGTATTGGGTGCCCACATCTCCGCCCTGCCTGTTTAATGTTGTAGGATCGTGTGTTTTAAAAAAGATTAGCAGTAATTCCTGGAAAGAAGTTTTTGTAGAGTCGAACGTAATTTCAATCACCTCAGCATGCCCTGTGTCACCTTCGCATACCTCTTTATAAGTTGGGTTTAGCGTTTTACCACCCATATATCCCGGTTTAACTGCTATTACACCTTCTACAGCTGTATATACAGCTTCCGTACACCAAAAACATCCTGCTCCAAATGTGGCTTTATCTGTCTTTAAAGAAGTTTTTTGATTTTCAGGTTGAATCATTTTGTAACTTTTTATGCTATTTATATTTAATTACCTGGCTTATCACAAGCCAGGTATAAAAGTAAAGCTAAAATTTTGCCCGAAAGTAAGAGAACTGTTATTTTACAATAATTGTCTTTGTTAAAAAGTTGAAGCCAACACTATAGTAAATACTACAGTAAAACCTAGATTTATTGCACTTCCTTGTAGCCAGTTCTTAATTACTTTTTTCTTCCGAATCAATTTCGCCTGATGAAGAAAACCTTGATGATACTCTTGAGGCAGTTGGGGGCCTAAATAACTTTTGTTTAAATGAGGGTCTTTTGCAATACCACTCATCACCGGAATTAAGCCAAATATAGGATTAAATAGACTCACCAAAAAAGTTACATCGGCAATTTTATCAGGATGATAATCGCTTAAAGCAGCCTCCACACCCTTTGTGAAAAATGTGTCTACACTGGTATAAATTTCTGTTTTTACTCCATCATCAATTTGAGCTTTTGATATGAAAGCGCTAAATACAATAGAGAGTATGAGGCAAGCGGATAAAAAATTCATAGAGAAATTAATTAGTTCATTCAAAAATAAGATAATTCGTTAATTATAAAACATTTAGAAGTTTTTAAACTGAAAATTGAATCGCACAACATTGCATGGGATAAATCTTTTGTATCATTTTTATTATATGATTATGATTTCTATGATTTAGGCAATATATTTGTTTTGATTCATAAGATCATCTAATCAATAGTTTAACGAATGTCTGTATGTTCAGAAAAGTAATTGGTTGTATAGTTTTACTTTCCTTTTTACTGGTAAATGTGGTTGCATTATCGGCTCCAACATTCGTGAAAGAAGTTGCAGAACATGCTATGCCTAAAAGCACTGAGAAAGCAGAGAAAAATACGGATGAAGAAGAACTTAAAGTTTCTGAGTTAGACGAATTTTTAAATCCACCAATCCTGTTATTAACTGATTTAAATAACAATGGAGCAAAAAGATATATTTATAATTTCGATTCGATTTTAAATATTCACATTTCTTTGCCTTACCCGCCTCCCAACCCTTTAGCGTAAGCTAAAAACATCACCAACAATTTTATTTTTAAACATTTTTTATTTAATATTATGAACTATTCTTTAGTAAAGAAAGCGGCTGCTTTAGGCCTGTTTCTGGCTGTTTGCACAACTGCCGTAAAAGCACAAAAAATAAACGAGAACGAATTAAAAGTTAACGTAGGTAAAATTTCTAATTCTACCGAGCAGTTAAAAAAATTAGAACCTGTAACTTTTAAATATGATGTGAATAAGTTTAAGCACCTAAGGTTACCAGCAGGTGATCAGTATGGTTTTTTAGCAAGTAATGTACAACCAGAATTCCCGCACATGGTTTACGAAGCATCCAAGATGTACAATGCAGGAAAAAATAATTCTAAAGTTGCTAAATATAACGAGGTACAAACAGAGAACCTGATTCCGGTACTGGTTGCTGCGATTAAAGAACAGCAGGCACAAATAGATGTCTTAACCAACGAAATCAATCTGTTAAAATCAAAATCGAAATAATTTGTGTGTTATTTTGGGTTAAAGCTGTCCGAAAGGATGGCTTTTTCTGTTTTATAGCCATTCGATAAATAGCTTTAATAATTGATGAATTAATAAGTTTTTAATTATTTTCGGCTTTTAGTTAAAGCAAATGGTCATCGTAATTCAGTGTAAAGATAAAGTTGGTTTAGTAGCAGAAATTGCTGCCGTAATGGCAAAACATGGGGTAAATATCACCTCCATGCGGGAGTTTGTAGATACCATAGACAAGCAGTTTTTTGCCCGGCTGGTAGCAAAGCCCGACTTTGATGTTGCCAAAATACATGCTGCATTAGCAGAAGTACTGCCTGCGGATGCCTATATCAAGGTTAATCCACAACCCGAGAAAAAAGTAGTAATATTAGTCACTAAAGAATATCACTGTTTAAGTGATATCCTCGTTAGAAATCATTTTAACACTTTAGGTGCAGAGGTACAGTCTGTTATTGGTAACCACCCCGATTTACAAAATATTTGCGAGCGTTTTGATGTGCCATTCTTTTACGTTACTCATGAAGGCAAAGAGAAATCAGATTTTGAGCAGGAAGTAATTGCGATGATCAGGAAGTACGATTTTGATTACCTGGTGCTAGCCAAATTTATGAGGATCTTATCTCCGGAGTTTATTGCAACTTTCCCCGATCAGATCATCAATATTCATCATTCTTTTTTACCAGCATTCATTGGAGCAAGCCCCTATAAAAGAGCTTTCCATAGAGGAGTGAAGCTAATTGGTGCAACAGCTCATTTTGTGACTAACCAGCTGGACGAAGGTCCTATTATTGTGCAAAAAACAATCCCT
>JAZQRF010000057.1:0-11172 GCA_045629485.1 Pelobium sp. | reverse complement strand
GTAGGTAGAAGTAGCTACATCAATGCCTAAAAAATCATTATCATGATTCACCACCAGCACATTATCTTTAGTAATAACAACATCAAACTCAGAACCATAACATCCCAGCGCTATGGCTTTTTTTAATGCAGCTCTAGAATTCTCCGGAAGGCTATCGGTTTTCCAAGCGCCGCGGTGAGCAATAACCGGATTATCTTGTGCGAATAAGGAACTCAGGTTAAACATTATTATTGTTGCTAGAAATAAGATTTTGGTTCGTATCATCATTAAAAAATTAAGGTCTCTTTTATTAAATCTTCGTAAAAACTCTGAACAGATAAGCCTGCGGCTCTAACTTGTTGTGGAATAATGCTATTGGCAGACTGCCCTGGTATGGTATTGATCTCTATGAAATAAAAATCTTGCTTGGTAGGTTCTAAAATAAAATCAATCCTTACCATTCCTTTACAATTGAGTTGTTGATAAGCTTTTTTCACAATCTCTCCAACTCTGGCAGTTTGCTCTTCACTTAAGATCGCCGGTGTAATTTCTTCGGTTACCCCATCTGTATATTTAGCTTCATAATCAAAAAATTCTTTAGAGGTCTTGATTTCTGTAATTGGCAAAACTTTAATAGTTCCTTTGATTTTGTAAATCCCTACAGTAAATTCTCTTCCCTCTATAAATTCTTCTATTAAAACTTCAGATCCCTCTCTAAAAGCTTTGCCTATTGCACCAGAAAGTTCTTCCCAATAGTTAACCTTAGACATTCCAATGCTACTGCCGCCATTATTGGGCTTTATAAAAAGTGGCAATTTTAGTAAGTTTTTCAATTGCTCTTCAGCATATTCATTTTCACTAAAAAGCTGAACAGACCTGGCTATATTTAAACCGTCGATATGATTTACCAAAGCTTTAGAATAGGCCTTATTCATGGTAATAGCAGAAGTAGTGGTATCGCAGCTGGTATAAGGCAAACCAATTAAATCAAAATAACCCTGCAACTTTCCGTCTTCGCCAGGTGAGCCATGTATGATGATAAAAGCGCAGTCAAATAAAACTTTTTCATTATTAATTAGTATACTGAAATCGTTTTTATCAACTATAGATATGCTCCCTTGTGCTGACGCATAATACCAGTTCTCTTTATCAATGATAATCTTGTAAACGTTATATTTAGACGTATCGAGATTTTTTTCTACTTGTGTTGCACTATTTAAAGACACCACAGATTCTCCGGTATAGCCACCGGCAACAAGTGCAATATTTTTCTTCATTAATTAAATAATATTTCGCCAACCGAGCAATTAACTTCCTCCGCCCCGGATTTAGAGTATACCCTTTATGAACGTTTCAAATATAAAAGATTAAAAATTGCCAAAGCTAAATTTATTAATTCTATTTCCTGTTTTTTGGCTAAGTTTGGGGCATTATTTTTGACAAACAGGCTCAATGAATAAATTTTTCAATTATCTGGCTACACCCGAATTTCGTAAGCAACTTATTATAGCAATTGCTATTATTGTTATTTTGCTTTTTAGTGTATTTATCAGCTTAAGATTTTACACCAAACATGGAGAAGGAAAACCAGTTCCCAACTTAAAAGGATTAAGTATTGGAAATGCAATAGAAATTTTAGAAGCAGATGGTTTTAGGTATCAAATAGATTCTGTTTTTGTATTAGACAAAAAAGCAGGATTGGTACTAGAGCAGGATCCTGATCCTGAAACCAACGTAAAATCTAATCGGATTGTATATTTAACTATTGTGAGTTCTCAAACTCCCGACGTAAATTTTCCGGATATAGAAAATAAGACTTTTTTGGAAGCTGTAGCTCTTTTAGAAAACTACGGCTTAAAATTAGGAGACACTACTTATAAAGCAGATATCGCAAAGGATGCAGTTTTGGAGTTCACTTATGCAGGGCAATCTGTAAAAATCGGACAAAAAATACCTAAAGGATCGAGAATTAACCTCGTTCTTGGTGATGGAATGGGCGCTAGTGAAATTGAAGTTCCGGATTTAAGAGGACTAACACTGAGTGAAGCTAAATTCTCTATAAGAGGATCTTCATTAACATTAGGAGATGTTATTTATGAGGGCGCAATAACAGACAGCTCTTCGGCTATTATTGTTAACCAAACTCCTTTTGTACAAGATTCGGTAATCAAGGTAAGTATAGGAACCAGAATCAATCTGGTATTATCAAATCAACCTTAATGGAAGATATTTCAACAACAGAGTTTCTTGATCTTCTAAAAAAAGAAAATCACAATTGTATTCTTTTGGATGTTAGGGAAGAAATTGAATTTCATACCTATAATATGGGCGGAATTAATCTTCCGCTTGGGCAATTACATCATGCAATAGCCAATGAAGATCTGGATTTTGATCAGGATGATACCGTAATAGTAATTTGCCAGCGTGGAATTAGAAGCAAAACTGCCAAAACTGTTTTAGAACAAAATGGTTATAAAAACGTAAGAAATCTTTTAGGCGGTTTATTAGGCGTGAGAAGACTTACTACAACATAAATCTCAAAAATATTTATTTTTCATGTCAGAAAAAAAGAACAGCAACTTAAGAAATATAGCGATAGCGCTTATAGTAATCATATTTGCAGTAGCAGCATTCATACTTCCTAAATTATATTATAAACTAATTGCAGACAATGTTGCTGTAAAAGAAAAAACCTATTTATATATTCCGTCTAATGCAAATTACGACCAGGTTAGGGATTCTTTAACTCAAAATTCGATCTTAAAAAAACCTGAATATTTTTACGAATTGGCAAGTGAACGGGAGTTAGCTAAGAAATTTAAACCCGGTAAATATGCCATTACCCCGGGAATGAATAACAGGGCTATTATTAATATGCTGATAGTTGGGAACCAGGAACCTGTTCAAATATCTTTCAGAAACATCAGGCTCAAAGAAAATTTTGCTGGTATAGTATCTAAAAAATTGGAGTTTGACTCCTTATCTTTTATTAAACTCCTGGATTCAGCAGAATTCATTAGTCAATATGGTTTTGATAAAGAAAACATCTACACTATGTTTATTCCAAACTCCTACGAAATGTTTTGGAACACTTCTGCAGAGGATTTTTTCTTAAGGATGAACAAGGAGTACAAAACATTTTGGAATGCTGATAGAATGAAAAAAGCTGAAGCTTTAAACTTCACTCCGCAACAGGTTACTATCCTTGCTTCAATTGTTGACGCGGAAGCTTTAGCCGACAAAGAAATGCCTACCATTGCCGGTTTATATTTAAACAGGATTAGGAAAGGCATCAAACTGGAAGCCGACCCAACTGTAATTTTTGCTAATAACGATTTTACTATCAGAAGAGTACTTAACAAACATCTAACAAAAGAATCTCCTTACAATACATACAGAGTGAAAGGTTTACCCCCAGGCCCGATTATGATGCCGTCTATTAATGCAATTGATGCTGTGTTGAATCCGGAAAGCCATAATTACATTTATATGTGTGCAAAAGAAGATTTTTCGGGCTATCACAACTTCGCATCTACTTTATCAGAACATTTAGCTAATGCCAGGAGATTTCAGCAGGCTTTAAACGAGCGAAACATCAAAAAATAATGTTTGTACACGAAACTATTATAAGAGTAAGATATGCCGATACAGACCAAATGGGCTACATGTATTACGGAAATTATGCGACTTTCTTTGAAGTAGCCCGGACCGAAATGCTTCGAAGTTTAGGAATGACCTATAAGTCTATGGAAAGCGATGGGGTAATGATGCCTGTTTTAGAAATGAAATCTAAATATTTTAAGCCTGCCCGTTATGATGAAAATATCAGAATTAAAGTTACTATAGAACAAAAACCCGGTGTAAGGATTATTTTCAAATACGACCTTTATAACGAAAACAACGAACACATTCACCAAGCAGAAACCACTTTAGTTTTTGTAGATATACAAAAAAACAAACCCTGCATGGCTCCACAAAATTTCATGAAAAAAATTAGTGCATTTTTTAATTAACTTAGTTTAATGCATTGGCTCCATAAATTTTTATGTAGATTTTCTTTTTACCGGCATATTATAGAGTGGACAAAAGTACTGATTTTACCAGGCTTTAGTCCTCTCCCGTTTTATACCGTGGCCGCATTTTTTTTCCAGGAGATACAAAAAGACTCTTTGGTAAACAAAGCATCATCCTTAGCTTATAATTTTATGATGGCACTTTTTCCCTCCATCATTTTTTTATTTACGCTTATTCCTTATATACCAATCGATAATTTCCAAAACCAGTTGATGGCTTTCATTGCCCTGGTGTTACCTGAAAATGCTTATAAAGCTTTTGAAGATACTCTGGAAGACATTATTAAAAACCAGAACGGAAAACTGCTCTCCTTAGGTTTTATTCTTGCACTGGCATTTGCCACAAACGGAATTCATACCCTAATGCAGGCCTTTAATAAATCATCTTTAATAGTAGAAACAAGGAGCTGGCTAAAACAGCGAATTGTTGCACTAAATCTCACGTTGCTAACTGCTGTTTCTATTATTATAGGAGTTTCTGTAATGGTTATAGGAGAATTTATCATTACTACATTTAGACAGGAACTAAACCTAAGTGACAATAAATTCTGGATCTATCTAATCATTCTTAGCAGATGGATTATCATTATAATGGTGTATTTCATTACTACTTCTTTGTTATACAGATATGGCCCCGCAAACTCTAAAAAATGGCGGTTATTTAGTGCAGGATCCTGGCTTGCAACTATACTTGCTATTTTAAGTACTGTAGGCTTTTCTTATTACATCAATAATTTCGGGACCTACAACAAGCTTTATGGTTCCATTGGAACATTATTGGTGATTATGATTTGGCTGTATATTAATTCTTTGATTTTGCTGATAGGGTTTGAATTGAACGCCAGCCTGGACCTTTCAAAAAGAAGTATTAAAATTGTTAGACCAAGATTTAACTCTTTTAAATCTGATCTTACCAGAACAGAAAAATAGATTTCACAGCGTTAAAAGGCTTTTTTTAACGTTTCAGCCCTCCTTTACAAAAATTATCTTGCTGGATTTTAGCGGCTTGCAAGTTATTTCTTAAAATAAAACCAACAGGCTTTGGAGATATGGTTTGCTTTTGTACTTTTGCAGCGGAGAGCTGGCAGAGTGGTCGATTGCGGCAGTCTTGAAAACTGTTGACTGTAACAGGTCCGGGGGTTCGAATCCCTCGCTCTCCGCCAAAAAAAGAGCTATAAAAAGCTCTTTTTTGCTTTACAGCATTTCAGTTATTCATTAAGATCATAATCACAAACATATCATGGGAGTTATCAATAAAAAAGAAGAGAAAATCGCTGCTGTTTTAAAGCAACTTCCAGAGAATTATACAGATAAAGAGTTTGTAGATACTTTCATTAAACTTTACTCGAAAGATTGGGGTAAAATTAAAGCGAATTACATTAAGCAATCTCAGGATAAAGAGCCAGGCACAATTATCACTATGCCTAAACCCGATTTGTATTTAAAAAGTTTATTAACTACCTATTTGGATAATTTAGAAAAAAAGAATTCTTAGATTGATTTATAAAACGACAATAAAACAAGGGATAACATGAGTTATCCCTTGTTTTATATATGATTAATTTGCTTACTTTTTATAATAAGCTAAAGCTTCCGGAAGATATTTTTTAATATTATTAATTCTGGTTGCATCACTGGGATGGGTACTTAAAAACTCTGGAGTGCCACCAGCTTTACTTTGTGCCGCCATTCTTGTCCAAAAATCTACTGCTTTAGCAGGATCATAACCAGCCATTGCCATAAATGTTAAACCTAATCGATCTGCTTCAGATTCTTGCTTTCTTGAGTTAGGTAAAAGAACTCCTGCCTGGGTTCCTACACCAAATACTTGTTGAAAAACATTATTTCCTGCTTCTGTTTTAGTAACTACGGCTCCTGCAACGCTACCTAAACCTTGTGCAATCATAGCTTGCGAATATCTTTCGCTGGAGTGCTTTGCAATTGCATGTGCAATTTCATGGCCCATTACCGTCGCCAAACCCGCATCATTTAATGTAACAGGTAAAATTCCTGTAAATACTGCAACTTTACCACCAGGCATACACCATGCATTAACGTCGTTACTCTGTATAAGGTTAAATTCCCATTGGAAACCAGCGATCTGATTTCCATACCCGTTATCATTCATATATTTAGTAACGGCGGCGGCAATTTTGTTCCCTATTTCTTTAACTTTTCTACTCTCGGCAGTATTATTAACAACTTTAGTTGAGGGTGCACCTAAAAACTCTTTATAGCTTTGAACAGCCATTTGGTTCATTTCTGTATCGCTTACTAAATTCGCTTGTCTTCTGCCCGTTAAAGGTACGGTTGAACAAGCTACCACTCCTAATACTATTGCTGCAAGTGCAATTTTTTGAATATTCTTCATCTGTCTATTTTGTTTTTATGGTACGAATCATCCTGATTGATAACTAATTGAATATTATCAAATCATGAGTTTTTTCATTTGTTTACTGAGCTTTCTTTTTAAACAGATTTACTTTGGATTCTTTGCCTTTTAAAAGGCGTTCAATATTTTTTTGATGAGTTACTAAAATCAATACACATATACACATCCCATAAATCACTATAGCTTTAACGGAAACCTGAAAAATAAAAATCACGCTTAAAGGAAACGTAAAACCTGCCATTATAGAGCTAAGTGAAACATACTTGGTAATTAGTAAAACAGTAATAAACACCAGAACGCAAAGCAATGCTGCTTGCGGATGAACGGCTAAAATCATACCAAGTAAGGTTGCGATACCTTTCCCTCCTCTAAACCCTGCAAAAACAGGAAATAAGTGTCCCATAACGGCAACAACTCCCAATGCCAATTGGTAATTAACGTATTGAACAGAATGTTCTGGACCGGTAACAGATAACCCTATAAAGTAAGCTAAATTAGTAGCAGTCCAACCCTTAGCAATGTCTATTAACATTACAGGTATTCCTGCTTTTTTTCCTAAAACACGAAAAGTGTTTGTAGCCCCTGCATTTCCGCTACCGTACTCCCTAACATCAACACCATAAAATGCCTGTCCTATCCAAACTGCAGAAGGAATTGATCCAAAAAGATAAGCTAAAAATATTGCGCCTATTGAATATATAGATACCATTGATTCTGCAATTATATTAAATAGCTTGTTCTTTTATGTAAAAAAATCATTTATAATTTATGACAAATCCGCTTTTAAACTCATATCCAGACTATTAACAGAATGTGTAAGCGCACCCATAGAAATATAATCAACTCCGCATTGTGCATATTCTATTGCGTTTTGCGGTGTTATCCCTCCGGAAGCTTCGGTTAATATTTTCTTATCAACTAATTTAACCGCCTTCTTAAGATCATCAAAATTAAAATTATCAAGTAAAATTCTATCTACACCTTCTGTAGTCAGCACCTCACTTAGTTCTTCTAAATTTCTAACCTCAATTTCTATTTGCAGTTTTTTATTATTCTGTTTCAGATAGTCTTTTGCAGAATGTATTGCATTTTTTATTCCACCGGCATAATCAACATGATTATCTTTTATAAGGATCATATCATACAAACCAAATCTATGATTTACTCCCCCTCCTATTTTAACTGCCCATTTTTCTAAATACCTTAGATTTGGAGTAGTTTTACGGGTATCTAAAACTTTGGTTCCTGTACCCTCTAACTGTTTAACAATATTAAAGGTTGTGGTTGCAATACCACTCATTCTTTGCATCGCGTTCAATACCAATCTTTCTGCTAACAAAATAGACCTTACGTTTCCTGAAACAAAGAGGGCAATATCACCCGGTTTCACTTCCTGTCCATCCTTAATCACCACTTCTACTTGAAGATGTGGATCCACTTCTTGAAAAATTGTTAAGGCAAGCTCTACACCTGCTATAACACCGGTATCTTTAATTAATAGTTTAGCTTTCCCCTTTGCAGTAGCAGGTATTGTTGATAGTGATGTATGATCTCCGTCTCCGAGATCTTCTTCCAATGCCGACTTAATTAATTTAATGATTATATCTTTGTCCAAATCTTTGAAATTTACGAAACGCAAAAATACAAAAATTTTATGCGGCTTAGTCTTTGTTTTCCTCAATTCTAATTTGAGTGATTAAAAACTTCCCGTTACTAATCTTCAATTCATAGCTCACCCGGTAAACACCTTTTGCAGTGGTTAATACTATTACTCCGAATTTATAATTAGCATTAGAAATTACTTTATGAATCACCTTTGAGCCAGAAGGCTGGTTTTTTTGAAAAAAATCTTTCAATATCAGTTCGGCTTGTGTACCCGAGTAGATATCCTCTTTATTTAATAGGCTAAGCTCCACAGTTGAAGAAAAGTACTGAGCCAGTTCTTTTGAGTTTCCTGTTTTAAAAGCAGCTGCCACATCATCTATCACATCAAAAGCAATTACAGAATGATTGAGCAGAACAATAAATAATGTAAATATGTATTTCATCTGTTTTTTCATTTTAGTACGTCAGATGGAACCTTAGGTTTCATAATTTAAAGTATTACTTAAAAAGACTCATAAACAATGCCAATAATAGCCTTTTGTTTAGAACAAAGCAATTAAAAAAATAAGCTTTATTTGAAAACATTATATTTGCAGTGTGAAAAATAAAAAAGTTGCTCTTATAATTCTTGACGGCTGGGGATGTGGCCGAAAAGATTCATCGAATGCCATTCTTGCGGCAAATACTCCATTTTTTGATTCCTGCATTCAAAAATATCCTCATAGCACTCTTGAAGCTTCGGGCGTAGCAGTAGGTTTGCCAGCAGGGCAAATGGGAAACTCTGAAGTTGGACACATGAACCTGGGTGCCGGCCGAGTAGTTTACCAGGAACTGGGAAGAATTAACAAAGCTGTTGAAGACAAAGAATTTACTGCAAATACAGCCATTAAAAACGCCTTTACCTACGCAAAAACTCAAAACAGAAAAGTACACTTTATTGGATTAGTTTCTAACGGAGGCGTTCATTCTCACATCAATCACTTAAAAGGTTTGTGTGATACAGCAAAAGAATACGGATTAGAAAAGGTTTTTATCCACGCATTTTTAGATGGAAGAGACACCGACCCTAATTCTGGGTTAGGTTTTATTACTGAGCTAAATGATCACTTACAAGAGTCTAATTGCAAACTGGCTTCTGCTATAGGCAGGTACTACGCAATGGACAGGGATAATCGCTGGGAACGCGTGAAGCTTGCTTATGATGTAATGGTTAAGGGCGAAGGAAAAAAAGTGGACGCCATCACCAATGGTATCCAGGAATCTTACGAACAAGGTATCACCGATGAGTTTATACAGCCTATGGTGGTTTGTGATGAAAACGGGAATCCAACTGCCAAAATAGAAAATGGTGATGTGGTGATCTGTTTCAACTTCAGAACCGACCGTGGCAGGGAAATTACGCTTGCGCTTACTCAAAAAGAGTTCCCAGAGTATAATATGAAGCCATTGGATTTGTATTATGTAACCATGACCAGCTATGACGAAACTTTCCAAAAAGTAAATGTTGCTTTTGCTAAAGACGATTTAAAAATGACTCTTGGAGAAGTAATAGAACAAGCTGGAAAGAATCAGATAAGAATTGCAGAAACAGAAAAATATCCTCATGTTACTTTCTTCTTTTCAGGCGGAAGAGAGAAAGAATTTAATAATGAGAAAAGACTATTGATACCTTCTCCAAAAGTGGCCACTTATGATCTGCAACCAGAAATGAGTGCTTATGGAATTAAGGATGCAATCATCCCCGAACTAATTGCCGAGTGGCCTGATTTTATATGTTTAAACTTTGCAAATCCCGATATGGTTGGCCACACCGGAGTGTTTAGTGCAGTAGTTAAAGCTGTTGAAACTGTGGATGCCTGTGCTGAAGCTGTTGTAAAAACAGGGTTAGAACATGGCTATTCCTTTATTATTATTGCCGACCACGGGAATGCAGATTTTATGATAAATGAAGACGGATCAGCAAATACAGCTCATACTACCAATCTTGTACCTTGTATTTTAATTGATGAAGATTATAAAGCCATTAAAAAAGGAAAACTTGGAGATATTGCTCCTACCATCCTAAAAATAATGGACATCCCTATTCCTGCTGAAATGACGGGAAATGTTTTAGTTTAAATGAGAAACTTACTCATCATATTATTATTCTTAATAGCATCATCATGTACTTCGGAGAACACCAACTCTGAGGTACGTGAAATCTATTACTTTGATTTAAAAACCTATTTTACTAAAGAGGCAGAGAAATTTAGTAAGAAAAAACCAATGGTAAATAAATCTATTACCCATAATGGCTCGGTAGAAGAAAAACAAATGCAGATTAACAACTGGACAGATGAATTGGCCTTGTTTATAGAATCTGATATCAATAAAATTTCCTGGAAAAACAGCTACAAAAGAGACAGCACTTCAAACAAACTCACTTATACCGCCAAAGAAGACAATTTAAAAACACAATCTATAGAGATTGTATTTTCAGAAAATAAACCTGCTCACTTTAGGATCATCAATAAAACGCATAATTACCTGTATAAAACAGATGAGATCTTAGAATACATACCGGATTCATTGTACCTCATCAACAAAAAACAGCAGGTTATTCTGCTCGGTAAGAATGATTATTTAATACAAGGATTATTCAACTAATTACCTAATAAAGGGCTGTTAACAGTCTTTTCAATATACCATCTTTCCCAAATCTTATATCATCTTAGCAAAAGCTTTTTAATACAATTCAACTTCCTTAATTTCATATCTAAACCTGAATAGATATCTTTTAAGAATTTGAAATGACATATAAACACTGCTTCCTTTACCTTTTATTTTTTTTACTGATAGACTATGCTGCTGCACAAGAAAACATCAGTCAGTACAACCTGGTTTGGGAAAGTCAAAGTAAACACTCAGGCGAATCTATGCCTTGCGGCGGAGGCGATATTGGCTTAAACGTTTGGACAGAGAATGGAGATATTTTATTTTACCTTTCTAAAAGCGGCACTTTCGATGAGAACAACACCTTACTCAAGCAAGGAAGAGTCCGGCTTACGCTAAACCCTAATCCATTTAAAGGAAAAGTCTTCAGGCAAGAATTGCACTTAAAGGAAGGCCATGTCACCATCAGCG
>JAZQRF010000056.1:0-31174 GCA_045629485.1 Pelobium sp. | reverse complement strand
CATAAGATTTTCATCAGGGAATCTGAAAACCTATGGAAGAAAGTGCTGATCTATGACTCTGTAAATATTCTTTAGCCTAATATTTCCATCAGCTATAACTTAACGGAGATACTTCCGACTGGGCAGTGTCTCCTATTTGCTATAATTTAGGTATTGCATACTTAAGGTGCCGCTCCATAGCACTTCAGATTTTCCAAAAGCTGTTTCCAAAATTATATTGCCTTAACAAGCATTTATTCCCATCAATGGCTAATCGCTTTGGTGCTGCACTATACCGGGCTGTTACCCAAAATACAGGTATAAAAAAGGGAGAAAGGGGTGTTTTAAACAGCGACCTCTCTGAAATGACTGGATTTGAATTTAATAACAAAAGCCAGGTAAGCGAAATGCTTCACGGTACTGCAATGGCTGTTCTGGACGCTGATAATCGTGTGATCATTGAAATGCCGGCGCTCAATGGCAAAGAAAATGTGGTATGGCCCGGACTGGCAACTGAATGCCGCATTAACTTTTTTGTACAGGCTTTAAACCCGGTAGATTGGTCGGAGACATCTTTTGAGTTGTTTGAAACACAAATAAAAGACGACAAAAGGTCTCAGCTTCCGGTGCAGCAGTGGCAATCTGCTGCCATCCCTCCGGGACATCTTTGCACTGTTATGCTAACGATGCAGTTTTATCGCTACAACAGCCAGGTAGGAGACATCAGCTTTAACAGTAAGGAGCTGTATCCGGCACAATTGTTATTAATGAAAGCAACACCGACAGCAGGTGCATAGGAACAGGCTCGCATCCCAAGCCCGACCTTTACGCTAAACTTCATTAAAAAAGAAAGGCTGCTCTTTTTGGAGCAGCCTTCTCATCCTATCAAGAATGAATTACTTTTTACAGCATGCTTTTTCTTTTTTACAACATGGTTTTTCTTTTTTACAACAAGTAGACTGCTTGGTTGTGTTATCTTGTACACCTGCATAAACGGAAGAACCTGCAAAAACAACAGCCATAATTAAACTTAATGCTAACTTTTTCATACCTATTAAACTTCTATATAATGATCAATCAATTTCAGGTCCGGCAGCCTTTTTTTTAGCTTCCTGACCTGAAAGATAAGGCTTATTCATTCATTATCATAAGCTTTTAACCGCTGGTCCTAAGAACAACAACAATGTTACCATTAAGGTAAGAGGAGCACCTAATAACAATATTTATTAGCTTCGATTAACTGTTTTGCTACCCGTTGCCGGGCATCTTTAATGTTAAATGGTGCTGTTTTGGTAAATCGGCGCAAGCCCATTAGCATCATATTTAATTCATCACCTTCGGCAAAAGAATTTAATGCTTCTTTTCCGGCAAGGCTTACTGCATCCACCGCTTCCTGAAGGTAAATCCTCATCATATCTATCTGGCCAGCCACTGCTTCTTCACCTCTTAAAGAAACCAACTTTTCTACTCTTAAAATGGTAGATTCTGCCACATAAGCCAAACCAATGATATCCGCAATGTTCATCAGGATTTCCTGCTCTTTGGCCAGTGTCATCATCAGCTTTTGTACTGCGGCACCGGCGATCATTAAACCTGCTTTCTTAATATTTTTGAGCGTTTTCTTTTCCGCAGCGAATAATGCCTCGTCTTCTTCTCCAAAATCCGGGATAGACATCAATTCTGCAGCTACGGCTTGAGCGGGTGTCATTAAATCGAGTTCACCTTTCATTGCTCTTTTCAACAACATATCTACAATCAACAGGCGATTAATCTCATTTGTACCTTCGAAAATACGGTTGATACGGCTATCGCGGTAAGCCCGGTCCATAGGTGCATCGGCAGAAAAACCCATTCCTCCGTAAACCTGTACGCCTTCATCTACAATATAATCCAGCATTTCTGAACCCCAAACTTTCAGGATAGCACATTCTACAGCAAACTCTTCTGTTGATTTAAGCTTGGCTTTCCCGGAATCTATTCCAGCGGCAACCAATCTTTCGTACGCATCATCAATATTCTGACCCGCCCTGTATGCAGCGCTTTCTACTGCAAAGTTACGGGCAGCCATTTCGGCCAGCTTGTACCGGATGGCCCCGAACTTGGAAATTTGTAAGCCAAACTGCACACGCTCATTGGCATAATTGATGGCTTTATCCAGAACCTTTCTTGAGGAGCCAATACATGCTGCACCCAGCTTTATACGGCCAATATTGAGGATGTTTACTGCTATTTTAAATCCGTCTTCTCTTTTAGAAAGCATGTTTTCTACAGGTACGGGGCAATCGTTAAAAAACACCTGACGGGTAGATGATCCTTTGATGCCCATTTTATGCTCTTCGGGATTCATGGTTATTCCACCGAATTCTTTCTCTACAATAAATGCAGTAAGATTTTTATCGTCATCAATTTTAGCAAAAACTATAAAAATATCGGCAAAACCACCGTTAGTGATCCACATTTTTTGCCCGTTAACGATATAATGGGTCCCTTCGGCATTTAGCTTTGCTTTGGTGCGACCGCTATTGGCATCTGAACCCGAATTGGGTTCTGTTAAACAATATGCGGCTTTCCATTCGCCTGAAGCCAGCTTAGGAATGTATTTATTCTTTTGCTCATCATTACCATAATAAAGAATTGGCAAAGTACCAATACCTGTATGTGCAGATAGTGCCACTGCAAAAGAATGACCTGCGCCTATAGCGTCAGTTACCAACATAGAGGTATTGAAGTTTTTTCCAAAACCACCATACTCTTCGGGAATAGATACCGCCAACAGACCTAATTCGCCTGCTTTATCCATCAAAGCCGGCATCAAACCTTCTTCCTGCTTATCAATTCTTTCCAGATTAGGATACACTTCTGCCTCAAGAAAATCTTCACAGGTTTTCTTAATCATCAACTGTTCTTCATCAAATTCCTCAGGAATAAAAACATCCTTTGCTTCTGTTTCTTTAATGATGAATTCTCCGCCTTTTATTGTTTGATTTTGCATAGTTTTATGAGATTAAGGAGTAAAGATTAAGGAAAAAAGACTCTCTACTCAGTGATTTAAATTAAAGTCTTTATAAAATTTGATATCATCTTTTGTAAAATGATTATTTTCTGAATCGTATTATCGATCTCTTTATCTGAAATAATATTCATCTCTTTTAAAGCATTTCAAAAATACCAGCTGCCCCCTGTCCGGTTCCTACGCACATAGTTACCATTCCGTACTTTTGATCCCGCCTTTTAAGTTCGTTAAAAATCTGGACAGAAAGCTTGGCACCGGTACAGCCCAGAGGATGCCCCAATGCTATAGCTCCGCCATTCACATTTAATATATCAGTATTTAAGCCCAGCTTCCTGATAATTGCTAATGACTGGGAAGCAAATGCTTCGTTCATCTCTATCAGGTTGATATCATCGAGTTTCATATTGGCCTGCTGCAGGGCTTTAGGGATGGCTTCTATGGGACCTATTCCCATAATTCTTGGAGGAACGCCCGCAACAGAATAGCTTACTAAACGGGCAATTGGCTTGACGTTTAGTTCTTTTAGCATTTTCTCTGAAACCACCAATACAAAAGCGGCACCATCAGATGTCTGCGAAGAGTTTCCGGCTGTTACAGAACCTTCCTGTGCGAACACAGGTTTAAGTTTTGCCAGGGCTTCTAAATTTGTATCTCTTCTCGGACCTTCATCCGTGTCTACCACATACTCGCGGGTTTTCTTCTTCATGTTCTCATCAACATAAGTTTCAGAAACTTTTATTGGCAGGATACCAGCTTTTAAATGCCCGTTTTCTGTTGCAGCGATGGCTTTTCTATGAGAGTGGAAAGCGAACTCATCCTGGTCTTCGCGGCTTACCCCATATTCTTTAGCTACAGCTTCTGCGGTTAAACCCATCCCCCAATACCAGTCAGGATTTTCCATGGCAATCTTTACGTTTGGAACAATTTTTAATCCGCCGAAAGGCATTCCAGACATCACCTCTACCCCACCTGCAATGATACAATCTGCCATCCCGCTCCTGATTTTAGCGACTGCGGTTGCAATAGTTTCCAATCCGGATGCACAATAACGATTGACGGTAACGCCCGGAACTTTATCAGTATTCAATCCCATCAGAGAAATCATTCTTCCGATGTTTAAACCTTGTTCTGCTTCGGGTGTTGCGTTACCCACGATAACATCATCAATCCGCTCTTTATCTAATCCGGGGATAGATGCCACCAGTTGCTGAACAACTTCCGCGGCCAAATCATCCGCTCTTGTAAAACGAAATACTCCACGGGGAGCTTTACCTACTGCGGTACGATATGCTGCTATGATATATGCTTCTTCCATGTTTTTTATTGATAAAAGGAGCAAAGATTAAAGATAAAAGACACTTTAATCAGCTCGTGAAATTCATTATACGATGCAAGTCATCCTTATTCCTTGCTCTTTATTCTTTTGTCCTCAACTTAATTCCTCAACGGTTTCCCCTTTGTGATAATACTTTGAATCCTCTCCAGGGTTTTCTTTTCTCCGCATAACGACAGGAAGGCCTCTCTTTCCAAATCCAGTAAGTATTGTTCAGTTACCAATGTTGGAGCAGATAAATCACCTCCACAAAGTACATAACCTAATTTTTGAGAGATTTTCTGATCGTGTTCGGAAATATAGTTCCCGGATTTCATGGTATTTGCCCCGGCATAGACCATACCCAGCCCGGATTTACCTAAGACTTTGATATCCGAACGTTTCACAGGCTGAGTATAGCCAGCATCTGCCAGTTCTAAAGCCTTTTCTTTAGCATCAGCAATTAACCGGCTGCGATTCATACTAATGGAAAACTTCCCTTGCTGAAGATATCCCAATTCATAAGCTTCCGGTCCTGATGTAGAAACTTTGGCCATTCCTATAGTGAGAAACTTATCCTTTAATACATTCTGATCTATTTGTCCTTCTTTAAACTCATCAGAAGCTCTAAGAGCGAACTCTTTACTTCCGCCGCCACCAGGGATTAGTCCAACTCCAAATTCCACTAGCCCCATGTAGGTTTCGGCATTTACCTGAACGTGATCTGCATGCAAACAAAACTCGCAGCCACCGCCTAATGTTAAGTTATGTGGCGCCACCACTACGGGAATAGAAGAATACCTGATCCTCATGGAGGTATTCTGGAATAATTTGATAGCCATATTCACCTCATCCCATTCCTGTTCGACAGCCATCATAAATATCATTCCTACATTTGCTCCTGCTGAGAAGTTTGCACCATCGTTACCAATCACTAATCCCCGGTAATCTTTCTCTGCGATATCAATAGCTTTATTGATTCCGATTAAAACTTCACCGCCAATGGTATTCATTTTAGTATGGAACTCGAGATTTAAAATTCCATCGCCTAAGTCGGTTAAGGTAGTTCCGGCGTTTTTCCAAATGGTTTTATTTTGTCTGATATTATCCAGAATAATAAAAGCCTCTCTGCCCGGTATAACTTTATAGGATTTAGTAGGGATATCGTAATATTTTTTGATGCCATCTTCTACTTTATAAAAAGAGGAATGACCAGCTCCTAACATTTCAGTTACCCATGCAGCTGGTTTATTTCCATGCTGGCTCATGATTTCGATACCTTCCTCTACTCCAACAGCATCCCAAACCTCGAAAGGCCCTAACTCCCAGCCAAAGCCGGCCCGCATAGCATCGTCAATACGATACAATTCATCAGAAATTTCGGGGATACGGTTAGAAACGTATTCGAATAAGCCTGAAAAAGAAATCCGAAAGAATTCGCCGGCCTTATCTTTTCCTTTAGCATATACCTTCATTCGTTCCTGCAGGTTTTCAATTGGCTTGGTGGCATCTAATGTTGTCGATTTCACCTTTTCCTGAGGACGATATTCAAGCGTTTTTAAATCCAGAGCAAGAATTTCAGTCTTTCCGTCTTTATCTTTAGTTTTCTTATAAAAGCCCTGTTTTGTTTTATCTCCAAGCCACTTGTTCTCCTGCATTTTTTTTACATATTCAGGCAAAACAAATGCTTCCCTGGCTTCATCACCCGGGGCATTTTGATAAACCCCATTGGCAACGTTTATCATGGTATCTAAACCTACCACATCAGAAGTTCTAAAAGTTGCAGACTTTGGTCTGCCCAGAGCAGGCCCGGTAAATTTATCTACTTCTTCTATAGTCAGATCCATTTTTTCTACCAGGTGCAACAGCGCCATGATAGAATAAACCCCTACCCGATTGGCAATAAATGCCGGTGTATCTTTACATAAAACGGTAGTTTTACCTAAGAATAAATCGCCGTAATGCATTAAAAAATCTACAATCTCTGGATCGGTATCGGGAGTAGGAATAATCTCCAGTAATTTTAAATAGCGTGGCGGATTAAAAAAATGCGTTCCGCAGAAATGCTTTTTAAAGTCTTCGCTCCGGCCTTCGGCCATCATATGAATAGGAATACCCGAGGTATTAGAAGTAATTAATGTCCCTGGCTTCCGGTATTGCTCCACCTGGTCGTATACCTTTTTTTTGATATCCAGATTTTCTACCACAACTTCAATTGTCCAGTCGCAACCGGCAATATCTTTCATATTGTCGTCGAAATTCCCTGTTTTTATTTTATTAACAACAGACTTTACATACACAGGGGAAGGATTAGACTTAATGGTATTCTGTAATGCTGCATCTACAATCCTGTTCCTTACTTTAGGATGCTCTAAACTCATCCCTTTAGCCTGCTCTTCGGGGGTTAACTCTTTTGGAACAATGTCTAATAATAAAACCTCTACACCAATATTTGCAAAATGGCAGGCTATACGCGACCCCATAATTCCGGACCCCAGTACAGCAACCTTTTTAATTGTTCGTTTCATAAATAAAATAGGTTAATCAGGTTTGTAATCTATTGTTAAGCTATTAATCTTTTTTAAAGCTTCCACCAGGGCTTCCCGCTCGCTTTCCTTTAAATTTTCGTTTAAATAATCATTAAACTTTCTCACAACAACTCTTGCTAAATGGCGCTTTTCTTTACCTTTTTCTGTTAAATAAACTTTTACAGATCTTTTATCTTCTTTATGCCCTTCTCTATAAATTAACCCATCCTGCTCCAGATTGTTTAACATACGGCTCATACTTGTAGATTTTAAGCCGAGTAAAGATGCTACCTCAGAAACTGTAGTGCCATCCTGTTCATTAATATTGATTAATAAATAACCTACAGACTGGGTAATATCGAATTCAGATGCAATTTGATTATATTTATTGGCGATAGTTTGCCACGTTACTTTTAAATAGTAATCAATTGTTTCCTGGTGCTTCATGCTTATTTTTGTTTAATCAAATATAGGAAACTGATATTTATTATGCAAGCATAGCAAGTTGTTTTTTATTAGTTTTCTCCATTTTTGGATTGATTTTTGATAAAAAGCTAGCGAACTAAGAGCAAATATTATCTTTGCAATACAGTTACTTGCAGATACTAAACCTTTTAACTAAACAGCTCCGGTAATTTATAATTACGAAAACAGATATGATATTAATTGTTGATGACAAGCCTGAAAATATTTACTCACTTCGAAGGCTTCTGGAGTCTAAAAATTTTAATGTTGATATAGCTTTATCCGGAGAAGAGGCCTTAAAAAAAGTTTTAAAAAACGATTACGCTCTTATCATTCTTGATGTTCAAATGCCAGGAATGGATGGTTTCGAAGTTGCTGAAACCTTATCTGGCTTTAGCAAAACAAAAAATATTCCAATAATTTTTCTATCTGCAGTAAATACCGATAAAAAATTTATAGCTAAAGGCTACGCTTCCGGAGCAATTGATTACGTTACCAAGCCTGTAGACCCTGACATCCTTATATTAAAGGTAAAAACTTTTTACAGGCTTTATGAGCAAACCCTTGCCCTTAACGAAACGCAGGTTGCTTTAAGAGCCGAAATTGAAATAAGAAAAAAAGTGCAGACCGAGCTGAGGGAACGGGTTTATCAATTACACTCTACCTTAGAATCTTTACCTCAGTTAGCCTTTACTTCCTCACCAAAAGGAGACATAGAATTTGTAAATAAACAATGGTTTAGATATTCTTTTTCAGATAAAAGCTTTCCGGAGGCACATCCGGAAGATAAAGACATACAGGAGCAATGGACTTTAAGTATGCTTACTGACAACCCTCTGGAGATGGAAGTAAGGATAAAAAAGTTAGACTCTAGCGATTACCGGTTTCATCTTTTAAGAATTACTCCCATTAAAGAGAATGAAAAGGTGGTGAAGTGGGTTGGCACCTTTACAGATATAGAAGACCAAAAGCAGGCAGTTAAAAAGAAGGACGAATTTTTAAGTATCGCAAGCCACGAATTAAAAACCCCGCTAACTAGCATTAAAGCTTATATTCAGCTTCTGGAAAGAAATATAAAATCCAGTGAGGACCCCTCTACTACTGTTTATTTAAACAGGGCTCAATCTCAACTCAATAAACTTAATACGCTGGTTGCAGACCTTCTCGATATCTCTAAAATAGAAAGCGGGAAATTAAAACTCAGCAAAAAGTATTTCAACTTTGAGAACCTGTTAAATAGCGTTACCGATATCATCCGCCAAACCCATGATGATATTGAAATACTTAGGGAGGGCGACTTTATAGATTCGGAGATTTTAGCAGATGAAATAAGAATTGAACAGGTATTGATTAATTATTTAACAAACGCCATCAAATATTCCCCCGACTCTAAAAAAGTAATTATTAGGACAGAAAAAACCTCAGACAATTTTCTAAAAGTTACGGTGCAGGATTTTGGAATTGGAATTCCTATTGAAAAGCAAAATAATATATTTGGAAAATTTTTTAGAGTAGAAGAATCTTCATTAAGATTTCAGGGGCTGGGGATTGGCTTATATATCTGTTCTGACATAATCAAACAGCATCAGGGACAATACGGAGTCACGAGCACAACAGGCGAGGGATCGTCCTTCTATTTCTCTATCCCATTGAATTAAAGACCTAACAAAAAATATGGCGAAAAAATTTTTACGTAATCTTCAAATTGGCTTCGGAGTTTCATTTTTCATTCTAATAGTAAGCTCTGTAGCGTCTTACATCAGCATCAGTAAATTAATAGAAAGCTCTGGTATGGTAGCTCATACAAGGAATGTAATTAGTGCTACAGATGGCATTCTATCTGATTTGCAGGATGCAGAAACCGGGCAGAGAGGTTTTTATCTGACCGGGAAAGAAAGCTTTCTGGAACCTTACATTAACAGTTTAAAGTCTTTACCTGGTTCTTTAAAAGTTGCCAAAGATCTTAGTTTTGACAACCCGGTACAATCTAAAAGATTAGACACCTTAAGCAATTTAATAGATTTAAGGATTAATGTGCTTAGAGAGCTTGTCCAGATTAAAAGAAACGGCGGAACCATTTCTACTGCCCAGTTAGAAAACGGCAAAGTTTATATGGATCAGTGCAGGGCACTGATTAACGATTTCAAATTAACCGAAGAGGGATTGTTAAACAAGAGAATAGAATCTTTAAATCAATTTTCGGGCTACACCATTACGCTGATCATTATTGCTGCCCTTATTTCTTTATTAATTACTTTACTTTTTTATGTTAGGGTAAGAAATGATTTTAATGAACGTGAAAAGCTTCAGGTTTCTTTAAAAAACAAGGACCTTGAAATTACACGAAGGATTAATATCATACAGGATATCGCTACACAAATTGCCAAGGGGAAATATGATATAAGAGCTACTGATGACGAACGCGATGGTTTGGGGAGCCTGGCTACATCTGTTAATGCCATGGCAGAATCGCTTGAACGATCTTTCACCATATTAAATAATAACGAGTGGAGACAAACCGGCCTGGCAATTCTTAACGAAAAACTAGTTGGGAATAAATCTTTAGAAAAGATCACCAAAGATACTCTCTTTCATTTGGTGGAGTATGCCGAATGCCAAACAGGTGCCCTTTACCTGATGGAGAACGGGAAGTTAAAAGTACAAAGTTCGCATGGGCTTGAAGAGACAATGCTAAAATCTTTTAAGCCCGGGGAAGGGATGATTGGACAGGTGTTTGAAACTGGTGTAGAAAAGCTTTTCGCAAATATAGAGGAAGACCATTACCTGGTTAGCTTCTCCAACGGACAAATTAAGATAAAAAACATTTTACTGTTGCCGATTTATTATGAAAATAAAAGCATAGGTGTAATTGAAGTGGGTAGTACCCACAATTTTAGCAACCAAGACATAGAATTCTTTAAAGACAGCTCAAAAAATATCGGTATAGCCATTTTTGCAGCGGAAACCAGAAAACAAGTACAAAAATTACTGGAAGAAACTCAGGCACAGTCGGAAGAGTTACAGGCTCAGCATTCAGAGCTGGAGAATTTAAACACTGAACTGGAAGTTCAGACTCAAAAGCTGCAAGCTTCTGAGGAAGAATTAAAGGTGCAACAGGAAGAACTTATGCAATCTAACCAGGAGCTGGAAGAAAGGTCTAAACTCCTGGAAGAAAAGAACCACCTGATTGTAGAGAGGAACCTGGAGATACAGCGAAAAGCAGAAGAACTAGCATTGAGTACAAAATATAAATCGGAGTTTTTAGCAAACATGTCACACGAGCTTAGAACTCCACTCAATTCTATATTGTTATTATCCCGATTAATGGCTGAGAATCCGGAAGCCAACCTAAACGAAGAACAAGTTGAGTCTGCAAAAGTAATACAAAGCTCGGGAAATGGTCTTTTAAGTCTGATAGACGAAATTCTAGACCTTTCTAAAATTGAAGCCGGGAAGATGGAGCTAGATTACCAGCAAGTTAGAATCACAGATATAGTTGATGACCTACAAAGTTTATTTAATCCAATCGTTAAAGAAAAAGATCTTCAATTTACCATCAATGTAGCTCCGGATGTGACTAATATCCTGGAAACAGACCGGATGAAGGTTGATCAGATCTTGAAAAATTTGATCTCCAATGCGATTAAATTCACTACTTATGGAAGTGTGGAGTTAAAAGTTGAGAACGATAGCTCAAATAAAAATAATATTATATTCT
This sequence comes from Pelobium sp., assembly GCA_045629485.1. GTDB lineage: Bacteria > Bacteroidota > Bacteroidia > Sphingobacteriales > Sphingobacteriaceae > Pseudopedobacter. Next base: position 20,159 of record JAZQRF010000056.1, on the reverse strand, counting down.
CTGTTAAAGATACAGGTATAGGTATAGCACCCGAAAAACAAAAACTGGTATTCGAAGCTTTTCAGCAGGCAGACGGATCTACTAAAAGAAAGTTTGGAGGCACAGGGCTGGGCTTATCTATCAGCAGGGAGCTGGCGAGGCTTTTAGGCGGCAAAATTGATCTCGAAAGTGAAGAAAGTAAAGGAAGTGCCTTTAGCCTGATTATCCCTAAGTTTAAAACAGAGCTTGAGCCGTCTAAACCTCTTACAGAGGAATTGATGGACCAGATCTCTTCTGAAGTAGAAGAAATAGAAAACATTGACAATGCAGCGACTGCTTATTTAGCAGCTACCATACCTGAAGACATCAGCGATGATCGTAATAACATTACGCCGGAAGACAAAGTAATTCTTATTGTAGAAGACGATACTAGTTTCGCTAAAGAATTACTAAAATTCACCAGGCAGCAAAATTACAAAGGCATTGTGATTGTACGTGGAGATCTGGCCTCTGAATTTGCAGAGAAATACTTACCACTTGCTATATTATTAGACATACAATTGCCAGTTAAAGATGGATGGCAGGTAATGGAGGAAATTAAAAGCAACCCTAGAACAAGGCATATTCCTGTCCATATTATGTCTTCTTTAAAAGTAAAAAAAGAGAGTTTATTAAAAGGGGCTGTTGATTTCATTAACAAACCAGTGGCCTTAGAGCAAATGGGGCTCATGTTTAAGAAAATTGAGGATGCACTAAACAGGTATCCAAAAAAAGTACTTATTGTAGAAGAAAACCCTAAACATGCCACAGCTTTATCTTATTTCTTAAGTAATTTTAACATCAATTCTGAAATAAAAAATAGTGTTAACGAAAGCGTGGCAGCCTTATCATCCAGCGAGGTTGATTGCGTCATTCTTGATATGGGCGTACCAGATAAGGCAGGCTACGAAACGTTAGAAGCTATTAAACAAAACGAAGGCTTAGAGAACCTTCCGATCATCATCTTCACAGGGAAGAATCTTTCCAAATCCGAAGAGTTGAAAATAAAGCAATATGCAGATTCTATCGTAATTAAAACAGCTCATTCTTATCAAAGAATTTTAGATGAAGTAGGCTTGTTTCTACATTTGGTGGAAGAAAAAAAATCAGAAACATCCAAAAGAAAAACCAACAAACTAGGGTCTCTTAATGAAGTTCTGAAAGATAAAACTGTACTAATAGCTGATGACGATGTGAGGAATATTTTCTCTCTTACGAAAGCCCTGGAAAAACATCAGATGAAAGTGATTTCTGCAATAGACGGCAGAGAAGCACTTAAGCAGCTAGAAAACAATCAGGATGTAGATATAGTATTAATGGATATGATGATGCCGGAAATGGACGGTTATGAAACTACCACCAGGATTAGGCAAGACCCCCGGTTTAAGAAATTGCCAATCATGGCTGTAACCGCAAAAGCGATGACCGGAGACAGGGAAAAATGTATAGTCGCTGGTGCGTCGGATTATATATCAAAACCGGTAGATATAGACCAGTTACTATCTTTACTGAGGGTATGGTTATACGAAAGCTAAAAGATTACCTCTGATTTAATATTATGGAAAAAGATACATTGATCTTAATTATAGACGATGATAGCAGGAATATTTTCGCTCTAAGTCTTGTTTTAAAAGCCCGTGGTTTTAAATGTATTTCAGCTTTAAATGTGGAAGATGGATTGGACTTATTGGAACAGCACCCCGAAACAAAGATCGTTTTAATGGATATGATGATGCCTGATATAGACGGGTACGAAGCTATCAGGTTAATTAATTCGCAACAAAAGCATAAAAACTTGCCAATAATTGCAGTTACGGCACAAGCTATGCAAGGAGATGAACAGAGGTGCCTTGATGCCGGTGCCTGGGGCTACATATCTAAGCCTGTTGATATAGATAAGTTAATAGCCGAAATGCAGAAAGTCATAATAAATGATAGAGCCAAGTCTTATAAAGGATGATGAACTGGATATATTATTAAATGATATATTGGAATTATATGGTTATGATTTCACACAATACAGTAAAGCCTCAATTAAACGACGAGTAAACAGGATTTGCTTGCTGGATAAGTTTACCAGTTTTGCCGAATTAAGATATCAACTCAGAAATCATTCTTCTTACTTACAAAGATTTGTTGAAGAAGTTACGGTAAACGTAACAGAAATGTTTAGAGATCCACAATTCTACAAAGTTTTAAGGGAGGAGATTTTGCCGCAGCTAGGTACCTACCCTTTTATCAGAATATGGCTTGCGGGCTGTTCTACCGGAGAAGAGGTTTATTCCTTAGCCATACTTTTAAAAGAGGCAAATTTATTTCATCGTTCTTTATTATATGCAACAGATATTAATCCGGAAGTTTTAGAAAAAGCCCGGGACGGAATATTCCCTATTAGCCAGATGAAAGCTTATTCAGAAAACTATATCTTATCCGGCGGGAAAGAAGATTTTTCATCATATTATACAGCAAATTATAATTTCGTAAGGTTTAATGATGAACTTAAAGAAAAAATGATTTATGCCACCCATAATTTAGCTTCAGACAGGTCTTTTAACGAGTTTCAGCTTATTGTGTGCAGAAATGTTCTTATTTATTTTGATAAGGACTTACAATCCAAAGTATTTAAGCTTTTTGATGATAGTCTACAGACTTTAGGTTTTTTAGCTTTAGGATCTAAAGAAACTATCAGGTTCTCTAACATAGAGAAAAATTATAAACAATATAAAACAGAGAAAATCTACAGGAAACAGCATGAAAGTTGAAACAGAAGTTTTTCTTATTGGCGGCTCTGCAGGTAGTCTGAAGGTATTGTTGGAAATTCTTCCAAATATTAAAGACGACCTATCCTTTCCTATTATTATAATATTACATAGAAAAAGCACTTCAGATTCGATGTTGGCGGAGCTACTTAATTCGAGAACAAATCTAATTGTTGTAGAAGCCGAAGAAAAAGAAAAATTAATGGCAGGCTATATTTATCTGGCACCACCAGACTATCACATGCTCATCGAAAAAGACAAGTCTATATCTCTGGATTTTTCTGAAAAACTTAATTACTCCCGGCCATCAATAGATATTACTTTCATGGCAGCATCAGAAATATACGGCAAGAAGACCACAGCTCTGTTATTATCCGGTGCAAATTCCGATGGTGTAGACGGCCTAAATATCATAAAACAAAATAATGGAACAACACTTGTTCAGGACCCTGTAACAGCTGAAGTAGATTTTATGCCTAAGCAGGCTATAATGCATGCTAAAATAGATCTTATTCTCAAACCCAAGCAAATTGCAGCATTTATTAACCGGATAAACGTTTAGTAAACACTACATAATATTTGATAATTGTATAATTTAACCTACTTTTTTCAGTAATGAGCAAAAACAAAACAGTATTAATTTTCGATGACGATGTTAACATTTTAGAATTATGCTCGATTATTTTGGTGGAGTCTGGATATCAGGTGGAGATATCGGAAACGTCTCATGACATCATAGAAAAGGTAACTGAGGTTAATCCTGATGTAATATTGATGGACAATTGGATTCCGGATATTGGAGGAATTAAGGCTACCCAGCTTTTAAAGCAGCATCCCGAATTTAATCATATCCCTGTGATCTATTTCTCTGCGAATAACGACATCCATATTCTAGCTGAAACAGCTGGGGCGGATGCATATCTGCCTAAACCTTTCGACCTGATAGAATTAGAAAATATTGTTGACCAGGTTTTAAATAAAAGTCTTAGTAAATAATAATTCCACGCAAATTAAGTAATGAGTATTCCTTAATAGCGTGGAATTAAATATCCGAGGATATTACTATTCCTGGGCTTCTTCTTCTTTATAGAGCTCTTCAATTAAATTTGCATTATTTGCCAGGATCACTTTTCTCCTCAGGCTTAGTTTCGGAGTTAACTCTCCGCCATCAATTGTAAATTCTTTCTCCAGCAATGCAATTTTCTTTACCCTTTCCCAATGTCCAAAATCTTCGTTTAATCTCTCAATCTCTTCCCAAACCTTATCATGCACCTTATTATTTTTAATCAGTTGTTTGTAGTCAGTTTCAGTTATTCCATGTCTGGATGCCCATTCCTTTATCTTTTCAGCATTTGGAACTACCAGCGCTGATGGGAACCTCCGGTTTTCGCCAATAACAATCACCTGTTCGATAAAAACAGATTCCTTAAATTTATTCTCTAACACCTGAGGGGAAATATATTTGCCACCTGCTGTTTTAAAAACTTCTTTCTTCCTGTCTGTGATGGCAAGAAAGCCATCTTTAAGTGTACCTATATCTCCGGTATGAAACCAACCGTCTATAATATTTTCTCTTGTAGCATCGTCACGTTTATAATAACCTTTCATAATGCTCGGGCCTTTACAAAGAATTTCACCGTCCTCTGCAATCTTCACCTCTACATTGCTTAAAGGCTTTCCTACTGTTCCAAACTTTATCTGGCCTTTTTCAGGGCCGTTAACAGCTATCACAGGTGATGTTTCGGTTAAGCCATACCCCTCCAGTACTTTAATACCTGCTCCCCAAAAAACTCTGGCAAGTCGCTCCTGTAAAGCAGCGCCTCCTGAAACAATGACCGCAATTTCGCCACCCAGCGCTTCTCTCCATTTACTAAAAATAAGTTTCCTTGCAATTTTCAACTGCAATTCGTACCAGAATCCATTAGCACCATCAACTTCATATTTATGCCCAAGGGCTAAGGCCCAAAAAAACAGGCTCTTCTTTATCCCTGTTAGCTCCTGCCCTTTTGCAACAATTTTATCATATACTTTTTCTAATAAACGGGGTACCGTGGTAAAACAATTGGGTTTAACTTCTGCAAGATTAGCAACAATGGTATCTAAGCTTTCTGCATAATAAACAGAAACTCCCAAATAAAAATACATATACACCACCATGCGTTCAAATATATGAGAGAGGGGCAGGAAGCTTAATGCTCTTTCTAAACCAACAGGATATAATTCCGAAGAAGCTAAAATGTTACTCAGTAAATTTTTATGAGTGAGCATTACACCTTTTGGAGTTCCTGTAGTACCAGAAGTATAAATTAGGGTTAACAAATCTTCTTCGGTAATATCATTTCGGTGTTGATCAAGATCTATATCTGAATATTGCTTGCCTAAATCCGTAACTTCAAACCAGTGTGCAAGGCTTTCTACTTTATCAAAAGTAAAAATCTCGACATTTAGCTCTGTTTCTTTTATTATCTTATCAACTTTGTTATAAAGCTCTTTGGAAGACACGAATACAATTTTAACCTCTGCATCTCCTAAAATAAACCTGATATCATTTTCGGCTAATGTTGGGTACATGGGAACCTGCGTCGCACCAATTTGCATGATTCCAAAGTCACAAAAGTTCCACTCAGGCCGATTTTCAGACATGATAGCCACTTTATCATTTTTCTTAATGCCTTTTTTTATCAGCCCCCTGCTTACATTGTCTGAAATTTCTATAAAATCTTCTATACTGTATTTAACCCATTCCCCACTGATTTTTGCAGCCAATATATCCTGACTATTGTGCTTCTCTTTATTATAATCTAGCAGATCAAATACTCTTTTTATAGTTTCCATAAGTGGCTGTATTTATATAATTGGTGTTCTTAAAATATACAATATCTGCTAAAAAAACAAATAGTATCAACAATGTTTCAAAAAACACATTTGTTTATACCATAACATTCCGGCAAAGCGTTTGTTGCAGAGAGACAGTTTTTTTAGCTATACTTGCAGCTTTTTCACGGCATTCATTACAAATACAAATCATTCTAAAAGATGAAACAAAAATTTTTTATCCTCACCTTAATTTTCTCTGTACTTTCTTTGTCTAAAATAAACGCCCAAACCTATGAGAAAGCGATAGGAATTAGAGCCGGAAGTTTTGAATTCGGTTTTTCGGGCAAATATTTTATGGATGAAAACACCGCTTTAGAAGGAATTATAGGATTTAGGCCGGGCGTTTTTGTGGTTACGGGATTATATGAAAAACATGCCCCTGCTTTTGATGTGCCTGACTTGAAATGGTATTTTGGAGTTGGTGCCCATATTGGAGGTATTAATGGCGAAAGATACAGACGAAGCTTTGGTAATGATGATAAAGTTTACAACAACGGAATCTTGCTTGGTGCAGATGCAATTATTGGTTTAGAATGGCTAATACCTGATGTGCCGGTTACGCTTGGCGCTGATTTACATCCACGATTAGAGTTAGGTAAAGGTCCGTTTCTGGATTTAGAACCAGCAATTTCTATAAGGTATATTTTTTAACAATCGTGATCCAAAGAAAAAGAGGTTCTTTTTCAGAACCTCTTTTTCTTTGGATCACGTATTTATAAGGCCAACCATTTCTTATAAACCCTTTGCTGCTTTTCGTTTGTATGCTTCAAAGGAACAATCTGTCCCTTCTTTGTCTTATCGGCTACTGCTTTAACTGGGATGGTAATCAAAACGCCATCTCTGTTTACTAAAATCTCTAACATGTCCCCAACGTTAACCTGTTTCATTTGAGTTTCTATATTTTCTAATCGTTCGCCGTTAATTGCGAGTATTTCATCATTTACATTTAATCCCGATTCCCAGGAGGGGCTATTTCTCTGCACTTTAGTCACCAGGTTTTTATTAAGTACCAGACCTAAAGAAGGTGCCTCTACGGTATTCCTTTCTACCAGTTCTAGTCCGGCATAGTTAAGAAATTTATTATAATCCAAAGGCTGTGTACCATGAACATGGTTATTATAAAAATCATCTAAACTGCTTCCCAATTCTTTTTCAAGTGCCTGTTTAAATTCCTGGCTTGTAAAACCTCTTTGTTTTTTCTTAAAAAATTCTTCGTAAGTATTTTTCAATACATTATCCAGGCTCCGTTCTCCATTGCTATTATTTATAATAGCCAGGTCTAATAAAACTGCTAATAATGCTCCTTTATTATAGTAAGACACGGTAGAATTACTGCTGTTCTCGTTAGGTCGGTAATATTTTATCCAGGCATCAAAACTGGCATCGGCTACGGATTGTATCTTATCACCCTGTAAATTAGCTATAAGATTAATATCCGTTTCCAGCAACTGCAGGTATTCTCGCTCGGTAATAGCTCTCGTACGTTGTATAATCATATTATCATAATACGCAGTAAATCCTTCGGCTATCCACAAATCTGTGGTATAATTTTCCTGATCATAATCGAAAGGACCTAACGCTATTGGTCTAAGCCTCTTTACATTCCATAAATGAAAATATTCATGCGCTACAAGACTTAAAAAACTGCTGTATTTTTCAGGATCTGTATAACCATTTCTTTTAGCACCCAGAACTGTAGAATTTAAATGCTCCAAACCGCCGCCGCCATTAAGATAATGATGAACAATAAAAACATATCTTTTATTTGGGTTCTCGCCAAAAATTGAGGTCTCTTCTTTAACAATTTTCGTAACATCTTCTATGAGTTGCTTCTTATCATAATTTCCGCCCCCTACCATTGCGAATTCATGCTTCACTCCTGCAACTTCGAATTCAAAAGTATCCTGGTTTCCTATTTCTATGGGAGAATCAAACAACCAATCGTAATCTTTAGCATAATAAGAAAAAGGCTTCCCGGCGATTGGCTCTAACCCTGTTGAAACTTTTGTCCATCCTTTGTAAGGCTTAATATTAACAATAGACGGCTCTTTAAGATGATCTTTTATATACATAAAAATCCCTGTAGGAGATAAAAAAGCATGCGAAGCGTCCACAAAGCTGGTTCTAACAGAAACTTCAAAAGCATAAACCCTGTATCTCACAATAATTTCCTTCTGGCCAGCGGTTTTAATTCTCCAGGTGTTTTTCTTAACCTTTGTAAAACCTACAACTTCACCCGAGCTGGTGCTTACGTTAAACCCCTCAACATTTTTAGAAAACTCTCTTATCAAATAAGAACCGGGCGCCCAAACAGGCATAGCAATTTCAATTTCTTTCTTCTTTAAATTACTGATTTTCATTTCCATTTCAGTATAATGCGCCTGAGGCTCAATAAAAGAAACAGTATATTCTATTTTAAGGCTGTTTGCTGCTTCAACAACTTGTGTCATTAACAAAAAAATGATTAGGGTAAAAAAATAAAAGTATGGTCGCATTAATTTAGGGCTTTATACAAAGCTAAAACATTATTTATCTGCGGAAAGTTTAAACAAGATCTATAGTTTGTAATATAATTGATACTTTAAAGCTTTAGTATGCTGTAAAAATTAGATTTGTTCTAAACTAGTTCAATATTAAACGTTTTCTCTTTTCTTTAGTCTGACAATAAAATTCTGAGCATACAAAGAAAACAATAAATAAAGCCACTCTTTAAATGAAGATAAAATATATAATTTATGCCCTCATCATCATCGCATTAAGCTATCTCATCTACAACCGTATTACCAGCAGTAAAGATAAAAAAGGTGGTCCCGGAGCTGATGTTAAAGGCAACAGCAGCACATCTGTTGATGGGTATGTGATTTCTCCACAGGATTTTTCTAATACTATAAATGTTTCGGGAAGTATAGATGCAAATGAACAAATTGATTTAAGAAGCGAATTACCCGGCATCGTAAGGTCCATTAATTTTGAAGAAGGTAGTTATGTTCCTAAAGGAACTTTGTTACTTAAAATAGACGACAGAGAATTAAAAGCTCAACTGCAGCAAGCCCTTACAAGAGAAAACCAGGCCGGTGAAGTGGCTAACCGTTCCCGGAAATTACTGGAAGCGGAAGCCATCAGTACAGAAGAAAATGAAAACCTTTTGGCAGAATATAAAAGCCTGCAGGCGCAAACCCAATTAATTAGGGTACAAATTTCTAAAACTGAGGTAAGAGCGCCTTTTAGCGGAAAACTTGGGTTAAGAAATATTTCTGCAGGCAGCTATATAACGCCTACCACTACTATTGCCCGTTTAGTAAGTACTGATCCGGTGAAGATTACTTTTTCTTTACCTGAAAAATATATGGGTCAAATCAATACTTCCTCAACAATCGAATTTACAGTAGCGGGCTCGTCTAAAAAATACAGAGCTAAAGTTTATGCTGTTGAATCATCTATAGAGACCAACACGAGGTCTCTTACTTTAAGAGCAAAAGCGGCAAACCCTGATGGAAAGTTAATACCAGGCAGCTTTGCCAAAATCCAGTTCCCCTTAAGTGAAATTGCAGGCGCAATATTAATACCAACACAAGCAGTTGTACCTGTACAAAAAGGAAAACAGGTGTTTATTGTACAAAATGGCAAAGCTAAGGCAATAGACATCCAATCGGACATTCGATTAGACAGTGCTGTGCTGGTAACCGAAGGATTAAAAAATGGAGATACCGTACTTACCTCTGGTTTGATGGCGTTAAAAGATGGAAGTCCGGTTAAAGTTAGAATTAATAATACAAATAATAAATAAGCATGAGTATATCAACAACCAGTATAAAACGACCAGTTTTAGCTATTGTAATGAATCTTATACTTATGCTTGCTGGTGTAATTGGTTATACTTTTTTAGGTGTAAGAGAGTATCCGTCCATAGATCCGGCAGTTGTTTCTGTAAGAACCAGCTATCCTGGTGCAAATGCCGAGATCATACAGTCGCAGATTACAGAGCCCCTTGAAAAATCTATTAACAGTATAGACGGGATAAGAAATATTACTTCTACTAGTAATATTGGCACCAGTAACATTACGATTGAATTTAATCTGGATAAAAACCTGGAAGAAGCGGCAAATGATGTTCGTGATAAGGTTTCCCAGGCTGGCCGACAGCTGCCGCAGGACATTGATGGCTTGCCCGTGGTATCCAAGGCAGATGCTGATTCTGATCCGATCATTTCGATGACGATTCAGAGTAATAAAAGAAATATCCTGGAACTGAGCGATTATGCAGAAAACACCATAGCGCAACGTTTACAAACTATACCTGGCGTATCCAGCGTACAAATCCAGGGGCAAAGAAAATTTGCCATGCGCTTATGGCTCGATCCCGCAAAACTTGCTTCTCTTTCTTTAACACCGCTGGATGTTAGAAATGCGCTTCAGAGGCAAAACGTAGAATTGCCTTCAGGAAAAATATCCGGAGACAATACTGAACTGACCGTAAAAACCTTAGGCAATATGGCTACGGAAGAGCAATTCAACAACCTCATTATTTCCAGTGATAGTACAAGCGTAGTAAGATTAAGTGATGTGGGCTACGCAGTATTGGGTGCCGAAAACGAAGAAACGGTGCTAAGATCTAAAGGTATACCCATGGTTGCTGCCGCTATTATACCTCAGCCCGGCGCCAACTACCTTGAAATTGCCGACGAATTTTATAAAAGATATGACCAATTAAAAAAAGAACTTCCGGAAGATTTTATCCTGGATATCTCTTTAGACAATACACTCTTTATTAAGAAATCGGTACTGGAAGTTGTAGAGACACTAGGTATCGCACTATTACTCGTAATCATTGTGATCTACTTGTTCTTCAGAGACTGGAGCATTGCTTTCAGGCCATTGATTGATATCCCGGTTTCGCTGATAGCCACATTCTTTATCATGTATACCCTGGGGTACTCTATAAATGTGCTTACTTTGCTAGCTATAGTTTTAGCTACCGGATTGGTGGTAGATGATGGAATTGTTGTTACAGAAAACATCTATAAAAAAGTTGAAGAAGGAATGTCTCCTTTTGAAGCAGCAATTAAAGGTTCAAACGAGATATTTGTTGCCGTTATTTCTATTTCGGTTACCCTTGCTTCCGTTTTTTTACCACTTATATTTTTAGAAGGATTTGTGGGAAGGCTTTTCCGGGAATTTGGGGTGGTCATCGGGGCCGCCGTCTTGATTTCTGCATTTGTTTCCTTAACACTCACCCCAATGCTGAATGCTTATCTCATGAAAAGCGGTCAGAAAAAATCTAAGTTTTACGAACGTACCGAGCCTTATTTCCAGAAATTAAATGATGGATATAGAAATGCTTTAGAATCTTTTTTAAGCAGGAGATGGTTAGCATTCCCTGTTTTGCTCGTATGTTTCGGTTTGATTTATTTATTTTGGAATGTCTTGCCAAAAGAAACAGCTCCATTAGATGACCGAAGCGAAATCAACGTAAGATTGAATACTCCGGAAGGTTCATCATTTGAATTTACAGATAAGGTGATGCAAGATTTGAACCAAACGCTGAACGACTCTGTGCCTGAACTACAAACCTATATCTATATTACTTCGCCAGGATTTGGAGGAGCCGGTGCCGTGAATTCAGGCTTCTTCCGAATTGGATTAACCCAGCCAAATGAGCGTGAGCGATCTCAGGACGAGATTTCTAAACAGCTAACCGGAATTGGCAGAGGAATAAACGATGCCAGGGTATCCGTACTGCAAAGGCCGACTATTTCCGTAAGCAGAAGAACAAGCCAGCCTATACAATACATTATACAAGCAAATACCTTCGATCAATTACAGGAAAAGGTTCCGCTGTTTATGGAAGAAGTTTCAAAAAGTCCGGTGTTTAGCAATTCTGACGTTAACTTAAAATTCAACAAACCCGAACTGAATATTACTATCGATCGGGATAAAGCACAAAACCTTGGTGTATCAGTTCTGGATGTGGCCCAAACGCTGCAGTTTTCCTTTAGTGTACAAAGGTTCGGGTATTTTATTATGGATGGAAAGCAGTACCAGGTAATCGGGCAGTTTAACCGGATGGACAGGAACGATCCTCAGGATTTAACTTCAGTGTTTGTAAGAAATAATAAAAACCAGCTTATCCAGTTAGATAACCTGGTAAATATTGAAGAGCAAAGCAGCCCGCCGCAGCTGTATAGAAATAATCGTTTTTCTTCGGCAACAGTATCAGCCAACCTTGCTCCAGGCGAAACAATCGGCAGCGGTATAGAAGAAATGGATAGGATCAAAGAAAAAATACTTGATGATACATTTACGACCGATTTATCCGGTGAATCAAGAGACTTTGTAGAAAGCAGTTCTAACACAATTTTTGCCTTTGGGCTGGCATTATTGCTTGTTTACCTGATCCTATCAGCTCAGTTCGAAAGTTTTGTAGATCCTATAATCATTATTTTAACGGTACCAATGGCGGTTGCAGGTGCCTTCTTTTCTTTATGGATATTAGGTCAAAGCTGGAATATTTTCAGCCAAATCGGGACAGTCATGCTCATAGGGCTCGTCACGAAGAATGGTATCCTGATTGTAGAGTTTGCCAACCAGCTGAAAGAACAAGGCATGTCCAAGGCAGAAGCTATTAGAGAAGCCTCTGTTTCGAGGCTAAGACCCATTTTGATGACCAGCTTAACAATAGCGCTTGGTGCTTTACCTATTGCCATGGCTTTAGGGGCAGCTTCTAAAAGCCGTATGAGTATGGGTACGGTAATTATAGGTGGAACCATGTTTTCTCTACTATTAACACTATACGTTATTCCAGCTATTTATTCTTACTGGTCTAAAGAACATAAAGAAAGCCGGGCAGAAAAAGCCGCCAGAGAAATAGAACTTGAACAAAAATCAATTTAATAGGATGAAACATCATGATTTTTTTAATATAAAAGAACATGATGACAAATCATGATCACTTCATCATCTTTAAGAGGAAAAAACAACAATGAAAATCGCTAAATTATATATAGCAATCATATTTTGTTTCTGTGCTGGCAATACAAAAGCACAGGAAATATTAAGGCTGGAAGATGCTGTAAGATTAGCTTTAGAAAATAATTACGATATCAAACTAAGCCGAAATCTTAACGAAATCAGTAAAAACGATGTAAGTTATGGCAATGCAGGGATGCTTCCTGTAGTCACAGGAAACTTAACGGATATCAATAGAATTGAATCGAGTGAGGTTGATTTAGCTTCAGGTGATACCAGAGAAGCCAATAATGCCAGGACATCGAATCTTAACTACGGCGCCAGCGTAAACTGGCGGATCTTTGATGGTTTTCAGATGTTTGCTACCTACGATCGCTTAAAAGAATTAGAGAAATTAGGTGAGCTTAATGCAAAACTCACGGTACAAACAACAGTGGCGGATGTTATTGCTGCCTATTACGATCTTGTTGCTCAAAAAAAACTATTAGAAGCTGCAAAAACCGCCTTGGAAATTTCGAGGCAGCGATACAACTATTCCAGCAGCCGTTTTAGTTTAGGAAGAGCTTCTAAACTGGAAGTACTGGCCTCTCAGGTGGACTTGAATACAGATACTACACAACTTTTAAGACAACTGGATCAGATTAAATCTAGTAAAATAAGGTTAAATGAAATAATGGCCAGAAACATTGAAACTGATTTCGAGGTTACCGATGACATAATTATTGACCAAACACTGGTTTATGAACAGTTAAGAGTTTCTGCAGAATCTTTAAATCCCGACCTACAAACTGCTGTTATTTATCAAAAAATTGCCGAGCTTAACCTTAGACAAATCAAAGGTGCCAGGTATCCGGTTATTGCTTTAACATCCGGCTATAATTTCTCTAAATCAACTGCTCCACCCACAAGTTTTTCTTTAAGATCAAACAGCCGTGGACTAAATTATGGATTAACGGCCTCGGTTAATGTATTTAACGGGTTTCAACAAAGAAGATTAGAAAGAAACGCATTATTAGAGAGAGAAAATTCTGAAATTGAAGTACAAAAAACACGAACAGCGGTGAACTCGCAATTACTTACCGCATACCAAAATTACCAAACCAGTTTACAATTGATTCTTTTAGAATCTAAAAATGTGAATGTGGCACAGGAAAACTTAAATATTACACTAGAAAAATATAGATTGGGAAGTATTGTGCCTTTAGAACTGCGTGAAGCACAAAGAAATTTTGTTGACGCTACAGCGAGGTATGCCAATAGCCAGTACCAAACAAAATTAGCCGAAGTTGCATTAAAAGAAATTACAGGGAATATTAGCTTATAAAATAAAAAGCTAACTTCTATTATTTGGTTATTAACCATTATTAATAAATCCTTGCTTCTGGATTTTGGCAAGATCAGATGGTTTCCTATATTTGCTTAACATTAACAACCTGCATGCCTGCATATAAATACAAATCTGTTCTCCTGGTTGATGATAATTTTATCGACAACATGATCAATGAAAAGATCCTGAACAATGCTGATTTTGCTGAATCAATAATTGTAAAGCAGTCTTGCCAATCTGCCATAGAATATTTACAGGATTTAATTGATAATCAGGAAGATCTTCCGGAAGTAATTTTTCTTGATATCAGAATGCCTGTTAAAACGGGATTTGACTTTCTGGTAGAGTATCAGCAATTGACATCTGAAGATAAAGATAAGACGAAAATTGTAATGCTTTCTTCTTCCCTCGACCCAAGCGACCATAAAAAAATTGCAGAATTCCATAATGTAACCGACTTTTTCGGAAAGCCTTTAACAGGTGAATTATTGAAAAGTATTTAGCATGTTAGTTGTTGCAGACGGAGGCTCTTCTATAACAGACTGGAGGGTATTATTACCAGATAAAGAAGTTGCTTCTTTCGAAAGCCGCGGATTGAATCCATTTTTTCTTTCAGAAAAAGAAATTCTAAAAATCATTAATACCATACCCTTTTTTAAGGATCATAACGATGATATTAAGGAAGTCCATTTCTTTGGTGCTGGCTGCAATAGCCCAGACAAGCGGGAGATCGTGTCCAATGCCCTTTCTGTAAAATTCAAAAATGCTTTTATTAATGTAGAGAGTGATCTTTTGGGTTCTGCAGTAGCAACCTGCGGAGACAAACCTGGTTTAAATTGCATTTTAGGTACAGGTTCAAATATATCCTATTTTGATGGCAATCAGTTGTTTGAAGGTTTATTTGGACTGGGATATATTTTTGACGATGAAGGGTCAGGAACTTTTTTTGGCAAAAAACTGATCACAGATTTTCTTTACCATAAAATGCCCGAAGATCTTGCTGCTATTTTTGATGCACAATATAAAGTAACCAAAGAAGAAGTTATAAAAAGTATCTATCAGAAATCGTTACCTAATTTCTACCTCGCTTCGCACTTTAAATTTCTTGCAGAGCACCTGGACCATCCTTATTGTCGTGATATAGTTTATAAAGGTCTGGAAGATTTTATTAAAACTGATATTTTCTCTTATGAGAATTACAAAGAAATCTACTGTCATTTTGTTGGGCCAATAGCTTTTCACTTCCAGGACATCCTTAAAGAGCTCTGCTTAAAACACGGGATTAACGTAGGAAAAATCATAGAGAAACCCATCGAAGATTTATTCAAATATGTTCGAAAAAAAGAAGGATTTTAATCAACCAGTATGATACAAATCCTTATCCATTACTTATTTTATAAATAGTCTTTGAATTAAAGACCTCTCCCTTTTGCAGTAATGTTGAAGGAAACTGCGCTTGATTAGGTGAATCGGGATGATGTTGGGTTTCTAAACACAAGCCTGTCCTATCTTCGTACCGCTCCTTATTCTTCCCTTTATCATACCCTCCCAGATAATTACCTGTATAGAATTGTACTGCCGGCTCTGTGGTAAGAACTTCCAGCTTTATCCCAGAAACATCACCAATCACAGTGGCTGCCAAATCCATAATACTATTTTTCTGGTGTTTGATTTCGAAGGAATGGTCATACCCTTTGCCCATTACCAGTTGCTCATCATCAATAGAAATATCTTTATTGATGGCCTTAAATGTCCTAAAATCAAACGGCGTATTTGCTACTGCTATTAATTCTCCTGTAGGTATGCAGTTTTCATCTATTGCTACAAATCTGTCAGATTCTATCTTCACCTGGTGTGAAAGGATATCTCCCTTGCCATTTAAATTAAAATAAGCATGGTTGGTGAGGTTAATTACAGTGTCATGAAGAGATTTAGCAACATATTCAATCATCAATTCATTTCCGTCATTTAAACTATATTTAACACTAACGGTTAATTCTCCGGGGAACCCTCCTTCATCCTTTTCTGTAAGTATTTTCAGGGTGACAGAAGAATCCTTTCTTTCCGTAAATTCCCAAAATTTATCATGAAAACCAGTACTGCCACCGTGTAAGCAATTACTTCCATTATTTTTCTCTAACAGAAATGTCTTGCCATTTAGTTCGAAACTTCCGTTAGCTATTCTATTTGCAAAAGGACCTACAGTTACGCCATGATACCTTTCCTTGGCATTTATATACTCTTCAATTGTATCAAAACCCAAAACGATATCTACAGGAGTACCCATTTTATCTGCGACTATAAAATGAGTAATTCTGGCTCCGTAATTACAAATCCCAACTTGAGTACCTAAAGAGTTCTTGAGTATATGAATAGCTGTTTCCTTATGATTTATTGTTTTTTGGAAGGATGAGGTTAAGCTATGTAAATTTCTCATGATGTTTTTATTAAAACAGGGAAGCCAACTCGACAAGTAGCTTCCCTAAATTATTCCAAGAATAAGATAATCTATTTTACAGAGAATTTATAAATGGTGGTAGTTTTATATGTTTCTCCTGGTTTAAGTACAGTTTTTGGAAAACTAGGCTGATTTGGAGCATCAGGAAAATGTTGTGTTTCTAAACAAAAGGCCGAACGATAAGCGTAGGATTTACCCCCTTTACCATCTGAATCTTTACCTGTAAGAAAATTACCGCTGTAAAATTGCAAACCTGGTTCCTCAGTAATGATATCCATAACAATTCCAGTTTTAGGACTGCGTACTGTAGCCACGCTTTGTAAGCCTTTTTTCTTGTTTAAAACCCAATTGTGGTCGTATCCTTTACCATTCTTCAACTGCTCATGATCATCATTAATGCGGGCACCTATTGCTATTGGCTTATTAAAATCAAAAGGTGTTCCCTCCACTGTCATTAATACTCCTGTCGGGATCAAAGTAGTATCTACCGGGGTGATGGCGTTAGCATTGATCATCAATTCATGATCGAGTATGGTTGAGTCTCCTTCTCCGCTTAAATTGAAATAAGCATGATTAGTTAAATTTACTACTGTTTTTTTATCTGTTGTGGCGGTGTAATCTATTTTTAAAGCGTTCTCATCAGTTAAGGTATACACGACTTTAACAGTGAGATTCCCCGGATATCCGGCTTCTCCGTCCGGAGACAGATAACTCAACTCCAGGGTATTATCGTTGAGTTGCTTGGCATCCCAAACCTTAGCAAAAAATCCGTTCTTACCACCATGTAATGTATTTGTACCATCATTTAATTCTAACTGATAGCTTTTTCCATCTAATGCGAATTTTCCTTTTCCAATCCGGTTACCAAAACGGCCAATCAGGGCTCCAAAAAAACCCTCTCCTTCTTTTTGGTAAGATTCCAGTTTATCATAACCTAAAACAACATCTGTAAAAGAGCCTTCTTTATTGGGCACAATTAAGCTTACTACACGCCCACCATAATTTGTTATGGCAGCCTGTGCATTATTTTTGTTCTTTAGCACATATAAACTAACTTTTTTTCCATCAACCTCGGTTGCAAAATTTGCTGTATCGGGAAGTGCCACTGAATTTAACTGCTGAGTGGTGTCGGTACTTTCGCTGGCTTGTTTATTATTATTACAAGCCGTTGTACTGATTATTGCTGCACATCCCAGCATTAAAAATATTTTTTTCATAATGTTTATAATTGTAAAAACGAATATAATTTTAAAAATCTCAAGTTCACAGTAATTGATAAATTTAAATTAAATCTACTCAAAAACTATTACAAAACTACTATTAAGCCTTCTGTTAGGCTACTGTGTCTTGCCGGAGTTATTGTTTTTTAGAGAAATTCAACTCATCCTATTTTTTAAATTCTATAACAGGCCATTGGTTTTTATCCCACGAAAGTTTTTCTATCCTTAACTTGGATATTCCTTTATCTTCAGCATCATACCCATGAAAAATTAAATAATCCGAACCATCGAAACTTACCACCGCATTATGCCCTACGCCATGCCATTTATCATCTCCGGCAAGCAAGAGTTTGCCTCCTCCGTAGGCCATATCCCGCTTTTCATCATCGAGATAAGGACCAGTTACCTTTTTCGATCGGCCCACAATCATTTTATAGGTACTTCTTTCTCCTTTACAACAATAATCTATGGAAGCAAAAAGATAATAGTATTCTCCTTTTTTAAATATAAAAGGGGCCTCTATGGCATTTCCGCCTGCATCTTTAGGATTATCATCTATTGACGGTGGATTCGTTAGGCTGGGGCCGGATTTACGGCTGGCAATGGTGGCCAGCTGATTTACATCTTCATCTATCGATAAACGATCTTTACTTAACCTCGCTATTTTTAAACCATCCCAAAAAGAGCCGAAAGACATATAGGCTGTTCCTTTATCATCAGTAATGATATTTGGATCTATGGCATTCCAGTTTGTTTGGTTAGGATAAGACTGGATCACCCGGCCGTGGTCCACCCATTTAAACTCAATATCACTTGGGTTAAGCGTAGTGTTTGTCGCAACCCCAATTGCTGAAGTATTCTTACCGAATGCTGAGACAGAATAGTAGAGGTAGTATTTTCCGTTGTAAAAACTGATATCAGGCGCCCAAATATGTCCCTTAAATCCGGGAATGGTATCTACAGCCCATTGCGGAGGAGCAGAAAAAACTGGCTTTTCCCGCTTCCAGTTTTTTAAATCTTTTGATGACCAAACACCGATCCCATTGCCGGTACAAAACAAATAATAGGTTTGTTCCTGTTTAATCATCACCGGATCATGTACCCTGATATCTGTTTGCAAATCCTGCGCCCTTGTTGCTGATATCAGAAACAAAAAACACAAAACAGCGCATACTTCTTTTATGAATCTCATTAGCTTGTTTTAAATTTAAATACGCTAAAAGAATAAGGGGTTAAAACAGCTTTTATCTTATTCCCTTTTACTGTAACAGCTTTTTGCTTCGGACTCACATTTAAAGGATTCTCTATGGAATTCACATCAGAAAGATCATCAGATGACATATAAATCATTGTGCCTTTTGATTGTAGTTTCTTTAGCCCTTCCACATTAAATTCTACTTCCTTTGATTCCGGGTTGTTATTTGTGATTTTAACAATGACCTCATTGCTCTTTTTATCTACAGTTGCCGAAGCATAATAGCCGCCCTGCCCGATAACGGTCTCGCTGTTTGATAAAATGGGTACTACATCGGTTCCTTTATTGGTAGCATAGAGTTTTTGCACCTGATAATTTGGTGTCCCGTAGGCGTTTAAGTTATCTACCCAAATCATATCAGGCGTCCATTGCCAGGCATCTACATGGGCAAATAATGGGGCATAGGAAGCTAAATGCACCACATCGGCATTTCTTTCCAGCCCGGTTAAAAATGATGCTTCTGCGATAGCCGTTTTCCAGTTGTTTTTATTATTCGGACTGGCAATTTTATCACTTTGTGCAGCGTATTCTCCGGCAAAAATCTTGGGCCCTTTCCTGTCGTAATTATCATAGCGTTCGGCATTTTCTAAGAACCATTCCGGACTGCGGTAATAGTGCTCATCAATTATATCTACATTTAAAGCCCTTAATTCTCTATCCAGCAAGTCGAATTTTTCGCCGTTAGGATCTGTTCCAGAGCTAAAAATCAATTTTACTTCAGGATATTTAGCTTTTAATGCAGCATTAAAGACTTTCAGCCTTTCTACATACTGCGGACCCCAATTTTCGTTACCCACTCCCAAGAGTTTTAAATTGAAGGGTTTGGGATGACCCATATCGCTGCGAAGCTTCCCCCATTTGGTGCTCACATCTCCATTTGCAAATTCTACCAAATCAAGTGCATCCTGTACATATTCATCCAGCTGATCCATGGGCACCAGTTCGGAAGTATTAAACTGGCAGGCCATCCCGCAATTGAGAATTGGCAAAGGCTCGGCGCCAATATCTTCTGCTAACTGGAAGTATTCAAAGAATCCTAAGCCAAAAGTTTGGTAGTAATCCGGAGTTAAACGGTGTGCAAATTCAGTGTTCCAGCGGTTTACAATCAATTGGCGCTCTTCCACCGGACCCACTGTTTTTTTCCATTGATAACGGGTCGAGAGGTCATGCCCCTCCACGATACACCCTCCAGGGAAGCGGATAAAACCGGGTTTCATATCTGCCAGCAATTGCACCATGTCTGCCCGCATGCCTCCTTTTCTATTTTTCCAGGTATCAG
>JAZQRF010000055.1:0-2246 GCA_045629485.1 Pelobium sp. | reverse complement strand
AAGGAAAGCTTCCGCAACTATATTGTTGTTATTTAGTCTTTTAAGCCTGTTTGCACAATCTCCGCTTAAACAAATTCAATACCTTTCGGGAAAAGACAATGAAAATACAGTGGCCTGGGATTTTTGGTGTACAGGGGGAAGAAACTCCGGAAAATGGACTACAATAAATGTTCCGGGGCATTGGGAACAACAAGGATTTGGTTCTTATAATTACGGACGGGATTATGTCACCTATGGTAAAAATTTCCGCTTTGCTGATGAAAAAGGGCTTTATAAATATAAATTTTCTGTACCCGCTTCCTGGAAAGATCAACATATCAATATTGTTTTCGAAGGATCGATGACGGATACGGAAGTTAAAATCAACGGAAAGTCGGCAGGGAAAATTCATCAGGGAGCTTTTTATAGGTTTAAATATGATATCAGCGATAAAATTAATTTCGATAGAGAGAATTTATTAGAAGTAACGGTAAGCAAAATGTCTGATGAACGTTCGGTAAACAATGCTGAACGATTGGCAGATTACTGGATTTTCGGGGGGATTTTTAGGCCGGTTTACCTGGAGGCAACTCCCAAAGAACACATAGCATGGACGGCTATAGACGCCAAAGCAGATGGCAGTTTTGCCATGAATGTGCACTTACAAAATCCCCAAAAGGGAACTGAAGTGTATGCAGAAATTGCTGATTTAAAGGGCAAAGTTTTAGGCTCCGCCAAATTTTTAAATACCAATGGAAATGAAGTGGTTAAATTGGAAACTAAAATTAGCAAACCCAATCTTTGGACAGCAGAAACTCCAAATCTTTATCAGGTAAAAACCTGGTTACGCTCTGGAGGTAAAAATATTTACGAAACGCATGATAGATTTGGCTTTAGAACCATCGAGATAAGGAAGCAGGATGGAATTTATGTTAACGGCAAAAAAGTTAAAATGAAAGGGGTGAATCGTCATGTTTGGTGGCCGGAAACCGGACGAAGTGTAAATGCCCGCCTTGATCTGAATGACGTAAAGCTGATCAAAGAAATGAATATGAATGCGGTAAGGTGTTCCCACTATCCGCCAGATAAAGCTTTTTTAAACTATTGCGATTCGCTTGGATTATACGTTTTGGATGAGTTAGCCGGATGGCAAAAGGCATATAGCACCAAAGCGGGTGAACCCTTGGTAAAAGAAATGGTGATGAGAGATGTGAATCATCCTTCTGTTATTTTCTGGAGCAACGGGAACGAAGGCGGGCATAATTTTGATTTGGATGACGATTATGGCAAGTATGATCTCTCCAATCGACCGGTAATTCATGGTCATCACCGACCTGGAAATGCATTTAACGGAATAGATTGCAACCATTATGAAGATTATTACAGCACTCAAAAAATCCTGGCCGATACCAATATCTATATGGTTACAGAATTTTTGCATGCTCAGGATGATGGTGCAGGTGCTGCGGGTCTTGCTGATATGTGGGATTTGCACTGGAATGCTAAAAAAGGTGCTGGTGGTTTTATTTGGGCTTTCGTAGATGAAGCCATCGTACGGACGGACAGAAACGGGCAGTTAGATGCGAATGGCGTGAATGCCCCGGATGGTATTTTAGGTCCGCACCGCGAAAAAGAGGGAAGTTTTAATGCTATTAAAGAGATTTACTCTCCTTTTAGGGTAAACATGAAAACCTTACCCGAAAACTTTAATGGAACTATACCGGTAGAGAACAGGTATAATTTTCTAAACCTCAATACGGTTTCGCTAACATGGGAGCTGGTGGATTTTAACCTTCCGAATGATAAAAATTCGGGCTATAAAGTTTTAAAAAGCGGGACAATTAATTCTCCAAATATCGAACCTTTTGAAAAAGGAAATATTAAAATTCCACTTCCAAAAGATTGGAAAACTGCCCAGGCACTTGCATTAACTGCTGTTGATAAACATGGAGAAGAACTTTATCGCTGGGTTTGGAAAATAGAAACTAATCAGTCCATTGCTGAAAAAATAGTGCAAACATCAGGTAAATTAGCTGCTACCGCTGTAGAAAAAGATGATTTGTTAATTTTAAAAGGTGGTGATATCAGCGTAAGCTTTAGTAAAACTACAGGTAAATTGGTGGCTTTGGCTAATGATAAAAGCGCTCCTATTTCTTTTGGAAATGGACCGATACTCGTAAGTGGATCTGCAAATTTTGTTTCTTTAAATCATAGAAAAGAAGGAGAAAATATAGTTGCCGAAGCCAAATATGATGGAGATATGAAAG
>JAZQRF010000054.1:0-4190 GCA_045629485.1 Pelobium sp. | reverse complement strand
GAAGAAAAGACATTAAATGATAAACAGATTGATGCCATTATGCAAAAATTAATTCTTAATTTCGAGAAAGAATTAGGAGCCGAAATAAGAAAGTAAAAAATAATTGATAAAAAATTATGTCTGTAATTGCTCAAAAATTAGATCATGTTATTGGCCGCACCCAAAAACTGGTAGAGTTAGCAAAGGCTTTACAAGAGCATAATGACCTCTTAAGTATTGAAAATCAGTCTTTAAAAGTCGCTTTGAATACGAGCGAAAATAAGCGTAAAGAGCTGGAAGAAAAAGTAAGAGTTTTAAAGCTTGCCAAAAGTTTAGAAGGAACAAGTGAAAAAACATTTGACATCAAGCAAAAAATTAACGAATTTGTGCGGGAAATAGATAATTGTATTGTATTACTTAAAAAGTAGTACACAGTGAAACATAAGCTCAATGGGAGAAATCTCCATAAAAATAAATATTGCTGATCGAATTTATCCTTTAAAGATAAATGTTGAGGAGGAGGAAGTTGTGAGGCGAGCTGCTAAATTAATTAACGACCGTATAAAAGAATTTCAGGAAAATTATGCGGTTAAGGATAAACAGGATTTGCTTTCTATGTGTGTGTTGCATTATGCAACTGCAACCATAAAAGCAGAAAAACAAGCCAGTAATGAAGATACAGAGGTGGCAGAAAAAGTTTATAATTTAGATAGTTTATTAAACGATTTTTTTAAAACGGAAAAGTAATATCGTTCTTTATAAGAGTTTTAAAATTTAACCGCAGTTAAATTTTAGGTTTCACTATTAAAAACTTAACACTTCTATATTAAGAGGGGTAAGTATAGATAAATATGGATTTTGCCCTTTGTTGGCCATCTCTGTAATTTCATACCTTAATCCTGCTTTTGAAGTTTACAATACATGAGATCTGGAAATTAGTTGCGGTTTTTTTATTTTATTTAAAAGCATTTTATGGGAATATTAATTTACCTGGCCATAGCAATCATAGCGTTTGGTATAGGGATAGTTACAGGAAGATACCTGTTACGCCAATTACTGAAGCAGCAGGAGGTTGCTGCGCAAACCAAAGTCAAGAAGATTTTAAGAGAAGCAGAAAGTAATGCCGAGATCTTAAAGAAAAACAAACTGCTCGAAGCGAAGGAGAAATTTCTTCAGATGAAGGCGGACCATGAGCAGGAGATTAACCAAAAAAATATAGCAATTGCTCAAAAAGAGAATACCATTAAGCAAAAGGAGCAATCTATTAATCAAAAGCTGGAAAACCAAAACCGGAAAGAACAGGAATTGGATAACCTTAAGAAAAAGCTGGAGCACCAGTTAGAGCTTGTTGAAAAGAAACAGGAAGAAGTTGAAGCCATTAAAAACCAGCATATCAAAGAACTGGAAAATATAGCCGGTTTAAACGCCGACGAAGCTAAACACCAGTTAGAAACAAATCTTAAAGAAGAAGCCCGTACAAATGCGATGGCTCAGATTAAGGATATTGTTGACGAAGCTAAGCTCACTGCAGCTAAAGAGGCTAAAAAAGTTGTTATCCAAACTATTCAGCGTACTGCAACTGAATCTGCTATTGAGAATACAGTTTCTATCTTCAACATCGAGAATGATGAGATTAAAGGTAGAATTATTGGTAGAGAAGGAAGAAATATCAGGGCACTGGAAGCAGCAACAGGTATAGAAATTATTGTTGATGATACTCCGGAAGCGATTATCCTTTCAGGATTTGATCCGGTAAGACGTGAAATTGCCCGTTTAGCTTTACACCGTTTGGTAACAGATGGTCGTATCCACCCGGCAAGAATTGAGGAGGTGGTTGCTAAAACTCAAAAGCAGATAGAAGAAGAAATTGTAGAGATTGGCGAAAGAACGGTAATTGATTTAGGTATACACGGTTTACATCCTGAATTGATTAGAATGGTAGGAAGAATGCGTTACCGATCTTCTTATGGCCAGAATTTATTACAACACTCTCGTGAGGTTGCGAATTTCTGTGCAACAATGGCATCAGAGCTTGGACTGAACGCTAAAATGGCAAAGAGGGCAGGTTTGCTACACGATATTGGTAAAGTACCTGATGACAACCCGGAATTACCTCACGCTATTTTGGGAATGCAGCTTGCTGAAAAGTATAAAGAACATCCTGAAGTATGCAACGCCATTGGTGCCCACCACGATGAGATCGAAATGACTTCTATGATCTCTCCGATTATACAGGCATGTGACGCTATATCAGGCGCAAGGCCCGGTGCGAGAAGAGAAGTAGTGGAAAGTTACATCAGGAGATTGAAAGAGCTTGAGGCGCTTGCTTTATCATATCCGGGTGTAGAAAAAACTTTTGCAATACAGGCGGGCAGAGAATTAAGAGTTGTAGTAGAAAGCGAGAAAATTACTGATGCACAATCAGAAATTTTAGCTGCTGATATCTCTAACAGAATTCAAACAGAAATGACTTACCCAGGTCAGATTAAAGTAACTGTAATTAGAGAAACAAGATCTGTAGCTTACGCTAAATAATTTATTCAATATGATGGAAACATCATTAAAAACGAGCGATGGATGAATGTCCATCGCTTTTTATTTAAACAAAAATGAAAGTGAAACAGGAAGAAATCAGACCAATAGACTTATTATTTGCAGAATATTCAACCTATCACCAAAACCCTGTAAACAGGTTACTCCACTGGATTTTTGTGCCCCTTCTTTTATTTAGCATCATTGGTTTGGTTACAGCTATTCCATTTCCTCATTTAGCATTCCTCGGCAAGTACAATATGTTTATCAACTGGTTTTCTTTTCTATTAGCCGGAAGTATTTATTATTATTTGAGGTTGTCTCCCTTACTTTCTTACCTCATGCTTTTTATGATAGGAATAATGTATTTCTTTATTGTGCAATTGGAATATATAGAGCAAGGCGGCGGACCCGCACTCTGGCAGGTAAGCCTATGCATTTTAGCTGTTTCTTTAATCGGGAAGTTTATAGGTTACAAAATTGAAGGTAAAATGCCTCCGTTTTTAAGCAGTTTAAAATTCTTATTCATCGGCCCGATTTGGTTACTACATTTAATTTTGAGAAAATTTAATCTTAAGTACTAATTGGGGGTGCACCTTAATTATATTAAGCCATATTAAAAATAAATTATTGGAAATACCTGCGGTAATTTTAATTAAAGCGGATAATAATCATAGCCTTAATAAACAACTGTTTAAAGGAAGTGCTTAACAATAAATTAACGGTTTTGTTATGGTTACTTAATTTTTAAGTAACACCCGCCTAACATTCAGCTAATACTTTTGCAACAACTAAAAAAAGCAAAAGTGAATAAAGCAACATTCAATCAGTTTTTCGGTATTTGTTTAATACTGATCATTTTTTCTATAAACGTATTCGCCCAAACCGGTAAAATAACTGGTAAAGTTATTGATAAATCAACCGGAGAGACTTTAATTGGTTTAACAGTAGGTATAGATGGTACCACTAAAGTTGCAATTACAGATATTGAAGGAAGATACACCTTGTCTGGCCTCGCAGCCGGGAAATACAATATCAGTTTTCGTTATTTAGGTTATCAGACCAAAACCATCACGGGTGTAGAAGTTAAAAATAATGTAACCACCCTAGATGTGATACTTGAAGAAACAGCTGCACAGAATTTGAATGAAGTAGTGGTGACGGCTTCTTACAGGCAGGAAACTGTTGGGGCCTTGTATGCTAAACAAAAAAATAATATTAGCATTTCCAACGGAATCAGCGCAGATCAAATAAAAAAATCTCCTGATAGAAACACTTCAGAAGTGTTAAAGAGAGTAAGCGGTACAAGTATCCAGGATAATAAATTTGTGGTGATCAGAGGACTGTCTGACAGGTATAACACTACACTTTTAAACGGAGCTGTTTTACCAAGTACAGAGCCTGATAAAAAAGCATTTTCTTTTGATATCATTCCATCCAATTTAATTGATAATATCATTATCAGCAAAACAGCTTCGCCGGAACTTCCCGGAGAATTTGCAGGGGGTGTAGTGCAGGTAATTACTAAAGATATTCCTGATCAGAATTACCTTTCTCTAAGTGCCGGATTGGGCTATAATTCTCAAACTACTTTTAAAGACTTTGTACTGGGAGATAAGCTAAGCGGAGAGTTTACTGGATTTTCTAACTCGGATAGAAATTTACCAAAAGGAATTCCG
>JAZQRF010000053.1:0-1709 GCA_045629485.1 Pelobium sp. | reverse complement strand
CACATAGGGTTGAATAACGCTATAATTGAAGTTCTTTTCAAAGCCCACTTTAAAGGAAAAATCCTTCATCTTACCATCTACGATATCGCAGGTTTCACAATTATTTGAAAATTTTAAATCCTCTTTCAAATAACTCCCATTGATACGGTAGCTAAATAAATTATCATTAAATTTCACAATATAACTGCTTAAATAAGATGTTATATACTTATCATTATTGGATTGGCTTAAAACATTGGGCATTTGCAGGTAATTATATGCCCGCACACCTATGCTGTATTTAAAATCCCCATTGTTTTGACAATAGGCCCATGAAGACACCAAGGTGAAAATGATGATAAGTAAGGTTTTTTTCATAAGATTGTACGTATGCTGCTATATGGTAAAAATTTAAAAACATTATTCAATATTTTTAAATTTTAAAGCCTTAAGCAAGAACCATACCATTATCCAGTTTCTTCTTCTTCTTCTTCTCCTCCTTTAGATCCCTTTTCTTCAGTCTCTTCTTGGTCGTCTTCATCTTCTAGAATATATGAGGGTTCTGCAGCGGCATAAGCCTGTGCCAAAGGCTCTTGCTCAGTTGTCCCTTCCATGGAGGCATGGGCAATCCCACTAAATTCTGATGGCTCTTCACTGGTTTGTGATTGTGCTGCATCATCCATTTCTCCTGCAGTATTTTGTTGCTCTTTCTCTTCGTCGTTTTCTTCTAAATTGCTCATGATATTTTATTTTGTTCTAAATATATAACACCTAATTGAGTAGGAAGTTTTATAAGTTCGGAATAATTTAGACCATCGTTTTTCGCGTTTATGCAAGTAATTGTACCTTTTAAAACCAGTAATCCACTGCTGTTAAAAGGCAACATATACGTGTGAACTTTATAGCTATTTTGCCCTATTTCTTTAGTGTTATTTGCAGTTTATCTTTTTAGCAACTTAAAGGCATTATCATTATCCACCGTTTTTTGGTAATTATCCGTTTATAATAGATACACTTTAATCCAAACTTAAATCACTGGTGCACTGGTAAACAGTTGCATCAGTTAAATTTACAGGACTATTTAGATTGGATTTATTGAAAAGGTCTAAGCTAATCAGACATATCCCTACCAATTTAGCAGTATATGTCGTGTGGAGTCAGACCTATTCACAAGTTAGCCGTCAGAGCAGCATGTTTTTTTTATATATTTATGTCGACTATCGACTAAAATGCGAGACCGCTTTATTCGAAAGAGCTTGTTTAAGCTATTTACTTAAAATTTTATTGGCAAACAGATTAAAAGAATATCCGAAAGAAAAAAAGAGAGGAAAGTTTCGCATATATTAGAGTTAACTAATATTTTAAAACGACAAATATGATACTTGATTCTGAAAGTTCTAAAGAAATTATAAATGAAGTAAAAGCTTTAACTCCAGAAGTTTATAAAGACATTGCCAAGCCAGCACTTCAAGAAGTTGGCAGTGTGGCTGGACGAACCGTAAAAGCGCTTTTGGCACCCTTGCGAGGTTTGTTGTGGGAATGGGAAAGAATTGAAGAATTTGTTGAAAATGAAGTAAAGAAAGCTGAAATTGAAAATAGTACCAATAATTTATTGAATTATGTTTCCAATAACGATATTTATTTTGATTTTGATAAATATGTTGAACTTTATAATAATTTTTCTATTTATTATTCAAATATGAATGATGAAGAAATTAATTCAAAAGAAG
>JAZQRF010000052.1:0-3363 GCA_045629485.1 Pelobium sp. | reverse complement strand
CCCAGCCTGGCTCTCAAGTGTGCAATCCATTCTATAGAGTAAGATTTTGGCTCAATCATCTTCTATCTTTAATTAAACTTCGGCAGTAAATAGCTTATTTTGCCGAAAATAAACTGATTAAATTACCAATTTCATTTTCTTTATTCCGACGTAATGCATAGCGTTTCATTTTCAGAATATTAATATCATATTTCTCAAAAGCCCTGCTGTAAATGGTAGCTAATTCACCCTGTTGCGCAGAGAATAAGTCTTTCTCGATAGCAATATCAACCAACAATTTCTCCAATGCTGGAATGGTTATGTTACCTGCTATTGTCAAAGGAGCTTCGGTAACCAAATTTTTCACTATGATAACTTCTTCGTTATTGTTAGCAATATAGCGTTCCAGTATTTGTTCATCAGGATTGAGGTAAACATGCTTTCTAAAATCGCTGAGTTTATGAAAAACCTGTTCGGCAACATCTTTTTCTACTTCAAAAATTACATAGTTTTTAAATGGCTGGTGTAACATAAAATCGTTCAACCATTTGGTATGCCATATACAATAACTCGCGAATGGCAATTCGTTTCGTATTTTGTTATATATCTTTTTTAAAGATAAATTCACATCCGGCTTAAATACTTTCTTTGTGGATATACTATAATATCCCCTGGAAGGATTACTAATTAAGCCTTCTTTTTTTAACCGCGAAAGATAAACAGTAATGGTATTGGCAGAAAGATTTGGAAAATCATGCGTGATGGCACTCAATAGCTCATCTCTGCTAAGTACCTTTTTATTGGTAAAGTAGTTATTTATAGACTCTTCTAACATTTTGCCTTTAACACCATTTAATATTTAAAAGTATACAATTAATATTAAACTTTGGCAATAAAGTAAATTTATTGCCAAAAGTTAACTATAGAATATCCCTAATTAAACCCTGTTGCTATAGTTTGATTTTTCCATATCTGATGCATTACCTTCCCCGGAGTACAGCTCCAGAGGAACAGGAAGGAGATGAGGAGTGGTTTGAACATCGGAACTGAAGGTACGGGATTTATGCTTATGATAAAAGAATGGAGGACTGCCTGCTTTACCTGGCTTAAAGTTTCATTCTGATGTAACGGTATGGGCAGCACCAGTCAAAAGGCTGGGCGCAAACTCCTCCTCGCTATTAAGGCAGGCCCTCGGAATTTTTTATTATCAGTATCAATTTTTACCTATATTTAATCGTAAATTATTTATGATGAAAGTTATACCTGCTTTTTTTTGCTATACCCTTGGTTTAGTTTTAAGCATTGCCACTTTGGTATCCTGTAAAAAAAGCAGCGGTACAGACGACGCTAAAGCTGAAGCTTCTAATTTTGGGAACATCTCCTATTTCGCAAAGGCTGGCGGCCCCGGTAGTAAAACCGCGGGCACCAAATCTACTGCGACTTTAAACACGGTAGCTGTAGACTGGTCATCGGCCTCGGTATATGTAGAAAAAATTGTTTTTGTAGGTAAAAACAAACAGGTGCTCGACACCACCATCTGGGTATCTAAAAAACTGGATATTTTTAATGCTGCGGCGATGGTGGGGGTGATTAAGCTGCCGGTTGGCTCTTACAAAGATGTGATGGTAAAAATGTTTTGCAGGAAGTCGGATAAATCTGAAATGGCCTTTGATTTTAGGGGGACCTTCACCAACAGCAAGGGTGGGAAAGATAGCATAATGGTAGGCAGCTCTTACCCTTTTGAGGCCGAGCTGGCTGTGACTAATATCGACATTAATCCTTACGACCATTATAAAGCTACTTTTAGTTTCGATCTAACTCAGGTGTTAACCGGGATATCTACCTCTATGCTGGAGAACATGAGGGGCCCGCGTCCCGGGGATCAGCCCCAAAGGTACGTGATATGGAAGGGCGGATCTGCCGATGAGCCTTTTTACGACGAGGTGATCCGGAACTGGCAAAGCGTGGCCAGTATTGTGGTGACCAAAGAGGATGCTATGCCGCAATTTTAGAAGGGGTTTTGAGCTTTTCGGATTATTGATTTTAGTAGAATTGGCAGCACCAGTAAGGCTGGGCGCAAACTCCGCAGGGTTAAGAGTGTGGATATGGGGTTCTTCAAACAAGAAAAAAGCCTGGAAGCAGCCGCCAGGTATTTGTTTATGGATAAAGAGCAGGTAATGGTACTGGAAAAAGTTCTGAAGGGGGTGTTTGGTAATGCAAATTTAAGAGTTAGCAAATGCTCTTAAAACAGAAAAAGGGATTCTTGCGAATCCCTTTTTTATCTTCTACTTAGTTACATTCCAATGGAAGAGGCTTTACTAAGTCTAACGAAGTAAATATACAAAATTTTTTTATACATTCAAATATGAAGATACATCTACGTAATAAATATCTTTCCCGGCCCAGATATAACAGGTATTTAATTGCTGCACATAACAATAGTAAAAAAGCACAACGGCTTTACAACGCCAATATAAGACTTGCCCAAGCTGTTCATCCTCTTCTTACACAATTTGAGGTTATATTACGGAACACCAGCAATATCCAATTAACCAGCCACTTTGCGGATCCTGATTGGATAATCAATCAAAAAAATGCTTTTATGAGACATGCTTCTTAAAGTCATTCTCATTTTTTTCTACGCAATTGTATAAATAAAACGGAAAGAAAATTAGTTAATAGAGGTGTGGCCATAACCAGCGGAAAAATCATATCTGACCAAACATTCGGTTTTTGGACTTCTCTGTTCCTTCCTCATCACTATACACTGATACAGGGACAGGTAATTCATATTTTCACCAATAAACCGGCTACAGAAAACCGAGCCAGTATTTATGCCAAATTAGATGCCATAAAGGGATTTAGAAACAGGGTTAATCATTGTGAACCTTTATGTTTTAACGGACATCAAATCGACGATAACATTCCCTTGCAGATTCAAGAAATGATTTATGATTTGGTTGAATGGATAGAGCCGGACCTGGTACCATTTTTCGAGAACATTGATAACGTTCAGAATAAATTAGATCAACTTAATCAGATTGTATAAATTCGATTCAAATCAATAGTCATCTATAATGACAAAATCCAAAGGTAAACATATTCCAAGTACACTGGTCACCATGTCCAGGATGGATTACGAGATTGCCCGCAGGGTTTACGAGCAATGCCTGCCATTGGCCTCAGCGATGATGAGCTCCTTCCTGATGGGTAAACATATTAAATATGTCTTCGATCTGCTGAACCCTACCGAAAAAAGACAAGTTTAAAAACAGAGCAATTGGTCATTCTACCTGTCATTTTAAAACTACCATCAGAAAGCTGGTGCCTAATGATATGCCGGGCGAACAGATCAGATTACAGACAGAAAATCAGCACCAGTCA
>JAZQRF010000051.1:0-2307 GCA_045629485.1 Pelobium sp. | reverse complement strand
CCCTAAAACAATTAATATTTCTTCTTTTATGTATTTAAGATATTTGATAAGGCTAAAACCATAATATCTGCAAATAAGATTTAAAACTACAAATATGAACAGGATACAGGTGATATAAACTCCCACCAGGATCTTAAGCATCGGCACTAAAGTATCTAAACCATAAATCCCAACAGTGTAGGCCATCCCACCAAAAGCACCCAGCGGGGCCAGCTTCATGATAAATTTCATCATGTTAAATAATACATTTGATAATTTATCAAATACATTAATTACCCCGCTACCGTTAGCGCCCATTTTGCTTAAGCCAAAACCAAATAAAATAGCGAAGAATAAAATCTGGAGAATATCGCCCTTCGCAAATGCTTCCATAATATTATGGGGTACGATATGAGCAATAAATTCTACCCAATTTATATCTGTT
Organism: Pelobium sp.; assembly: GCA_045629485.1. Lineage (GTDB taxonomy): Bacteria > Bacteroidota > Bacteroidia > Sphingobacteriales > Sphingobacteriaceae > Pseudopedobacter. The sequence continues at coordinate 1,883 of JAZQRF010000051.1, read as the reverse complement.
TGCTCCCCGGCAATAATTGAAGACTTTTTTATGGCAGACAGGATGGGTTTAACCCCTTTGCCGGGCTCTAATATATTCACAACTATTAGACCTATAGCCAGTGCCAGGGTGGTTACAATTTCGAAGTAAAGTAGCGCCTTACCGCCCACAACTCCCACTTTTTTCATATCACCCATTTTGGCAATCCCCAGTACTATGGTAAAAAAGATGATGGGGCCAATGAGCATACTTATCATATTGATAAATGTGCTGCTAATGACTTTAGATGTTTTCGCAAATCCGGGAAAGTAGATACCAACAAGAATTCCCAGGATAATAGCTGTAATTACCTGGAAGGTAAGGTTTTTATAGATCTTATTCATTAATATGACGTAGGCTCTTTAATTATGGGTGGTAAATATGCTAAAAATCCGCATGTTTCACCTATCCAGAATGAATTTAGAGCATAAAAATCCACCTTTATAAAAACTCCGGTTAGGATGATTACCATCTAAAATGGTAAAGAGATCTTACCCATACATACCATAGGCGATTCATTGCCCGCAGGGATAACAGCAACCTGGCCCGAAATGGTTTCGTTTGCCAACAGGGCAAACAGAACCGCTTCTTTGGCATCAGGCATGATACCCAACACTGATGTATCTTTAACTACTACCGAAGGAAGGTAAAATTTTAATCTTTCTATAATTAAGGGGTTATGCATCCCTCCCCCACTAATGATGACTTCAAGATTGGATTTTTCCCTGAAGTTGATTGCCGAAAGCACCTCCTTAGCGATGGCAGAGGCTGTGAATTCGCAAAGCGTCGCCAGGATATCGTAAGGCGATAAACCGGCATCATTAACTGTCGCCAGGGCCTCCTGTAGATAAATTAAGTTAAATAATTCTGGCCCTGTGCTCTTAGGGACTGCTTCTTCAAAAAAAGAATTCTTTAAGAGTGCATCTAATAAACCTGAATTCACTTTACCTTTTTTAGCATGTTTGGCGTCTTCATCAAAATAAAGATTAAAGTTAGCCTGCATAAACTGGTCTATCAAAGTGTTGCCCGGGCCGGTATCTGTAGAGAAGATTTCTTCGGCAGATCCCCTGGCTGGTAACCATGTAAAGTTTGCAATTCCTCCAATATTCAGCATTATCCTGTCTTTCTCAGGATCAGAGAAGAGAAAATAATCTCCGTATACTGCCAAAGGTGCTCCCTCTCCGCCGGCTGCAATATGCTTTTGCCTGAAATCACTAAGCGTAATGATGCCGGTTTGCACCGCAATGTGGTCTCCGTCGCCAATCTGCATTGTTCCATTGGGGTAGGCTTGTTTCCGGTGCTTAATTTTTGGTGCATGATAAATGGTTTGGCCATGGCTGGCAATAAGATCCACTTCATCATTACTAATCGCCCAGCCGGCCAATGTTTGGTTAATGATATTTGCATGAACCAAGCCAATTTTCTCATTCAGTAGGCACAACAGTTCGAGATCTACCAGCTGTTTAGAGAAAACCTGCTTTATTTCTTCTTTAAAATCGGTAGAGAACGGAACCGTAGTAAACTTAAGCACTTCTGTTTTGGTCGTTAATCCATTCCCTGAAAACTTACAAAGCGCCAGGTCTAAACCATCTAAAGAAGTCCCGGACATTAATCCCAGAATAATGCGTTCTCTTTTTAAAGAAATTGAATGAAGTTTTTCTATATTATTCATTAGTGATCTAATTCTTCAATTGGTTCGTTTCTGCGGTAATGCGTTCTATTTCTTTACGATAGATGATGGTATCTCCGGTTTTGTACTCCTGGTAAAGCAGCTCGTAGATCTTTAATTTCTTTTCATAGAAAATCATATAATCGGCATGAGCCAAATGTTCTTCTTTTGGCAAAGGCATGACCTTTAAATCTGC
>JAZQRF010000050.1:0-21371 GCA_045629485.1 Pelobium sp. | reverse complement strand
CAAATAGTAAGAGAAAAAAATATCTGATGTTTATTATCTTAAAATTAAATAAAAAGAGGCCGCCTTTTTGGGGTCACACCAAAATGAAGTGAACCCCAAAAGTTTTTGTCTAACTTTTGGGGTTCACTTCATTTTGAGACACCCTCTTTTTTATTGGATCAAAGTGTTTAGCCCCTAAAATTAAATGTTACTAAAAAGGCTGCCCTTTTAAAGAACAGCCAAATTATCATCCACATTTTTTACATTAAAGAGCAATAGATAAAAGGGGTACTTCGCTTTTTGATGCCATTATCCTTGTCTTGCTTTGATGGATAATAGAATTCCAGAAGTTGTACTTGTGCGGAATCATTATCAGTAAATCTGCACCAAAAGCCTTTACTTCTTTTTCTATTTCTTTAATAATCTCTGTAGATTCTATATTTTTATAGGAATGCGCTACCTCTTTTAAAGTTTCATCAATACTTAATAAATGATTCTTTTTTAAAGCTTTTACTTTTTGATGAACACTAAAAATTTCTATCTCTGCACCCAGGCTTATGGCAAAAACTTTTATTTTTTCAAGCATCTTTTGCTCCACACCGTGTAACATATCACAAGCAAATAAGATCTTTTTAACCTCTTTAAATGTAGCCCCTAGAGGAACGGCCAAAACAGGGAATTTTAATCTTGTAATAAATGAAGTTGTGGTATTCCCAAAAAGATCCTGACTTAATGATTTTGGTGCCATACCCATAATTACCAAATCAGCCTCATATTTTTGAATCAGTTTATCTATTTCATCATCCAGTTCCATTAAGCTGGATTCGTAATTTACCTCTATATTAAACTCCTCAATGATTTCTTTTGCTTTTTCCTTTAAGATGTTATTATTGAGGTCAATTAATTCCTGAATGACAGGCGCTGGGAACAGTGTATTTCCGGCATGAGGTGGGAGATTAAAGGCATTAAAGATTATTATTTTAGTTTTTAATTTTTGAGCTGCCGCTGCTGCATATCTGAGGGCGTTTTCTGCTTCTTTAGAAAAATCTGTGGCAACAATAATACTTTTCATAACCAAATAAATTATAAATGTTGATATTTAAAAGGCAAAGGAAGATGAAAGTCTTCCTTTGCCTTTAATTTAATATTCTTTAACCTCTTTGTGGTTATAGCTTTCTACCATTAATTCATCAATGGTTTTTTCTGCTTTCTTTCCTCCAAATTTCTCAATCAACCTGTCGAAAATTTGGTACATGATAGGAACAATAATTAGTGTTAAGAATAGCGAACTTAAAAGACCTCCGATAATTACCCACGCTAACCCATTTTTCCATTCGGCACCGGCACCACTGGCTAATGCAATAGGAGACATCCCGATTACCATCGCAATGGTGGTCATTAAAATTGGACGTAGACGGGCCTGATTGGCTAAAATTAAAGCTTCGTAGGTGCTTTTTCCTTCTCTCTTCATTTGGTTGGTAAAATCGACCAATATAATCGCGTTTTTCGCCACCAAACCAATTAACATAATCAAACCTAAGATGGTAAAGATATTTAAAGAGTTATTGGTTAATCCTAATGCTAATAAGGCACCAATAATAGATAGAGGTATAGAGAACATCACCACAAAAGGATATACAAAGCTATCATAAAGGGCTACCATGATAAAGTAAACCAGTAAAACCGAAGCCAGTAGCGCAATTCCTAATGTTCCGAAACCTTCACTTTGGTTTTCCATATCACCGCTCCAAACAAAGCTGATTCCAGTTGGTCTTTTTAGTTTTTCAAGTTTCTCCTGGAATTCAGCCACGATAGTACCGGAAGGTTTACCCACCGCCTGTGCCTGTACAGAAACTGCTGTACTTTTATCTCTTCTTTCTAACTGGCTAGGCCCTGAACTTTGGGAAATGGCAGCAAACTGAGACAGTTTAACTTTCTCGCCTCTGTTGTTTATGAAGATCAGGTTACTTACATCATCAACATTTTTTCTGTTAAATGTTTCATAGCGGATGTTAATATCGTACTCATACTCTCCCTGGCGGAATTTACCATCGGTATTACCATTAAAAGCTAATTGCATAGTGGCACCAACCGTTTGAAGATCTAAACCTAGAGCAGACATTTTATCTCTCTCAACCTCTACTCTGATCTCCGGATTTCCGGCTTCAACAGATAATTTAACTTCAGCAGCTCCGCTAATTTTTTCCAGAACATCCTTAGCCTGTTCTGCAAATTTCATCACACTATCTAGTTCAGAGCCAACCACAATTAAATTAATAGGAGCTTGTTCTGCAGTTCCTAAAATACTTACAGGTACAGTTTTAACTTTTGCGCCTACCAGGACATTAGATAATTCTCTGCTTACTTTTGCAGCATAAATAGAAGCGTCATCTTCACGCTTTTTTCTCTCTACCAGCTTAACGTTGATCTCTGATTTGTAAGATGTTGCTAAAGAACCACCCATTCCTTCGCTGGATTGACCAACAGTTGTAATTAAAGAAGTAATTTCTTTTTTAGATGATAAGAATTCTTCTGCTTTACGGGTGATCTGGTTAGTTACTTCAATAGATGCATCTTTAGGTAATTCTATTTGTACCAAAAACTCTCCCTTATCACTTTTAGGGAAAAATTCAGCTCCAATATAACCGGTTCCCAATAACATAAATGAAGCTATTAGTAAACTAAAGGTTACTCCTAAAGAGGTTTTTTTATGTGCTAAACACCATTTTAATATGCTGGTGATCCAGTTGGTGAAACGGTGTAACTGCTTCTCGAAACCTAGAATTATTCTTCCAAAGAAGGTGTCGTTAGTGATATGCTCCAGCTTACCAAACCTTGAGGATAATAAAGGTACTATGGTAAATGAGGTAAGTAATGATAGTAAGGTTGAGATGATTACCACCACACAGAATTGTGTTAAAATATCAGAAACCAAACCTGTACTTAAAGCAATCGGGAAAAACACCACCACAATTACCAAAGTGATGGACACTACCGTAAAACCAATTTCTTTAGTGGCATCCATAGCTGCCCTAACCTTGTTTTTACCCATCTCCATGTGCCTGTAGATATTTTCCAATACCACAATTGCATCATCCACAAGAATACCTACCACAAGAGATAATCCTAGTAATGACATTAAGTTTAGCGAGTAACCCATCATGCTCATCCCGATGAACGTAGCGATCAGGGCGAGTGGAATAGCCACCATTACAATTAATGCATTCCGGATACTGTGTAAGAAAAACAGCATCACAAATGCAACTAATACAATAGCGAGAATTAAATCGAAAATTACTGCATCTGCGGATTCTAATGTAAATACAGAGCTGTCATTTGCAACAGTAATTTTTATTCCTGTATCTGCATAATCGCTTTCTACTTTGTTTATTATATTATAAACACCCTCACTAACCTTTACTGCGTTTGCATCAGATTGTTTAATTACCTGTAAAATAATTGCACTTTTTCTGTTTACACGAGCAATCTTCTCCACATCTTTTTGGGTATCCTGAACATCGGCAATGTCTCCTAAACGAATTTGAGCTCCATTGGCAGTTGTGGTTATTACCTGGTTACGTATCTCTTCTGTGTTTTTGTACTTACCAGCCAAACGAATTAATACATCCTGCTCTTCTGTTTTTGCAGATCCAGTTGGGAAATCCAGGTTGGCTCCTAAGATTGCCTGTTGTACCTGTAATAAAGATAAACCATAACCTTCTATTTTATCAGCATTGATGCTGATTTGTATTTCACGCTCTTCACCACCAATCAGGTTTACCTGCGCAACCCCGGGAACCCTGGATACGATTGGGGCGATACGTTTATCAATTAAATCATAAAACTCCACATCAGACATGTTTGCAGAAGCCGACATGGTGATGATGGGTAAATCATCCAAAGAAAACTTGTTTAATGCAGGTGCATCAATATCTTCCGGAAGATCTTTTAAAATAGCGTTAACTTTACGTTGTGCGTCATTTAATGATAAATCTACATCGGTACCACTGTTTAACGTTATGGTAACAATAGATAAACTTTCGTAAGATTTGGAATCTATCTTTTTGATGTTTTCCATAGAGGAGACAGCATCCTCTATTTTCTTGGTAACGGTATTTTCTACCTCACTGGGAGAGGCGCCAGGATAAACTGTACTTACAGATACTACTGCAGGAGAAAACTTAGGTAATAGCTCATAATTTAATGAGAAATAACTTAAGATACCCAATAGGGTGAGTACTGTAAAGACGACAATTACGAGCGTGGGACGCTTTATTGATATATCTGTAATTTTCATTGATTTTTTTATTTAATAGGTGAGATTGAAGTTCCGTTAACCAAGTTAATTTGTCCACTTGTAATTACGGTTTCACCTTCTTTTAAGCCCTCTAAAATTTCTACCTGATCGCCAAATATTCTGCCCGCAATAACTTTACGTTCCTCAGCTTTATCGACTACGGCTACAAATACTTTATTGCTGCTCACACTTCCTACAAAAGCAGTTCTAGGAATCGTAATTTTTGCTGCTTCTTTAGGGAATTCGAATATTGCAGTACCATACATTCCGGCTTTAATTTGATTTCCGGCGTTGTTAACCAATTCAATTTCTATAGGGAAATTCAAAGAATTATCTGCTTTAGGAGCAATGAAAGAGATTTTTCCTGTAAAATTTTTATCAGCATAAACATTGGATTTTATTCTCACCTTATCGCCAACTTTTAGGTTTGCTACCTGGCTTTCGTTAACTGTTAAGGCTAATTTTAATTTAGAAACATCCACTATCTCAAAAAGCTGTGTTCCCGGAGAAACATAAGCGCCCTGCTCGATAAATCTTTTGTTAACAATGCCATTAATGGGGGACTTAATATTTGCATCATTCAGCCTTCTTTTAGCTTCCTGTAAAGCAGACCTTGTATTTTCTAGACCTAGCTTAGCCTGATCCAGTTGTTGCTGAGTAACCCCGCCGGTAGCGAACGAGCTTTCGTACCTTTGTAAATCTCTTAAAGAATTTTGGTAAGATGCTTCTGCATTTCTTACATTAACATTCAAAATTTCTGCATCTATATAAGCCAGAACCTGTCCTTTGCTTACACGGCTACCTTCATCAACAGTAATACGGGTTACCCTTCCAGAGTTTTCAGAAAGAAAGGTAAGATCTTGTGCTGCAGAAAAAGTTCCGTTAGCACTAAAATTCATGTCGATTTCATTCTTACTCACTTGAGCTGTTCTAACAGTAACTGCACCTTTTCCTTCAGAAACAATAGCAGTTTTTGCTTCATTTTTTTTCTTGTTGTTAGTAAGTACCCAGCCTATTAATGCAACTACTGCAATGACGCCTATAACTGGAATTAATATTTTTTTCATGATCTTAGTTTAAAAGTGTTTTGATGTTACCGTTAGATTTTATTAGTTGAATTTCTGCTATTTTATAATTTAGAATAGCCTGGTTGTAACTGTTTTGTGCCTGTGTTAAAGCATTTTCTGTATCCAGCAGATCTGTTAAAGAAGCCAGGCCATTATTGTAATTGTTTTGTGTACTGTTGTATATTTCTTTAGCCAGGCTAACATTTTTCTTTTGCAAATTGATGGTAGCCAAACTGTTTCTTAGCTGGATATTTGCATTTTCCTGCTCTGCATTTAATGCATTTTTAGTGTATTTGATATCTTCATTTAGTTTAGAGATCTCAATTTCAGCTTGCTTTACTTTAGAGCGTGTTCTAAATCCACTAAAAATTGGAACTTTTAAGGTTAAGCCAATGGCTGAAGCATCATACCAAAAAGCCTGAGAATTGCTTTTAAATAGGTCAAATCTTTCGCTTAATCCTGTATATGAATAGTTACCTGTTAAAGCTAATGTTGGATAATACTCTGCCTGGTAAGCTTTTTTCTGTAAACCTAAAAGACGTTCCTGTGTATTTAGAATTTTTAGCTCTGTCCTAAGGTTGCTATCATCAGTATTTACTAATGCAGCAGTAACTTCTGTTAATTCGGATGGCGGCAAAATGATTGGGGATTCGATAGGCAATCCCATAGAAAGCTTTAGCCGAATCTCTAACTGTTCAATCGTATTGTTTAATTGCTGCTTTTGGGTTTCGAGATTAGCTAAATTAACTTTAATACGGTCCGCATCAATTTTCTTCGCTAAACCATTTTTGTATTGGTCATCTATAATCTTTTCTACAACTTTTACATTTTTGATGTTAGTCTCTACTACAGCCAGCTGTTCGCGGTTCACTAAAACCTGGTAGTAATTGTTAGCGGTAGCTTCTATTACCTGTTCTTCTGTTAGATTGGCATTTAAGGCATAGTACTCTTCACTTGCTTTTGCTGCTTGAAGTCCTGTAAAAACCTGTTGGTTAAATAGTTGCTGGTCTAACTGAACGCCCGCCTGTGCGTTCCAGGCTCTTCCCATTTTAAAAGTTACGTCTCCTGCAACTAATTGTCCGATGATAGGGTTATAAGTTAGACCGCCAAAACCATTTAATTGAGGTAAGGCATTCGCTCTGATTTCTTCTGTTTTATACTTCCCGGATTCTATATCAAGCCTGGCTTTTCTTACAGTTTCGTTGTTCTGAATAGCATAATTCAAAGCTTGCTTTAAGGTAAGCTCTTGCTGTGCCAAGCTTATCTCTGTTAACGATAAACCCATTAGTGTTAACAGAATCACTTTTATTGATTTCATTTTATATATGTTGTTTTGAGTATGTTAGTAAACTTGTTTTATGATCTGATGTAATAATTGCATTCAGGTAAAATATGGTGAGCTGGTTAAGTACTTCAGTAAAATTTAAAGTTTCAGAGAAGGCTTTAGGGTCAAAAGCATTTAATAGCTGATTAAATCTTATTTGTGCGGTAAAGTCTATATCTAAATCTTTCCTATATAAATTTTCCTGCAGCCCCCTGATAAGATTTTCTTTAATTCCCTCCAGCACACAATTGTAGCGGTGGTCGTTTACCTGGCAGGATATTTCGGGGAAATACTTGTCTATTTCAAAAAATAGGTTGGGCTTTACATCTTTAAAAACATTAATTAAAACACGGTTTTGGATGAATACTTCTTCCACAGCATTCTCTGCTTTAGAGGTAGCATCAACTATTTCTTTACCATGCTTTTCAAGCAGGCCTTCCATAATTATGCTTACAATCTCGGTTTTGTCTTTATAATGAGTGTACAAAGTTTTTTTTGAAATCCCCAGATGTTTGGCAATATCATCCATAGACACGCTTTTGATTCCGAAAAAGAAAAACAATTCCCGGGCTTTATCCAGAATCCTTTGTTCGGTATCAGTTGCTTTTAATTCCATCATGAAAAATATTAGTGACCAATTTGTTTTTTTGCTTAATTTTTTCGAACTGCTCTTCTGTAGGGATGAGCTGTTTATTGTTGATATGGATTTCACAAATCCAAATCCCTGTTACAGTATCTATTAAAACCTGTGCTGTTTGTTGGGTATCAATGTCTTTGATATGACCTTTCGTTTTATATTCTTCGATGAAAGAAGTAATCATCTCCAGTTCTTTCTCCTTAATGCTGCTCATCACGCTTACAAAACGCGGATCATGGATGTCTACACTGCTTTGTATATCGCCAATATGCATCATGAAGTATTTTTTACCGAAATTTATCCTGGCATCTAAAATCCCATTCAATCCCGATTTAAAATTTTTGCTGTTTTTTAAAATCGAAGTTTGCTCATTTATAAGTTCTCCTAATATATGCTTGCCCACCTCCAGTACTAAAGAAATCTTATCAGGGAAATAATAATATAAAAGAGCTTTAGAAATTGATAAATCTTCAGCAATATCATTCATTGTTGTTTTAGAAATCCCAAAATGAGAGAAGCGCTTTAACGCTGCCCCAATAATCTGGTCTTGCTTATTATCAAGCTGTCCCGCCATGCTGATTTTTGAATTATAAACTTTTTGACTTTTTAAACTAATAAGTCAAATGTACAGCAAAAGTTTTTCACCTAATAGAAATTAAGTTTTACCAGCCTGTTTGTGATAATTCTATGACAATTGGGTTAAGCCCTTAAGGAAGATGGAAGCGATTTCTTTTTGTTTTAGAGATACCATGTTAAGGAATTCTTTATCTATTCCAAACTGGATTTTGGTGTTGGTTAAGTAATACAACCTGATCCCATGTAACGCATCAAACAGTAAATGAGCGGTATAATCAACATCCCTGATGTTGTAAATTTTTGTTTTTACCCCTATTCCGATGATAATTTTTAGATGATCAATTTCAGATTTATGAGCATTTTCCAACAGTTCTTTAAGGTCAATATACTTTTCTATATTAGATAGTTTGCTGAAATCCAGAATCGGGAAGTATTTTTCCAGGAAGTTTTGCCTGGTCTGTATATAAATGTCTAATGCAATATCAGGAGTAGTTGCTTTTTCGAGTTCCTCATCAATAACCAATCTAATCTCATTAAATATTTTTTCTAATACTGCTGCATATAGATTTATTTTATCAGGGAAATAGTAATATAAAAGCGCCTTAGAGAATTTAAGATCGCTTGCAATTTCGTTCATTGTGGTTTTGTTTAAACCAAAATGAGCAAAACGTTTTGAAGCAGCTTCAATAATGAGTTCTCTTTTTTTATCCTGCGTATCCATTTTTGTGATAAATATTTAACTAAATTAATGATTGATACGCATATTTGCTGATATTTTATTTTATGCACTGGTATTTTATTATAGCTACTGTTTTGCTCACTATCCTTTTTATGGAAATAGTTTCCTGGGCTATGCATAAATATCTTTTTCATGGCCCTTTATGGTTCATACATAAAACTCATCACGAGCAAAGAAAAGGTTTTTTTGAGTGGAATGATGTATTTAGCCTATTATTCGCAATAATTGCTTTAGTTTTAATGTGGACAGGCAAAAAATCTTTAACTGTTTATTTCTGGATAGGAACTGGCATCTCTATTTATGGCTGTATTTATTTTGTCTTTCACGACTGGTTCATTCATAACCGAATAAAACCTTTTAAAACCTTCAATTGGTATCTTCTGGGTATTAGAAGGGCTCATAAGATTCACCACAAATCAACTGCAAAACATCCTTCAGAAGAGTTTGGCTTATTAAGCGCCTCACTTAAATATTTTAAGAAGAGAAAAAGCCAGGTTTAAATTACTTTTGCAACCTGGAAAGATTATAATGTACTTTAACTTATCAACATGCTTCAAATCCGTGAAAATGTATCACTTAAAAATTTCAACACTTTTGGTATTGATGCTTACGCTAAATTTTTTGTAGAAATAAATGAGGAAGCAGAATTAAAAGAGCTTTTTGCCGATGCCAAATGGCACAGCATAAAAAGGTTGGTTTTAGGTGGTGGCAGTAATGTGCTTTTTACCCAAGATTTTGAAGGTTTGGTGATTAGGATAAATATCCGTGGTATTCAGCATGTAATCAATCACGAAAAAGTAATGGTAGAGGCAGGTGCTGGCGAAGTATGGAATGATTTTGTGAATTATTGTGTAGATCATAATTTCGCCGGGGTTGAGAATTTAAGTTTAATCCCAGGATCAGTTGGAGCTTCTCCTGTGCAAAATATTGGGGCTTATGGTGTAGAGCTTAAAGATGTTTTTGAGAGCTGCCTAGCTTTTGAGATTGCAACAGGAGAATTTAAAGAGTTTTCAAAAGAAGATTGCCAGTTCGCTTATCGGGAAAGTGTTTTTAAACAAGATTTGAAAGGTCAATACATTATTTGTTCTGTAAAATTTAAGCTTTCTTCTACTCCAAAGTTTAACTTAAGTTATGGTGCAATAAGTGCCGAACTTTTAAAAAGAGCTATCCTGCATCCTACAATTAAGGATATTTCTAAAGTAGTTTCTGAAATACGAGTTTCTAAATTGCCAGACCCGTCGACAATTGGTAATGCCGGCTCATTTTTTAAAAACCCGGTCATCTCTAAAAAGGAATTTGACCTAATCCATAAACAGTTTCCGGAAATTGTACACTTTTTAGTCGGCGAAAACGAAGTGAAAATTGCTGCAGGTTGGTTAATAGAGCAGTGCGGCTGGAAAGGTAAAATTATTGGGAATACCGGTACATGGCACAACCAGGCATTGGTAATAGTAAACCACGGGGGGGCTAAAGGGCAAGAAATTTTTGATTTTTCTACTGAAATTATTAATTCGGTTAAGAAAAAATTTGATGTTACACTTGAGAGAGAGGTGAATATGGTATAAGTGCGTAAATTGTTATGTTAAATTTCCATTAATAATTAAAACATTTTATTAGGAGGAATGTATTTGGTCCGCCTTTTGATAATATAAAAATGTTGTAACGCTTTGTTTATTTAAATAAACAAAATGTGAACGGCAAGCTTAAAATGAGTTTGTTTAATTTTTTTATCAAAAGCAAAAACCTAATGACAAAGATAGAATTTAACACACTAGTAATGCGCCAGGCTTCGTCTTTAAAAATGTATGCATTGCATTTTACTCATGATTCTGATGACGCCAATGACCTTGTTCAAGATACCATCTTAAAGGCCATTACCTACTATAATAAATTTAAAGAAGGAACAAATCTGAAAGGATGGCTCTATACCATCATGAAGAATACCTTTATTAATAATTATCGTCGTTTCGTTAAAATAAACACTTTCGTTACTAAAACCGATGAGATTTCTTCACCGCAGTTATCCTATTCTGCAACTGTGAATGATGGAGATCCTAAGTTTGTAATGGATGATATTAAGAAAGCATTATCTAAACTTCAGGAAGAATATTATGTGCCTTTTACTATGCACTTCGAAGGATTTAAATACCACGAAATTGCAGATCATCTTTCTATTCCGATAGGAACAGTAAAAACAAGAATACATGTAGCCAGAAAATTATTAAAGAAAAATCTTAAAGCTTACGATTATAAAGTAAATGAGGCTGTAGCCGCTTAACAATATCATTAAGTTTTAAAAAGAAGCCAACCCAGCGTTTGGCTTCTTTTTTTTGTTTAATTTTTAAGATTATTTAAATATTTCATAGCTTCTTTGGCTACAACCTGCCCAGAAATTAATGATGGCGGCACACCTGGGCCAGGTACTGTTAGCTGTCCCGTAAACAATAAATTATTGATTTTTTTAGCCTTAATAGAAGGCTTAAAAAAAGCTGTTTGTTTAAGTGTGTTGGCCAAACCGTAAGCATTACCTTTAAAAGAATGGTAATCGGCTACAAAATCATCCATCGCATAGCTTCTTTTTACGATTTCATGTCCGCGAATTTTTTCACCCGTTAACTTTTCAAATCTTTCTGTTATGATTTGATAATATTTCTCCCTCATTTCTTCCGAATCTTTTAAGCCAGGAGCCAACGGAATAAGGAAAAATAAATTTTCTTTTCCCACAGGAGCAACAGAATCATCTGTTTTAGAAGGACAGCATACATAAAACAGTGGCTTTGAAGGCCATTGAGGCTCGGTATAAATTTCCTTTGCATGCTGATCCAGATCTTCATCAAAAAATAAGTTATGGTGTTTGATGTCTCCAATTTTTTTGTCTAAACCAATGTAAAATAGGAGGGAAGATGGCGACATGGTTCTGCTATCCCAATATTTTTCAGAATAATTTCTATTTTCAGCTGCTAATAGTTCCTGGTCAGTGTGTTGATAATCTGCACCTGAGATAATGAAATCCGCCTGGAAATTTCCTTTAGTGGTAGCTACCTCTGTAACTTGTTTTTCTTTTACCACGATATTCTTAACCTCCGTATTTAAAACTATTTTTACGCCATTTTCTTTAGCAAGCTGTACCATCGCCTTTACAATTTGATGCATGCCCCCCATAGGATACCATGTGCCTAAGGCTAAATCTGCATAATTCATTAAACTATACATTGCTGGTATTTTTTGGGCAGTGGCTCCTAAAAACAATACAGGGAATTCTAATAGCTGGATGAGTTTTGGATTAGTAAAATACTTTCGTACATGCTGGCTCATGGGGGTGAGCATGTGGATTTTTAAGCTTTCCAATATCAGCCTAAAATCAATAAATTCTGTGATGGATTTTGACGGCCGGAAAACATAATCGCTCATGGCTGTTTTATATTTAAAGGCTGCCTGTTCCATAAATTTCCTGAGACCAACACTGCTGCCTTTTTCATATCGTTCAAACAAAGCTTCTAGCTCATTCATATTTGCCGGAATATCGGCAATTTCCTCTTCTCCAAAATAGATTCTGTAGGCTGGGTCAAGTCTTACTAATTGATAATAATCTTTAACAGTTTTCCCGAAGAGATTAAAATAATTTTCAAAAATATCGGGCATCCAATACCAGCTGGGCCCCATGTCAAATTTAAACCCTTCGCTTTCCCAAAGCCTTGCCCGGCCACCGGCTTGTTCATTTTTTTCTAAAATCGTAACGCTATATCCTTCTTTTGCTAAAATAGTTGCGGCAGAAAGTCCGGCAAAGCCAGATCCAATTACCAAAACGCTGGAATCTTTTTTCATCTATGGCATAAATCTAAAGAAATAGCTTTTTGTTTTAGCGAAAAAAGAAAACAAATCTTTATTATGTTTGTCATGATTTAAATTCTACAACTATTTATGAATCTTTATGATGAAACGTGTTTAAAATGCAGTAAGATTATCACTAAAAGGTACAGCACTTCTTTTAGTTTGGGCATTAAAACATTTCATAAAAGATTCAGGTCTCCAATTTATGGTATTTATGGTTTTGTACGTTTTGCAGATGAAATTGTAGACACTTTTCATGATAAAAATAAGCAGGAATTATTAGCCCGTTTTCGCAGAGACACTTTTCTGGCGATAGAAGAAAAAGTAAGTTTAAATCCCGTATTACAATCTTTTCAGATCATTATAAATGAATACGCTATAGATTTAGGTTTGATAGACGCTTTCCTTAAATCTATGGAGATGGACTTAGATAAAACAAAGTATACAGACGAGAGCTATAAAGATTATATCTATGGTTCTGCAGAAGTAATAGGATTAATGTGTTTAAAGGTTTTTAGCGAAGGAAATGAGGGGCTCTATCATTCTTTAGTGCCCAAGGCAAGAAGTCTGGGGTCGGCATTTCAAAAGATTAACTTTTTAAGAGATATCAAATCTGATTTTGACGAGAGAGGGCGTACTTATTTTCCTTCTGTAAACTTTTTAGAATTTTCAGAAAGTCAAAAGCAGGAAATCCAAAAAGATATTAAAGCAGATTTTGATGATGCATTGGAAGGGATAAGGGCTTTGCCAAAAGGGTGTAAATTAGGTGTATATGTAGCATATGTTTATTATCTGGAACTTTTTGAAAAAATAAAAGCTACACCGGCAAAAATAATTTCAGATAAAAGAATCAGAATTTCAGATTCGCAAAAGCTCTATTTAATGGCACAAGCCATGTTAAAAGATAAGATGCACATGGTGTAAGCGTTAATATTCAATGAAAAAAAATATTCTTTTTATCCTTCTATTGGTAGGGTTTTCTATTCCAGCCGCTTTTTCATACGACATCAATAAAATAAGAAAAGATTATGTAGATGCAGTAACCAATGAAAAAACAGCAACCAGGCTTTATGGCGAATTACAAAGTATAAAAAATCCCAGTCCCCTAATTCTGGCCTATTTGGGCGCTTCCGATGCCATTAGGGCAAAGCACTCCTGGAACCCGGTGAATAAATTGGGCTTTCTTAAAAAAGGATGTAAAACTTTAGACCAGGCGGTAAGCCTAAGCCCAAATCAGTTGGAAATTCGTTTTCTCCGCTTTAGTTTAGAACACTATCTTCCCGATTTTTTAGGTTACAGTAAACACCTGGAAGAGGATAGAAAGAAACTTATCTCACTTGCAGGGCAAAAAGAAACGGTAGTCAAACAGATAGATCCGTCTATCCTTAAAAATATCGTGAAATTTCTAATAGACAGTAAACGCTGTACTCCGGCAGAAATAGTTGCTTTAAATAAACTAATAGCTTAATGGATAAACATTATTCTTACCTGCTGATTAATGCTTTGGTGATATTTTTTCCTTTGCTGTTGTCATTTGATCAAAAGGTCCATTTTTATAAAAAGTGGAAGTTTATTCTTCCTGGTTTGGTAATTACAGGCCTGTTGTATCTTTTATGGGATTATCTTTTTACTGTTCACCAGGTTTGGTCTTTTAATAGCGAATATATTTTAGGAATAAATTTTTGGGGACTACCCTTAGAAGAGATCCTGTTTTTTGTTACCGTTCCTTTTGCCTGTATATTTATTTACGAGTGCCTGATTTCCTATTTTAATTTCAATTTATCTCGAAAACTCCATAATTTCATCAGCGTAAGCCTTATACTTTTAAGTGCACTTTTGTTGATAATGTACTACGACAGGTTATATAGCCTCATCAATTTTAGTACTTTAATAGTAGTGTTGCTGTTTACACTTTTTAAAAAGACGGAATTAAACATGGGCAGATTTTATATTGCT
Source organism: Pelobium sp. (assembly GCA_045629485.1). Taxonomy (GTDB): domain Bacteria; phylum Bacteroidota; class Bacteroidia; order Sphingobacteriales; family Sphingobacteriaceae; genus Pseudopedobacter. The sequence goes on along the minus strand of JAZQRF010000050.1, from coordinate 6,965 downwards.
TATCTGGTGTCTTTAATTCCATTTTACATAGTCAACGGAATTTTAACTTCTATCCCAATTGTAATGTATAACAATGCAGAAAATATGGGTTTTAGGGTAGGCACAATACCTTTCGAAGATCATTTCTATTCTTTATCATTGATATTAATGAATTTACTTTTCTTCGAATACTTTAGAAACAGGAAGATGAAAAAATGATTGAAATTCCGGTGTATACGAAATCGCAGCTGGCTTTACGGAATGGACAGGATAAGCCTCAGATATGGATAGCTTATCTTGGCAATATTTATGATGTTACCGAAAGTCGCCTATGGTTAAAAGGCAAGCATTATGAGCATTGGGCCGGGCAGGATTTAACCGATGAGCTTAAAGACGCACCTCATACAGAAAAAGTTTTCGAAAGGTTTAAGATTATTGGCAGGTTGCTGTAATGCAACACAAAATATAAAGGGCGATTGGTAAATCGCCCTTGCTTAATTAAAATCTTTCGAAAGCATTAAAGAAGAAACTTCCTTCAATTTCTGCATTTTCATCAGAATCTGAACCGTGTACCGCATTGGCATCAATAGATTTTGCGTATTTATTTCTGATGGTTCCTGGCTCAGCTTTAGACGGATCTGTAGCGCCAATTAACTTTCTGAAATCTTCAATAGCATTATCTTTTTCTAAAATAGCCGCTACAATAGGTCCAGAAGACATAAACGTAACCAAATCATTATAAAAAGGACGCTCGCTGTGTACAGCGTAAAACTTTCCTGCAGTTTCAGCTGTAAGTCCGATATATTTTAATGCAACTATTTTAAATCCTGCAGTAGTAATATCGTTTAAAATCGCTCCGATGTGTCCGTTCGCCACAGCATCAGGCTTAATCATTGTAAATGTTCTGTTTGTTGCCATTATATATAAAATTGACACAAAAGTAGGCTTTTAAAATCACTTGATAAAGTAATCCGATTATAATTGCTTTCTATTGCTTAACTTCGCCCTAATTTGAATATTGATGATTGATTTAAACGCTCTTAAAGCTTTATTGGCTGAGCCTAAACATATAGTAATTACCACCCATCATAAACCAGATGGTGATGCAATGGGGTCTTCTTTGGGACTTTATAATTATTTAATCCAGAAAGGACACTATGCAAAAGTAGTGAGCCCAACAGATTATCCTTACTTTTTACAATGGTTACCCAATAATCCGGAAGTAATTATTTATACAGATCATGAGGAAGAAAGCAAGAAATTAGTTGCCGAAGCTGATATTATTTTCTGTTTAGATTTTAATGCGCTATCGCGGATCAATGATCTGGGAGAAGAAGTAAGAAAGTCTACTGCTGTAAAAGTAATGATAGATCATCACCTGGAACCCGAAGGATTTGATGATTACAGGTATTGGAATATTGGAGCTTGTGCATCTGCTCAATTAGTTTATGAATTTATTGTAAACGAATTGGGAGACAAAGAATACATCAATAAAGATGTAGCCACTTGTTTATATACGGGTATCATGACGGATTCAGGATCTTTCAGGTTTCCAACCGTAACCTCAGGTTTGCACAGAATTGTGGCAGATTTAATAGATGCCGGAGCCGAGAACTGGAGAATTCATCAACAGGTTTATGATAACGCAACCGAAGGAAGATTAAAATTTCTTGGTTTTTGCTTAAGCAATAAGCTGGAAGTATTAAGAGAATTTAATACAGCTATCATTTCTGTATCTAAAGAAGATATCAAACAATTTGACATACAAACCGGCGAAACAGAAGGAGTTGTAAATTATGCGCTTTCGATTAACGGCATTAAATTAGCTGCTTTTATTGTAGAAAGATCTGATAGAGTTAAACTATCTTTGCGTTCTACCGGCGATTTTCCGGCAAACGAAATATGCAAAAAGTATTTTGATGGAGGCGGCCACAGGAACGCTGCGGGCGGACACTCCGCAGAAAGCTTAGAATCTACTGTAAAGAAATTTAAAAATATTTTACCTGAATATAAAAACTTATTATTGCAATAAGATTAAAGAAAAAACAACGATAAACGAACAATAAATTTTAATGAAAAAAGGATTATTAATCATGAGCATTGCTGCATTGGGTTTTGCAGCTTGTAATGGAGGCTTTAAAAAAGGACCTTCTGGTTTACTTTATAAAATTCACGAAGATGTAGAAGGCGATTCTATTAAAGAAGGTGATTTTATTAGCCTAAACATAATAGCTAAGACTGATGCAGATTCTGTATTATATAACTCTTACGAAATGGATAGAGCTTCACAAACATTTGTTCCAAAACCAATGTACGATGGAGATTTGTTTTCTGCAGTAATGATGCTAACTAAAGGAGATAGCGCTACTATCAAAATAGATATCGACTCAGCAGAAGCTAAAGGGCAGCCAAGGCCACAGGGAATTAAAGGTAAATACATCATCTACACTTTAAAAATTGAGGATGTTATTAAGAAAGACACTTCAAAAGAAGAAGAATTCCAGGCTAAAATTCAGGATTTCTTTAAAGCTGAAGGCGATAAAGCAAAGAAATCTGAAGGACCAAAACTTCAAAAATATATAGACGATAATAAGCTAAAAGTTGAGAAACTGCCTTCAGGTCTGCAAATTGCTACTACTACCGAAGGAACAGGTGTTCAGCCAAAACCTGGAGACAGTGTAATGGTAAATTATACAGGTAAATTAGTTTCAGGAAAAGTATTTGACACCAGCTTGCCAGAAGTTGCTAAAAAAGCAAATATCTACAATCCGGGAAGAGAACCATATACTACATTGAACTTAGTAATCGGACAAGGTAATGTAATCCCAGGTTTTGATGAAGGTGTGATGAAAATGAAAAAAGGTGGCAAATCTGTTTTACTGATCCCTTCTTCTCTTGGATACGGAGAACAAGGTATGCAAGGTGGAATGATTGGACCATTTACTCCGCTTGTTTTCGAAATTGAGCTGGTAAATGTTGTTCCTGGAAAAGGAGGCGCTGCTGCTCCGGCACCAGTTGCTCCGGGTGCTGCTCCGGCAGATCCCCATGCAGGGCACAACCACTAATCAATATTTTAAAACCCTTTCTGAAAAGAAGGGGTTTTTTGTTTTATCTAGTGCAATGAAGAGTGCTTTTTATAATTCAACAAGCGCTAAGAAATTATATTCTTTATAATTTGAGCTAAAACTTATCGTTCTTTGTAATATACCACATCATCATAATGATTCTCACCGATACCCATACCCATATTTACTACGAAACAAGTCCAGACAAGAGAGCCCGGTTGCTTCAAAATTGTTTCGACAATAACATCACCAGGTTATTTTTACCCAATGTGGATATCAATTCTATTGCTTTGATAAAAGATCTTTGTCAGCATTACCCGCAGAATTGTTTTGCAATGCTAGGTTTGCATCCCTGTGATGTAAAAGAAGATTTCGAGGAAGAACTAGCTAAGATCAAGTTAAGCCTGGGTCAACAGCAAATTTATGCAATAGGCGAGATAGGGATAGATTTGTATTGGGATAAAAGTACTTTACAGAATCAGCAAATAGCTTTCAGAAAGCAGATTGCCTGGGCGAAGGAACTAGGCCTTCCAATCGTGATCCATTGCAGGGAAGCATTTGGTGAAGTTTTTGAGATTCTTGACGAATTAAAAGATGATAAGCTTAGAGGTATATTTCATTGTTTTACAGGTAACCTGGAGCAGGCAGAACATGCCATTAGTTTAGGTTTTTACCTAGGTATTGGCGGGGTGGTAACCTATAAAAAGGCAGGCCTTGATAAAGTAGTAGAACAGCTAAAGCTCAATGATATTGTATTAGAAACTGATGCTCCTTACCTGGCCCCGGTACCACATAGAGGAAAACCTAACGAAAGCTCTTACTTAATCCACATCGCCGAAAAAGTGGCGGATCTCCATCACATTAGTATAGAAGAGGTTGCTGAGGTGACCACGGCTAATTCTATTAAAATATTTGGTGTATAGCTCAATTTGCTTTTCTTTGTATAGAATTATGAATTTCTAATTAACCCTATGACCAATATTTTTGTTATTTACACAGGAGGAACCATAGGGATGATTACAGATCCCGAAACCGGGTCCTTAAAACCCTTTACTTTTGAGCAGGTCCAGGAAAATGTTCCGGAATTGAAAAGAATGAATTGCCGTCTTACGGTGCATTCTTTCGATCCTATTATTGATTCTTCTGATATGACCCCTGAAACATGGGCTTTTCTCGCAAAGCTTATCGAAGATAATTATGAAGATCATGACGGGTTTTTAATCCTTCACGGCTCAGATACCATGGCCTTCACAGCCTCAGCTTTAAGCTTTATGCTAGAAGGTTTAACCAAGCCGGTGATTATCACGGGTTCTCAACTTCCTATTTCCGAAGTTCGTACCGATGCTAAAGAGAATTTTATAACTGCCCTGGAAATTGCTTCAGCAAAACTAGATGGTAAAGCCCGTGTTCCCGAAGTATGTATTTATTTCGAGAATAAGCTGTACAGAGGAAACCGTACATTCAAATACAATTCCGCCAAGTTCGAAGCTTTCCGATCACCTAACTATCCAGTATTGGTTGAGGCAGGCGTACATATCAAATATAATGATGCAGCGATAGGGAAGTGCGAAAACTGTATACTTAAAGTACACTCGAACGTGAGTAATAATATAGGGGTTTTAAAACTTTATCCTGGCATAAGCCCCGAAATTGTAGATGCTGTGTTGAATTCTGAAGCCGAAGCCATTATTATGGAGAGTTTTGGTACTGGAAACACAACCACTGCAAAATGGTTTTTAGATAAACTGGAGGAGGCCATTCAGAAAGGGAAAATTATTCTGGATATTTCTCAATGTAAAGTAGGTTCTGTAGAAATGGGACGTTATGAAACCAGCAGCGAGCTCATGCGAATGGGTGTGGTAAACGGTTATGATATGACTTTCGAAGCTGCTGTAACGAAACTGATGTACCTATTAGGTCGTAACTATCCGAAGGATAGGTTGCTAAGAAGATTAAGAACCTCTATAAGAGGTGAGCTTACAGCATATTAAACCAATATTGTGGTCCTTATCGGCGATCGAATTTTTAAAATTATTTATTACCTTAAAAATATAGATATGAAGCTAATATATACAGGCAAAACCAAAGATGTTTACAGCCTTGAAGATAACCAGGTACTCTTAAAATTTAAAGATGATGTAACAGGAACCGATGGTGTTTTTGACCCCGGTGCAAATACTGTAGGTCTAACCATAAACGGAGCCGGCAAATCTGGATTAAAAATGACCAAGCACTTTTTTGAACTTTTACAGGGAAATAATGTAAATACCCATTATGTTTCTGCAGATATCGATGAGGTAAGTATGGTAGTAAAATCGGCAGAGCCTTTTGGAAAAGGCCTGGAGGTAATTTGCAGGTATAAGGCCGTGGGTAGCTTTCTTAGAAGATACGGTGCATATTGTGAAGAGGGACAAGATTTGGATGCTCTTATAGAAATTACTATAAAAGATGATGAACGCGGAGACCCTACAATATCAGAGGACGCATTGGCGATGCTCGGCATTCTTTCTAAAGAAGATTATCAAACAATAAAATCACTCACCAAGATTATTTGTGGTCAGATCAAAGCCGAGCTTGCCACAAAAGGCTTAGATCTGTATGATATCAAATTAGAGTTCGGGAGAGATAAAGTAAGCGGTGATATTATGTTAATAGATGAGATCTCCGGCGGCAATATGCGTGTTTATAAAGACGGAAAATACATTGTTCCTTTAGAACTAGAGAAAAGTTTCTTAGGATAAAAGGCGAGTTAGAAAGCATTAATTTTATTTGTTTGATTATTAGTGTTCTATAAGTTTATTGATAGTTTTTAGATAATTAATTGGCTTAAGCAATATATTTTACTACATTTGCACCACCAAGAAAAACATCAAAGTTCGGGATGTAGCGTAGCCCGGTATCGCGCCACATTTGGGATGTGGAGGTCGTAGGTTCGAATCCTGCCATCCCGACTTCAGAGGACAAGCCAAATTTATTTTTGACTTGTCCTTTTTTATTTTTAGACAAATTGCTCTCCATCAGGTAAATATATCTCATTGCTTCATTGACTCTTGGTGTTCGAAGTATCCCGTTTTCAATGTGTAATTTATCGGGGAATACAGCAGCTATAATTTCCCGCTTTTTATCAATGTCACCAACTTCATAGGCATATTCCAGTTTCATTAAATTATCAATACCTGTTTCCAACAAGTCTTCAATATCAATATGCTCTAAATTCAATTCCTGAAGACGGCCATTAAGGCCAGTCATTTTTTTAGCATTCAATATTTTTAGATCGCCAAAGTCATCCGGTTCCATCTTTTTCGATGCAACCAGATCTGCCATATTCAATAGCTTGTCTTTTATTTCCTTTATCGCCTGTTTGATTTTGGTTCTTTCCTCGTAGAGATGTGATGTTTGGCTCAACCAAGCGTCCTGTAATGCTACTTTATAGATATCAAGCGCATCTTCACGTGGGATATACTTTTTCAATTCTGCTACAAACTGATCATTCGGCCCTTCCGCCCGTAATCTGTAACTACAACCGGCGAAACAGTGGTAATAAGAATAGTATAACCGTGTACCTTTAGATACACTACCGCTTAGGATTTTTCCGCATTCAGGACATACCAAAAAGCCACGGAGAGGCAATGTAGGTTTTGACTCAACTTTTGGCAAGTATTTACGTTTCCGCCCATCCAAAACATCCTGTACCTGCTCAAAAAGGTATTCAGTGACAATTGGCTCATGTTGGGCTTTAACATAGCTACTTTCTTCATCTTTGTATTTTGGGATAAATATTTTACCACAGTAGACAGGGTTTCGAATAGCAAACCAGAATAGACTTTTTACACCTGTAAAGCCCTTTTTTCTGGCGAGTAAATAAATCTGCTCGGTATTAAATACTCCTTTAGCTATTTCTTCAAATGCCCATCTTAATAC
>JAZQRF010000049.1:0-6519 GCA_045629485.1 Pelobium sp. | reverse complement strand
TATGGTGGTGCTTATCAAATGCGGCAAGAAAAATTTAGGGGTACGATTGAAGTTGGTAAAAAAGCAGATTTAATTATTTTAGATACCAATTTATTAAAAAGTCACTCCGTAAAAACACTTGAAACTAAAGTTTTATTGAACATGATTGACGGAAAGGTTATTTATAAAGCTGGATAGTTTAAGAATACTAGTACGAAGGCTGATATTTACCCATCTGGCGAAAGTCTTCTGAGGGGAAGGTAATTGCAAGAGGAGACTTGTGCATTTTTTTTAGCAAAATCTTTAACTTTAAGTAATGAGTACCGAAGTTAAATCCAATAATGAGGAAGGGACTTACTTTATGGCACTTGCTATTGTAGGCTGGATAGATGTTTTTAGCAGGCCATTTTACAGAAGAGAGAAATGATCTTTTCGGACCAATTAGAGCAAGGGAATCTGATTGATAACGAATAAAATCAAATTGTGCACCATGGCCAAAACAACCAACCCAAAGAAATCAGCAATAATAAATGGAGAAACTATAAATATCACGCAAGCGGTAAAACGATTTGGTCTAAGGGGAAAGTAAAAAAGGGTGAACCCCAAGGATATTGGGAATGGTATAGAATCGATGGAACTTTAAAGCGTTCAGGATATTTGATAAAGGAGCGCCGGTTGGAGATTGAACAACCTATAATGACCAGGGAAAACCTTACAAAGTGACCAAGAGATCATAAATAAACCTGGCGAAATATCAACCTACTTAATTGATTTGTTTTAGGTTATTGTTTCGCTAGCCTTTACAAACCTAAAGGCAGGAGAGGGGCAATTGCAAAAAATGCATTTAACGGTAGAATATTAGATCCCATAATGTCCAATTCTTTAAATCTCATTTGTTATTGGTGTATAATTCAATAACAATATAAATTTTAGACAAAATGAAAGAATTTATTTTAATTTTCAGACACGAAAATGCAACAGCAAAAGTTTCTCCAGAACAAATGCAAATTTGGATGAAACAACAAATGGATTGGGTTGGTGGTATTGCGGCTCAAAATAAGTTTGTTAGCGGAACAGGTTTACTTTTTGACAATGCAAAAGTAGTAAGACACAATAATATTGTTACCAATGGGCCATTTGGAGAAATAAAAGAAACGCTTGGCGGTTTCATTATTGTAAAAGCAGAAACTGTTGAAGAGGCTGTTGAATTTGCAAAAGGTTCGCCAGTATTGCAAGGAGAAGACAATACTGTTGAGGTTAGACAGATTACACAACACTAATAAATTGTCAATAAGAGACCTCTGAAAATCAGAGGTCTTTTCCAATTCAATGGAACAACAAGAATTAATACCACATTTATTTAGGACAGAATACAGCAAAATAACTGCCGTACTTTGTAAACTTTTTGGTATTGAGCATATTGAAATTGCAGAAGACATTGCCAGTGAAACTTTTTTATTAGCATCTGAAACCTGGCGTTATAAAGGAATACCAAAAAATCCGACCGCGTGGCTGTATGTAGTTGCAAAAAATAAAGCAAAAAACTATTTCCATCACAATAAAATATTTGCTGAAAAAATATTAAAGCAAATACAATTTGCAAACATTAAAGACGAAGAGATAGAAATTGATTTATCAGCAAAAAACATAACCGATAGCCAGTTACAAATGTTATTTGCTATTTGCCACCCTTCAATCTCAGTAGAAGCACAAATTGGGTTATCACTTCGCATACTTTGCGGTTTTGGAATTGATGAAATTGCAGACGCATTTTTAACCAATAAAGAGACAATTAATAAGCGTCTTTTTAGAGCCAAAGAAAAATTGAGACTTGAAAAAGTTCAAATTAAATTTCCCGACAAAACAGAAATTGATAAGCGATTAGAAACCGTTTTAACAACTTTGTATTTGCTTTTCAGTGAAGGTTACTATTCGGAAAGGCGAAATGCTGTCATTCGCAAAGAGCTTTGTTTAGAAGCTGTGAGGTTGACATATTTACTCATTGAAAACGAACAGACAAATTTACACTCATCAAACGCCTTACTCTCTTTAATGTGCTTTCATTCTTCACGTTTAGATGCAAGAACAACTGAAAACGGAGAAATTATTTTGTATCAGGACCAGGACGAAAATCTTTGGAACGATGAGCTAATTTTAAAAGGCAATTACTTTCTTAAACAAGCCTCAAATTGGAACATCCTTTCAAAATATTATTTAGAGGCAGTAATTGCCTATTGGCATACCATTAAAGCAGATACAATAGACAAATGGGAGAATATTTTGCAGTTATATAATCACTTATTACAATTAGAATATTCACCAATTGCAGCACTTAACAGAACATTTGCATTATCAAAAGCTAAAGGCAAACAAATAGCATTAATTGAAGCCGAAAAATTAAATTTATCAGACAACCACTTCTATTATATTTTGCTTGGCGAGCTTTGTAAAGACATCGATAATATAAAATCTAAAAAACATTTTGAAAAAGCATTTTTATTAGCTAAAACCCAGGCAGAAAAAAACAGCATAAAAAAGAAAATTGACGAACTTTAAGGAATCTTAATATGCGAGAAGGGTTAATTGAAACTGACGTTTTTCAACCATAAACATCTTAACGTTATGCGACAGTCTAAAAAAAATGCATTTACAATCAATTATGAAAATTAAATCAATATTCCTGATTACATTTTTAGCTGTTTCCAATTTTGGTTGGGCTCAGTCAAATTTTTCTGAGAGTCCGTTAAATGCTGTGTTTGAAATTAGCGATACCAAAAGATTTTGGAATGCTTTTGACAAAATGAGCAATTCAACTGAAAATCCTTTTAGAGAATATATCGAAAATGGTTCTCCGGGCGTAAAGGATTTATAGAAAGTAGAATTATTAATGCCGATTCGCTTTATGTAATGGTTAAAAAAAAGAAGAATGATTATGAACTAACAAGAAATGTTCTAGACGGAATTTCCGGAAAGGAAAAAAAAGTTAGAGCAATCTATAGCGCTTTAAAATATTGGTATCCAAACGCAAAATTTCCGCCTGTTTATTTTGTGTACGGTAGATTCAATTCCGGCGGTACTTCTTCTGATGATGGGGTGATCATCGGAACAGAAATGCTCAAAAATCTTGATGACGTTACTGGTTTAATCGCTCACGAATTAATCCATTATCAACAAAAACTCGAAGGTAACGACATGTTGTTAAAATGGACACTTAACGAAGGTGGAGCAGATTTCATTGGAGAGTTTATTTCGGGAGAAGCTAATAATGGAACTGCTTATCAATATGGAGAAAAAAATGCAGATAAACTTTGCATGGAATTTATTACAAGATTGAAAGAAAAAGATAATCAAGATTGGCTTTATGGAACTTCTGGAAATGACGATCGGCCAAATGATCTGGGATATTGGATGGGTTACAAAATAACAGAAGCCTATTTTAATAAACAAACAGATAAACATAAAGCAATAAATGATATAATCAATATAAAAGATCCGTTGCTGTTTTTAAAACAAAGCGAATTTTTAGATTCATTCATTAAAGAATATCAAGAATCAAAAAACCAAAATTTTGAGGATTATTATAAAAATTAGTAAAAAAACGTCTCATAAACTCTGTAATGGCAAATTTGGGAAGAAGTTTAACTGATAAGCTTCAAATACTTAGCTGTGTATGCTTTTAAATTAAATTTTTTATGTAATTTGGTTTCATTGAAAAAGCATTCGCTTCGGGGTACTAAATAGAACTTTTCGTTTTATTTTGCCCGCACATCGCCAATGCTTTTTCGTTATCCGTAAATTTAAAAAGACCAAATAGTCGGCTATCTACCTATAAGCAATTGATTTTATGCGACGATATATCTCCATTCTCTTATTATGCTGTTGCAATCAGCTAATTGCTCAAAACTCCTTTTTAATTAAAGGTTCGTTTAAAGATTTTAATGGAGTAATCTATTTGAAGTATATTGATAAAGTAGATAGATGTTTGGCAAGCAATGGCACATTCGCGTTTAAGGGCGCTATCGACCTTCCTGTTCCGGCAAGTCTTTTCATAAACGATAAAAAGGAGGTTTACTTCAATGAGTTTATTTTAGAACCGGGCGATTTGACTGTCCGTCTCGATACCACAACCAAAAATTATGATGGCAAATTAGTATGTCGCGTAAACACTACGGTTTTAGAAGGAGGCAAAACAAATGCTTTAACTAAATCTTTCCAGAGTACAATAATGGATAAAGTAATCCTGATGAAAGACAAAGATGTTGCCGAACAAAAGCATTTCTATATTAATGAACTAAAAGCGTTTCTGAACCAATACCCGAACGAGATGGCTTCATTAATTCTGGTTGAAAATGCTAGTCCTGGCTTCTCACAGCAAGAGCTGATATCCTTTTACGAGAATCTTGATACGAAATTAAAAAAAAGTTATTACGGCCTTAGTCTTAAAGCTGCAATAGACAAAAGCAATAAGGCTGTTATTCAAATGCCAATAACAGATTTTGCACAAACCGATAGGGATGGAAAATCTATTTCGATAAGCAGTCTTCGCGGGCGATTCGTTTTTATTGATTTTTGGGCGTCCTGGTGCCTTCCTTGCAGACAAGAAAACCCCAATCTTTTAAGATTATATCAAAAGTATAAAAATTCAGGATTCGAAATCCTGGGAGTATCTCTGGATGCAGACCGTAAAAGTTGGTTAAAAGCAGTTGAACAAGACAAGCTAAGCTGGTTAAATGTTTCTGATTTAAAAGGACAGCAGAACGAAATTGCATTATTATTTAATATAGGTGCTATACCCGACAATATATTGATAGACAGGGAAGGTAAAATAATTGCAAAAAGGATAAGTACCGAAGAACTGGAGCAAATACTTAAAAATGTTTTATAACCTTGTGCTGCAAGCAGGCAGCGAGATAGAACTACAGACAACAACAAAGTAATAAAAATTGTATTATGGCTTACGATATAATTCTTGCCAACCGTGTGCGTGAATACTTATCTGAATTGAATAAATTTTCAATTATAGAGAAGAAAATCTTTGGAGGATTGGCATTTATGGTTAACAACAAAATGTGTATTAACATAGGCGACAACCAACTCATGTGCCGGTTTGATCCGGAATTAACCCAGGAACTATCAAAGAGAAAGGGTTTTAAGCCTATGATCATGAATAATAAAGAATATAAAGGCTACTGCTATGTAGATCCCATCGGCTATGATAGTAAAACGGATTTTGAATTTTGGATAAACCTTTGTCTCAGCTATAATGCAAAAGCAAAATCATCAAAGAAAGTAAAATAATGATTGGGTTCGGTTAAACAATGTTTGCCTAAAGCGGCTAAACGGATTCTTATTAAATTTTGTGCTAAAAGCACCACACCATCGAAAAAATGAATGAAGTAAAACAGTTAGGCTTGTTGTCTCTCTAAAGAAAGCTTCAATATTATCTCGGTACACAGGGAATTCATCCCGAATTTCGACAGCACCTGAATTGTTCTAATTGCAAGCTTAAAAATTCACCTCCTTCACATTTATCTCCTCGCTATTATCCTTTGTATTCTTTTTTTGTCAAAATATTTTACTTTTGCAATTCCATTTAATAAATAATTAAATTTATAATTTTTTTTGACGTTTACACATGGCTAAACAATTCCTTTTATCTCTCTCGAAATCCCTTAAATCAACTAAAAGAACGTTAGGTCTTTTTTTGCAGATTATTATTAGTTCAACACTATACGCAGCCCCAGGGTATCCGCTTATCGAATCTATCTCTCCGCTAAGTGGTGCTCCGGGAGTTTCTATCGTTATCCAGGGAGATTACCTGGACCTGGGTATGGATGTGTATTTTGGCGGCGTAAAAGTAAAGCCAACAGCAGGAACGCAAAATGAACTACATGTTACGGTACCTTACGGTGCCTCTTATGGTAAAATTACAGTAGTTGATCCCTCTTCAAATTTAATAGCCCAAAGTAAAGAGTTTTTTACCCCCATACATGCTCCGGCACAAACGGGTTTATTATCTCAAGCGTTCGTACCGGTAACAGGCATCCCAAGCCCCGGACAAAAGCCTGTCCATATTGCTTTTGGAGATTTTGACCTGGATGGTAAAGCAGATTTAGCTATTGCTAATGAAGAAAGTGAAACTGTCTCTATATTTAGGAATATATCAGATAACAGCGGAGTAAAGTATGAATTAGTAGCTGGCCTAACCGCCGGACAAGCTACCCAAAGTGTGAGAGTGGGGGATATTAATGGCGATGGGAAATTGGATATGGTGGTTGCCTCTTATAATTCTACCGCTCTGGATGTGTTTATAAATACATCTACCACAGCAGCTATTACCTTTTCACCAGCTATCCAAATTACCTCTACTGATTGTCCCTTTTTCGCAGATATTGTAGATATTGATGGAGATGGGAAAGCGGATATCGTATTTCCACATAAACAAGGAGGGGCAGTGATGGTGGCATTAAACCAGAGCAATGGTGTTGCGGTTAGTTTTTCGAGCCCGATAGTTATTGGTAATGTAAATACACCGTATTT
>JAZQRF010000048.1:0-2269 GCA_045629485.1 Pelobium sp. | reverse complement strand
AGATCAGGATTGTTCTGATAGTATTCTTCTTTGCATCTCCAGGCATGTGGTAGGTTCTCGCCAAGAAGAATAATTTCGTTTGGAGAAAAGTTGCCGATATTATCTCCAATAAAACGTACTCCTTCACCCCTGATAGTGTAGTGTAATTCTAATTCAGAATGGTAATGCCAAATGTTGCCAAAGTTGGGCATAATATCATGTCTTACAGAAAATGAGCTCTCCAGTTTTACCGGAACCTTGCGATATAGAGGTTTCATTGAATTAAATTGTTTTTATAATGTGCAACACTACGCTTCTGTGCGTACTTTATTTCTCTGTGGGACTTAAAGGCTTATTGTATATAAATTTATAATTGTTAAAAGTACAACTATTTTTTTGGAATGACAAGATCCTATATTAAATTGATAATAATACGCAGAAAAGCCTGACCAGAAATCAGGAGATTTGTATAGAAGGAGATATGAAATATCTATTCCGCTCTTTCTCTAAACCTAAATTGTGATGAATAAGATACTGAAGCTAAGCGTTATTGTTTTTTTTATATCATTTATTAAAATTCATGTAGTTGCGCAGGAAGCTGTAGGGGCAAATGAGGATGCGGCTTATACTAAAGTAATTACCCAAAGAGCTGATAAAATTGTTGCAAAGTTAGCTATTACCGATTCCTTAAAATATAAAAGAGTAGTGAATATTATTGCCAATCAATACAGTAATCTCAATACCCACCATGAAAATAGAAATACAGCACTTAAATCTGCAAAGGATAACCTTTCAAATGATAAAAGTGTGTTAGAGAGCAAGCAAGCAGCGATAAACGCCGATGCTGATAAACAATTGAAAAATATTCATGATGAATACATCAGCAGGCTTTCTTCGGAACTGTCTCACGAGCAGATCGTGAAGGTTAAAGACGGAATGACTTATGGTGTGGTGCCTATAACCTACAAGGGCTACAATGAAATGTTGCCCAATCTAACAGATGTGCAAAAGGAAACTATCCTGAACTTTCTTATCGAGGCAAGAGATCATGCGATGGATGCGCCTTCATCAGATAAGAAGCATTGGTGGTTCGGGAAATATAAAGGAAAGATCAATAATTATCTTTCTGCCCAGGGGATAGATATGAACAAGGCAAGTAAGGAGTGGCAGGAGAGGATTAAAGCCGAAAAATCCGCCGGGTCTAAAAAGTAATATCGTATCCTTTAAATCCTATACAAAGCGAGCTTTGTGAATTGAATGTATGTTTAATAAAAGATAATCCTATCAAATTTATCTACCTAATAATCATGTTTATTTTCTTAAAGTCAGGGATAGTAATGTCCTTTTTAAGAAGTTGACAGCTCATTTTCTTTGATGCTTTGGGCATTAGAGTTAAAACTTAATATATAACCAAATTGAAACAAGAAAAACTATGAAGTTATCTTTACAGGCGCCTCTCAAAGGCAGGAGGCGAAAAGTGGTATGTGCACCTCTATTGATAGCAATGCTTTTACCAGGGGCAGGCTATGCGGTGGAATCAAATCTTTCCAAACGAGAGCCCGAGGTTAAAGTCTCCTCCCGATTCGTTAATGTAACCGGTACCGTTACAGACAATAAAGGCGAGCCGTTACCAGGCGTGAGCATCAAAATTAAGGGCACAAATACTGCAACCATAAGTGATGTAAATGGGGGGTTTAAATTGAATCTTCCTACCGGAAATGAAACTCTTGTGTTTAGTTTTTTAGGATTTAAAACACTGGAGGTTCCTGCAGCCGGACGAAATAACCTGGTGATTACCCTTGAGGATGAAATCTCTAATTTGGAAGAGGTGGTGGTTATTGGATATGGTACAGTTAAGAAAAAAGACTTAACAGGTGCTGTTGCTTCTGTAAAAGCAGAGGAAATTATGCGTACACCAACATCTAACGTAATGGACGCTATGCAAAGTAAGGTTTCCGGTATGGAAATCATGAAATCATCTGGTAGGGCCGGTGCTGGAGTAAACGTAACATTAAGAGGCCAAAGAAGTATTTCTGGTAGTTCTACTCCATTATATATAATAGATGGTATTCC
Organism: Pelobium sp.; assembly: GCA_045629485.1. GTDB lineage: Bacteria > Bacteroidota > Bacteroidia > Sphingobacteriales > Sphingobacteriaceae > Pseudopedobacter. Next base: position 217 of record JAZQRF010000048.1, on the reverse strand, counting down.
CGGAGATTTTTCTCAGTTAAATCCTAGCGATATCGAAACAATTGACGTTGCTAAAGACGCTTCTGCAACCGCAATTTATGGTTCTGCAGGGTCTAATGGGGTAGTTTTTATTACTACTAAGAAAGGTAAAGAAGGAAGAACTACTGTAGCTTTTGATTCTTATTTTGGATATAATGGTTTTCCTAAATATCCTCATGGTTTAACAGGAGACGCTTAT
>JAZQRF010000047.1:0-5500 GCA_045629485.1 Pelobium sp. | reverse complement strand
ATATCGAACTCCACTCGTCCCCCCTGTCATCCATATACCATTATTGCCATCGAAAACTGCACAGCGGGCATTTACTAAAGAAAAAGCATCTTCTAAGCTTGTACTGGTATTTACACTGCCATCGGCATAAACAATCCCCGCTGTCCTGCTAATTGAACTACTGGAAGTTGTACCTACAGCATTGGTACCTAGCTGTGCATTATATCCTAATAAACTCACAGATTTTCCATCAGGAGATAATACCGGATATCCTTCATAAGCATATCTTCCCGATAAGGTTAATTTTTTATTAAGACCAGAATCTGCAATTGGCATGGCAATCGTTTTTACCAAAACACCATTTACATTGTATTCATCCAGATATACAGGTGTTGCATTATTAGTTAATAAATTGCTGCCATCACCAATTCTAACTACAAATAGATTTCTGTTTGATAAATTCTGAGCATTAACAACGGTAAACTCCGGAAAAAAAAACAGTGAGATTAATAAGTAATAAAATCTTTTCATCGTAAAACTTATTTATGATTTAAACCCGTAGATTATAAAAATGGGGTTTAGCAGTAGTTATAAATCTAACACAGAAGATATCTTATGGAGTAATGATACCTTCTGTGTTATTAAATTCTATTTTATGAACTTCTTCGTAAGAACTTCGTTTTCCTGTTTAACGGATAATATATAAAGACCCGGATTTTGCTGGAAAGGAATATTAACCTGGTTTATGCCTTTGTTTAAATTGGCAGACGTAGAAATTATTTTCTGACCAGAAACATTCCTGATAATAATTTCGGCTTTTGGCCCTGAAGCTGTAATACCCAGTTCAATACTATTTTCTTTTACACTAAGCGTTATATCATCAGCTTTTTGCAGATCTGAATGAATAACAACTGGCCCGTATTCCTTATATTTTCCATCAATATCAACCTGACGTAATTTATAATAACTGGTACCTGCTGGTATAAGCTGATCAATAAATAAATAATTTAAGACTCTGTCTGAAGTTCCGTTCCCTTTCACATCTCCAAGGAATGTGAAATTTTGTCTATCTGTGGAACGATAAATTTCAAAATGAGAGTTATTTTGTTCGGATGTTGTTATCCAGTTTAACTGAGCTCCCTGATTGATTGATTTAGCTGTAAATGAGCTAAGAGATACAGGTTGTGTAGTTTCTTTTGGTGAAAGTGAAATTCCACGAAAAACAGTATTAGCACCTGCTGTAGCAAGATTTGTAAGTGGAGTAGCTATAGTCGACATTTCTCCATTATAACCTGTATTATCCGTTATTTTAAATAATGAATTAGTCGATGCACTAAATCTTACCCCATAAAGTGTAACGGTACTTCCGGAAACAACTCCTGTTAAACCTATATATGTTCCGGTAATACGACTATTTAATACCCACTCACCATCAACAAGAGAATATTTTGCAATACCCTCGGTATTTGATGGATTAACTATATATAGCACATCATTCCCCGGTATATCGGGATCTATATCTGCAAAGAAAAATTCCCGGGCATATGCTGTCCCAGAAGTCATGCCAGGTAAACCAGCTACAGTTTGTCCGGCAGTTTTAGGTAAACCAGAACCTATCGAAATCACAGGGAATGAAGAACTTCCACTTTGTGAGGCATATAATTGATCATTAAAAATACGCATAGACCTACCTGTTCGCCCTGCTATCGCAGTTGCCGAAGTAGCACCAACAGTGGTGTAGTAAATATTTGCAGCACCACCTGATACCCACAAATCATCTCCATCTACAACAGCTGAAGAAATTAAACTTCCACTATAAATATTTAAAGCTGTTGATGTATTTACATTACCTGCTCCATCTATAATTCCTATCACCCTATTATGAGTCGCACTTGCAGAACTAGCTATAGCAGCTGTCCCTACAGCAGCGTCATAACCTGTTAAGGTTAGTTTTTTACCATCCTGAGATAATGCCAATAAACCTTCAAAAGAAGAAACGTTTGCTGTATTTCCATCTAAAGTTAATCTTTTATTATTTCCAATTTGTGGCAATGCCGTTGGCAAAGCAATACTTCTTTGAAGTACACCTGCTGTAGAATATTCGTCAATAAATACAGGAGCAGCATCGGTACCCAGCGCTGTAGTTCCGTCCCCTATCCTTAAAACTGAAAGCGTACCATCCTTAAAAGCTACCTGAGCAAAAGAAACCTGAGTTGCGGCGGCAAATAATAAGCCTAATAATAATTTACTTTTCATAATAGTTCTTTTTACTATTTAATATTTGCTTTACCTTTTGGTGATAATGAAAGTCCACGGAATACTGTATTCTTTGCTGTTTTTGCCAAAATGAGTCTGCTTAATTCTGAAATGGAACCATTATAGCCGGTATTATCAGTTATTTTGAATAATTCTGATGATGTAAGACCGAATTTAACACCATATACTGCTACTTCGGTACCAGAAACCACTGCCGTAATTCCCGTGTATTGTCCTTTTATTGTTCCATTTGAAACCCATTCTCCATCTACTAAAGAATATTTGGTTATACCATCTGAAATTCCGCCATTAGCAATATAAAGCACATCATAACCTTTTATCTTAGGGTTTACATCCACAAAAACGAAATCACGTCCTGATGGTGTAGTAGCATTTATAGTCATTCCGGGCAAAGGCATAACAACCTGTCCTGCTGCTGTTGGCAAACCGTTACCCACCGCAATCAAAGTACTGGCAGTTCCTGTTGACTGAGCGCTATACAATTGGCCATCAAAAATACCCATACCTCTTCCTGTACGAGAAACTAATGATGTTGCATTTGCAGCACCTATGGTAGTATGGTAAATATTTGCTTTACCGCCAGATATCCATAAGTTGTCTCCGTCTGCAACAGCCGAACTGATAAAAGTTTTCGGATAAATATTTAATGCTGTTTTTGTATTTACATCTCCCAAGCCATTAATTACAGCTACCACTCTTTTAATTTCTTCACTTTCTGTAGAAGTCACTGCACTTGTACCTACAGGAGCGTCGTAACCTGTTACAGTAAGTCTTTCTCCGTTTTGCGACAGAGACAAAATTCCTTCAAATGAAGAAACTCCTGATGTGTTACCATCTAATGTCAAAATTTTATTACTTCCCGATACTTGCGTTGGTAAAGCAATACTTTGAATAAGCTTTCCTGTTGTAGAATATTCATCTATAAATACCGGAGATGCCGACGGACTTAATTCTGTAGTGCCATCACCTACTCTTAAAACTGACAAACTTCCTGTTGTAAATGCTTTTTGTGAAAAAGCCGAATGAGTTGCCGCAGCTAACAAAAAACTTAGTAGTAATGTTTTCTTCATGATCTTTCTATTTTATGTTTTAATATGAACTGGTTCGTTTGATATTTTTAATGGTTGCTCTTAACATTTCTTAATTACTTATTTATTAGATATGGAATTAAGACAAATAAATTAGTTTGGTTTGGTTTGGTTTATTTAATAAAAGTATAATTTTGTTTTGTAATTCCAAAATTATATTTCAATAAAAGTTCATAAAATAAAACCGCTTACTGAAATGAGACAATCTCTTTCAATAAGCGGTTATGAAAATTATAAATATGCTTCGGTTAAAATCCTTTTTTTATTTGCTGCTGTAAGCTTTTATAGCTACTTTCTTTAAATATGATGCAAATTCTGTTGGAACTTTATCTGGTATGAATTGTAATTTTTTTGGTGATTCATTAAATAAAAATGAATACCAGATTAATGAGCCCAGGTATCTTCCCGATTCGTTTGCATGATTTGGATCGAACACTATTTTTTTATCTTTCCAATAATATCCCATATTTAAAGAGTAATCCTGTTTTGGAAGATTTGGATAAACCGGATTATCATAATCAAAACTCTCATCTTTTTTAAATCCGAATTTATTATCAGTAGCAACAGTGTTAAAAGCATCGCCTACCGGAAGAATCTTTACATTCAGCTGTTTTGCTACTGTATGATACGCTTCTCTTGATTTCTGCCACATCTCTGTTTGGTTTTGAGCTAATTTCCCAGGAACTACTCTACCAAATTTTTTCGCATCTGCCCTGTATGCCCATGTTTGGTGTAAAATAATCTTAGCATTTGGCTGAATTTGTTTGATGAAATCATAAAGCTTTTGAGCATAAGGACCGTAAGTTTCTAAATCTGCTGAATGATATGAGTATTGTTGCATAGTCACAACATCCCATGTCCCTTCTGACAGTAACATACGTAATGATTTACCTTTATAAGCTCTCCCTTTTGGATCGTCCGGATTAGCCTCTGCAAGCTCTACAAAGCCCCAATGTTTTTCTAAAGAACATCCTCCTAATTGGGCTCTTCCAATAATTAATTCTTTCCCTCTTTCTTTGGCAAAATCGGGTAAATATGCGGTAGCATTTTGTGAAAAACTGTTCCCTATTACAAATATTCTTAAAGCTTTACCACCATCCTGAGCGTAGGAAAAAACACTTATCAGGGATAAAAAAACAAAAAAGGTGAAGCTCTGTGTATAAAGTAAAATTCTGTTGCTCATTATCTAAATATTTAATGTGTTGATTATTTCTTATCGTTTGTAATTATTTGACTATTTCGCCTCTTATTAGTATTTTACCGATATACAGATTGGTGTTATCGTATCTGTCGGGATTATTTGTTATATCCTTCAATTGTGCTTCTCCTAAAATTTGTTTCTTATTTGCTTTTTCGGGAGAAACAATAAACTTGACAGTATGTATTCCTGGTGTTAACTCTATAAATTCTGCCTGCCCTCTGTACCTATTATTACAAAAAGAATTGAATCTATTAATCAGATTTGTTGACTCACTGTTTCCCACAGCTTTTAAGGCAAGTGTTCCTGTTTGTTTTTGTATCCTCATTCTTTGACCATCAACTTCCAGTATAAGCTGTCCGGCTTCGGGCCCGCCAATATCAAAAAAGCCCAACATAGAACCCTTAAACTTAAAAGTGAAGGATTCACCAGAAGTTTCGGCCTTCATTACATAAGGAAACCAATCGGCAAACTGATTAAACTCGCGAATTGTTTGTGGGTTTACAGCAGTCCACCCTTTACTGAAATTAGCGATTTCCAAGGGTGCAAACATTTTAGCATCTTCCCAATTATTTGCATTAAGCGGAACTGGAATATCATGTTTTATCACTCCCGCATTGTCTTTCATTTTTATAAAAGAACGGGCAATTGCTTGTGCATATAAATCCCCCCCTGCTTCTACTGGATGTGTTCCATCATTTGAAAAAATTATTTTATCGGTAACTGTTCCGGCAGGTGCTTTCCAAAATAACTTTCCTTCTTTTTCCAGATAACTGGCTTCGAGTCCCATATGAATTGACGGAATCTGGTAATGATCGGCTATTGTTTCAAGTCCCCTAATATTAGCCGGAACTTTTCCAGAAGCATAAATTTCAGACTGCCCATTGAATATTGTGTAAATCATACAAATATCAATAGATGGATTGTTTTTCCATATCTGACGAATCATTCCTTCCAT
>JAZQRF010000046.1:0-3768 GCA_045629485.1 Pelobium sp. | reverse complement strand
AATAAATTTGAGGCTTTAGCTGCACATGATGCTATGGTAGAGCTTTCTGGTGCTTACAAACGTGTTGCAGTTTCTTTAATGAAAATTGCTAACGACATTCGTATGTTAAGCTCTGGGCCACGTTGCGGCATTGGCGAAATTATTATTCCTGATAATGAACCTGGTTCTTCTATTATGCCGGGTAAAGTTAACCCAACACAGCCAGAGGCGATAACAATGGTTGCTGCACAAGTTATGGGTAATGATGTTGCCGTAAGCATTGGTGCAAGCAATGGTCATTTTGAATTAAACGTATTTAAACCTGTTATTGCTGCCAACGTTCTACAATCCGGACGTTTAATTGGCGATGCCTGCGTTTCTTTTAATGCTAATTGTGCTGTTGGCATAGAACCAAACCGTCCGGTGATTAAACAACATATGGAGAATTCTTTAATGCTGGTAACTGCATTAAACCCACATATTGGATATGAAAATGCGGCTAAAATCGCTAAAAAAGCACATAAAGAAAACAAAACGCTACGTGAAGCTTCAATAGAATTGGGCTTATTAACCAGCGAACAATTTACAGAATGGGTAAAACCAGAGGAAATGGTTGGCTCTTTAAAATAATTATAGGTTGTAATACTATATAGGGTAACCAGGGCCTATCATAACAGATAATTCTGGTTATCCCCTATAATTTTATATCCAGCAAGAATCCGGAAGAAATTTATACCATCAAATCAATGCAAAAAGTCTTATTGTTCTTCTTTAGCCTCGTGTTTTTATCTTCCTGCTCTTTCAATCCAAATATCCCAAAAACTGGAGAAGATTTTTTACAGGGCACCTGGTCTGAAGATAGCATAGAAAATAAAAATCAATTGGTCTCTTATGAGAAATTTGATTTTAAATTTACCTGTGATTCTTTTTATTTAAAAAGTACCTCATTTTCTAAAGTTAATTTAGATGGCGGAGAATGTTATAATGCTAATACATGGCAAGAATTTGCAAAAGGCGTATACACTTTCGATAACGATACGCTAAAATTGAATGGCGTATTTGTGAATAAAGATTTTAGATTTAAACCACAATCTAGCTGTTACAGGTTTGGTAAATTAGAAGAAAAATTTCTGGTAAAAAAACAAAGTGCTGATACCGTTATCATCAATAGTACCTTGTCTCATTTAAACCATATTCTGGTTCTTAAAGAAAAAACTTCCTGCGATATTCCTGTTAAATAAAAATCAAAACATGATATTTTTCTCTCTTAAAACGGAGTTTAAATCATCTTCTTTTAAAATTAAAATCAAATGAAAATTTTAATGGTTTGCCTGGGCAATATTTGTCGTTCTCCTTTAGCTCATGGAATTATGCAGCACCTTGTAAATAAAAAGGGTTTAAATTGGGAAATAGATTCTGCAGGAACAGGTAATTGGCATTGTGGCAATGCACCAGACAGTAGATCGATTAAAGTTGCTGAATCTTATGGTTTGAATATTTCAACACAAAAGGCAAGACAATTTCAGGTTTCAGATTTTGAGGAGTTTGACCATATTTTGGTAATGGATAAACAAAATTATAAGGATGTGGTGTCACTTGCAACAACTAATGATCACATCAAGAAAGTTCAATTATTTATTCCAGGCGAGTCAGTGCCTGATCCTTATTGGGACGATGCGCAGTTTAAACCGGTTTACGATTTAATCTATTCTAGAAATGAAAAGCTTTTAGAAGAATTGTTGAGAACAGGCCGGAATTGATCTCTTATCTTAGGCTCGTTGGAATAGGTATCATATTTGTTTGGCTTATTCTAAAAGGAATAAAGTATGAGCCTTCTCACACAAATAGGGTGGTTATTTATTTTGGCATTGCCAGCAGCCTGCATCAGCTGGACAGTGACACAGGAAGAAGTTTTTAAAGAGCCAAGAAAATATTGCGTATCAAAAAGTAAAGCCGGCCAAACTCTATTAACCAGAAAATTTTTCTACCTATTTACCTGCGAATACTGCTTTAGCCATTATGTAGTTCTTTTCCTAATCCTTTTTACTGATTTTAAATTATTACTAGAAGATTGGAGAGGCTATATCATTGCTGGCTTTGCCACCATCTGGGTTGCTAATTCCTATATGAGCTTATTCAGGTTATTAAGGCTAAATATAAAAACCAAGAAAAACATCACGAATGATCATAAGAAACAAATAAAAGGTTTCGAACGATAATATTCCTTCAGTTTTTACATCAAACAAGCAATAGCAGGCCCTAATCTTCTTAACATTGCTTAAATTTGTAGCCATGAGCGAGAAGACCATATTTAAATTGCAGTTGCCAACGGATCCTTATTGGGTAAAGAATGTAGTAGAGAGTAATATCGAAGAAATTCTTACAGATCATGCTTATTGCGAACAAAAGGCCGCTACAAATGCGATTACCCTGATCATTCAGAATCCCAACATTTCTGAATTGGTACAGGAAATGGCCGAATTAGCTAAGGAAGAGATGGATCATTTTAAAAGAGTTCATGATATTATTTTACAAAGAGGTTATACGTTAGGCTTAGAGCGGAAGGACAACTACGTGAACGAGCTGATTAAATTCTTAAAACGTGGCGGCGGAGAAGCTAAACGTACGGAAAGCATGGTCGACAGGTTATTGCTTGCTGCGATGATAGAAGCCCGCAGCTGCGAAAGGTTTAAAGTGCTTTCTGAATATGTAGAAGACAAAGAACTCGCAGAATTTTACCATGAGTTGATGATTTCTGAAGCCACCCATTATACCATGTTTATAAAACTTGCAAGAAAATACGGTGTGGGGATTGATGTAGAAAAACGCTGGCAGGAATGGCTGGATTACGAAGGCAAAGTCATCAAGAATTACGGTAAAGGAGAAACTATTCACGGGTAGTTTTCTATACTTCCATCGGTGAGCTCTTTAGAGGAAAAGGCTTCCAAATTTGGATGCATAAACAATACATTGCTTAAATAATTGTCAATAATTTCCAGCTCTATTCGGTCATTAACCAGACCAATATAGCGATCGGGTCTAATTAATAAGGTCTTTTTCTCCCCCTCATAGATAGAGAAAAATTCAAATATTGAAGCATTCCTTCCTGAGGGTGGAAGATAAAACAGATTGATTTTATAGTTGGATTTGATCCATTTTGCATTATTCAACAAATTATAAGAAGGGAGATCGCCCATCATAATCAAGCTGAATTCGCCGAATTTGCACCATTCATAAAACGAGGTTTCTGCTTTTTTCTTCTCATCATAAACTGTTAAATCGGGCAGTAAATCGCCGGCAACAATTCTACTAAACTGGCTTAAATGGATATTAATTTTACTTTCCCGGAGGTTGAAATCTTTTTTAACAGGCCTCATCAGGCGATTAAACGCTTTATGGAAATAGCTTTTAGTAGAAGCTCCATTAGCATAATAATTTAGCAAAAAATCTTTTTCTGTTCTGTGTTCGTTTAATGTTTTTGCACTTAGCAAGCCTTTAATATAACCTTTAATCTTCCAAAAAAGCAATACAACATTTTTCAAATCTGCAGCAAATGAAAATCCTGTGGTTAAATCTTGCTCCCTAACAATCAAAGATGTTTGATGCTTAGCTTTTTCTCTTTTTGTCTCCAGTTCTAGATTAAACCTCCCGGGTAATGGTTCGGGATTGCTGCTTTCGGTATTCCATAATATAGGGCACATACTGTTCGCTAATAATACGAGAGCTTGTTTTTCTATTTGATGATGATCTGTTTTTTGATCCTTAGAAACATCAAAACCAACGGATTTT
>JAZQRF010000045.1:0-10093 GCA_045629485.1 Pelobium sp. | reverse complement strand
AGTAACCTGTACGGCACCGTTGTAGCTGCTTATCCGGATGGCCATAATACGGTATTTGATTTTTGCCTGCAGTTATGGACAAGAGGTGGGAAGCTTATCGCTGACGACGGAAAAATTAATATCAATACCAAAGAAGCTCTTGAAGGATTACAGTTCTACCGGGAATTATTGAGTGATGTAACTGCCATACATCCAAAATCACGTGAATATGAATCTGTAGCTGCCGGTCAGGCTTTTGCCCGTGGCGAGGTAGCCATGATGATTAACTGGTTTGGCTTTGCTGCGGTTTGCGATGTTTCTGAAGAGATAAAAGTAAAGGGTAAAGTAGATGTTGCCCAGATACCCAAAGGAGAAGAGGGCAAATCGGCCTCTTTAAATGTTTATTGGTTATATGCGATAGGATCAGGAAGCCAATACAAGGAAATCGCTTATGATTTCATTAGCTATGCCACTAATATGCACAATGATAAGTTGCTTACTTTAGAAGGAGGCATTGGTTGCCGGAAAAGTACATGGGGAGATGAAGAGATCAACGAATTAATTCCCTACTACCATAAACTAAAAATGCTGCATGAACATGCCCATACTTTACCTCAAAGAGCTAACTGGTCGTCAATCGCAGTGATTATAGATGAATTGGTGACTAAGGCTCTTAATTCTGAGGAGCCTCTTGAAGTATTACTTGCTCAGGCTCAAAGAAAAACAGATATAAAAGATAAATAGCAATGGTTAGCAGTGAGTGCCAGAAACCTTCTTGATTTTAAATACACGTAGGTTTCAAATTTAAATAGTAATAGATACACATTATGGATATCAAATATCAACCCATACTTCCACAAAAAAAGCTCCCCATAGTGATAATAGGAGCAGGAGGAATTGTAAAAGATGCGCACCTACCAGCATATAAAAAAGCAGGTTTTGAAGTTGTGGGCATTACAAACAGAACAAGAGAAAGAGCCGATAAGCTGGCGGCTGAATTTAATATACCAAATGTATATGATTCTGTAGCTGATGCCGTGGCCCATGCACCTGAGAATGCAGTTTACGATATCACTACTATGCCCGAAAGTTTTATGGATATTCTACAGCAATTGCCGGAAGGCAGTGGTGTATTGATTCAGAAACCGATGGGAGATTATATATGGGAGAGCAAAGAGATTTTAGAAATATGCAGGGATAGAAAGCTGGTTGCTGCCATTAACTGCCAGTTACGCTTTGCACCCTACGTAAGTGCAGCTAGATATTTAATCGAGCAAGGCTTAATCGGCGAATTATACGATATGGAAGTGCGGGTTACGGTAAAAACCCCATGGGAGATGTTTCCGCATGTAATGATACATCCACGGTTAGAAATTCAATATCACAGCATTCATTATATAGATCTAATCAGGTCATTTTTGGGTGATCCTGAAAGTGTGATGGCTAAGACATTAAAACATCCTGCAAAACAATTGTCTTCTTCACGCTCAACTTTATTATTTGATTATGGAGATACCATGCATGCGGTCATCAATACCAACCACGACCATGACTTCGGTTTTCATAGCCAGGAGAGCTTTATTAAGTGGGAAGGAACCAAAGGAGCGATTAAAGCAAAAATGGGCCTATTGATGGATTATCCTCATGGTGTACCCGATAAATTCGAATATTGCATTTTAAATGATGGAGAAGAACCAGAATGGAAAGAAGTTAAATTAGAAGGTTCGTGGTTTCCGGATGCTTTTATTGGAACCATGTCCAGCGTGATGCGGTATAAGAACGGAGAAACTGATGTGCTGCCTACCAGTGTAGAAGATGTAATGAAAACGATGATTGTGGTGGAAAGCGCTTATGCTTCAAGCGATAATGGCGGGCTCAAAATTGAGTATTGAGGGTGAGATTTGAGATAGGAGACGTGAGATAGGAGACAAGATGTAAGTATCAGGTATCAAGATTGGTCTAAGTAAATACGAACATCCCACAACCAACAACGAATAACGATCAACCAACAACTAACAAACTAACAATGTGTTTTAAATCAACATTTTGCGAAGATTATCAGCTGGAGGATAAAAGAATCACCCTTGGCAGAACCATAACAGAAACAGATTTTGTTGTGCATGCGGGGCATACAGGAGATTTTTTTCCTCACCATATGGATGCCGAGTGGTGCAAAACGCAACCGTTTAAACAGAGAATTGCACATGGCACCATGATATTTAGCATTGGTATCGGGCTTACAGCTTCAGAAATTAATCCCGAAGCCATGTCCAAAGGATACGACAGGCTACGCTTTGTGAAACCTGTATTTATTGGCGATACCATTCATTCAGAAATAACCATATCGGCAAAAACCGATGCAAAAAAGCCAGAGTACGGCAATGTTACTGAACATGTAGAGATTATCAATCAACACGGTGAAGTGGTGCTCGTTTGTGATCATATTTTATTGGTGAAAAGAAAATAAAACTAATTTTTAATCGAAATGAACAATTCAAACGATTCTGCAGAACTGGTGGTAGAAGGGCAAAGTTCAGGAAATAAATACCTGTTGCCATTTATTTTAATTGTGAGCTTATTTTTCCTTTGGGGAATGGCACATAACCTGGATTCCATCCTGATTCCCCACTTAAAAAAGGCGTGTCAGTTAAATAACAGGCAATCTACACTTATAGATACTTCTATCTTTCTTGCCTACTTCTTAATGGCAATACCGGCAGGAATGATGCTTAAAAGATTTGGCTATAAAGCCAGTATGATTGCCGGTTTGCTGGTTTTTGCAGCAGGTGCATTCTTATTTATACCAGCAGCAGATACGCTTTCGTACAGCGTGTTTTTAATTGCTTTATTTATTATAGGTTGTGGCTTAACTGTTTTAGAAACAGCGGCAAATCCCTATGCTGCTGTATTAGGAGATCCGGCAACAGCCACAACACGATTAAACCTTGCGGCATCATTTAATGGTCTTGCTGCTATGGTTGCACCAATTATAGGAGCTAACTATATTCTTTCCGGGAAAGAGTACAGCCAGCAGGAATTGGCGGCAATGCCGGATGCTACAAGAATGAGCTATTTTATGGAGGAGGCAGCATCAGTAAAAATGCCTTATCTTATTTTGGGTTTGGTGTTGGTAGCGGTTGCTATAATCTTCTATTTTATAAAATTCCCCGAGATCAAAACAGTAAATAAAACCGGGGAGAAAACGGGTGGATTCTTTACGGCTATAAAGCATAAGCATTTAAGATGGGCGGTTATAGCACAATTCTTTTATGTAGGAGCACAAGTATGCGTAACCAGTTTCTTTATTCGTATGGCACAGCAGGGTGCAGGTTTAGACGAAAAATCAGCAGCATATTATTTAACTGTTTATGGTTTTCTTTTTATGGCTGGCCGTTTTGTGGGAACTTTCTTTTTAAGATATACCACTCCTCAAAGATTGCTTTCCTTATATGCTGTCTTAGCAGTCATCATGTGTCTGCTGGCCATTATTACACAGGGAATCTTCGTAATCTATGCTTTAGGAGCAATAGGGTTTTTAATGTCCATTATGTTTCCAACTATTTTTGCCTTAGGAATTAAAGACTTAGGAGATGATACGAAACCAGGTTCATCATGGTTAATCATGTCTATCGTTGGCGGGGCTATTCTTCCTTATGTTATGGGAACTTTAATTGATGTGAATGAAGATAACATCCAGATAGGCTATGCTATACCGCTGGTGTGTTTTCTTATCATTCTTTATTTTGGTATGAAAGGATACAAACCAAGAGCAATCTAAAACTAATAATTTCACCTAAACATGTTTCGGGAATTAGATTCCTATAGAATTAAATGAGGTCAAATTTATATCTTTAGTGAAATTTTATATTGATGGCATCTTTAAATCCAGATCAGGATAGCTTTAATTTTATTATAGAATCTTCTCCTATGCCAATGGCAATTTATAAAGGAGAAGATCTTATAATTAGTCTGGCTAACCAGGCTATGAGGAATTTGTGGGGGAAGGATGAAAGTGTTATAGGGAAACCATTATGTGAAGCAATTCCAGAGCTTGAAAGACAGGTATTTCCTGGCTTATTAAGAGAGGTATTAAGAACAGGAGAAACATACCATACCAAAGAAGGAAAGGCTGATTTAGTGTTAGATGGGGTGTTACAATCATTTTATTTTACTTATACCTACAAGGCACTTAGAAATGAAGCAGGTGAAATTTATGGGATCATAAATACAGCTGCCGATGTAACAGAACTTGTGCTGGCAAAAAAGAAAACAAGTGAGATAGAAGAAAGGGTTTCTTTCGCTCTTAATTCTGCAGAAATAGGGGTTTGGGATCTTGATCCTATAAATAATCAGGTAAAGTGGAATAAACGCTGTAACGAACTTTTTGGTTTTAATTACGATGGTGATGTCTCTTATGAGGAAGTGTTAACCTCTATTCACCCGGATGATGTAGATATGGTCAATGCCGAAGTAATGAAGGCCATAGATCCGGCTAATGAGGGCATTTACGACGTCCGCTACAGAACTGTTAATAAACAGAGCGGACAGGTAAAATGGTTACATTGCAAAGGTAAAGCCTACTTTAATGAGGAGAATGTTGTTTACCGTTTTGCGGGGACTGCCCAGGATATCACTAAAGAAGTGGTCTCACTGAGAAGAGAACATCAATTGCTTGCACTGGTAAATCAAAATTCAGATCACATGTCTGTTGCCGATATGGAAGGGAATCTTCTGTATATCAACAAAGCAGGAAAGATGTTGCTGGGAATTGATGAGGACGAAGATATCTCTGTTTATAGTGCTAAAGATTTTTATTCACCAACAGAACTGGATAGGGTTCAGAATGATATTATAAAGCAAATTGATGATGTAAACGGTTGGAGCGGACGTATAAATCTCATAAATAGGAAAACAAAACAGGAAATTCCTTTTCATGTAAACTACATTTTAATCAGAGATCCTGAGACTAATGAAATTATTGGAAGAGGAGCTTCCGGAAGAGATATAAGAGAAGAAATTAAGGCAAAGATAGAATTACAGCGTCTGGCTAAGATTGTGGATAGCAGCGAAGATTTTAGTAATTACTGCGATTTAGAAGGACGCACTGTATACCTGAATGCTTCTGGAATAAAATTAATTGGAATAGATAAAGAAAGAATAAGTGATTATACCATTTATGATTACCATTCAGAAAAAACCAACCGGTTAATTAAAGAGGTAATCATTCCTGTTTTAATTAAAGAAGAGAAATGGTCTGGTGAGCTAGAATTGTTACATCAGCAAAGCGGAGAAATTATCCCAATCCATAAACAGTTCTACCTTATTAAAGATGAGCTTACCAATCGTCCGATTGCAGTTGCAGGTATAGCCCGGGATTTACGCCCCGAGATAAATGCCCGGAGACAAATAATAGAAAAAAATCAGGAGCTTGAGAAAGCAATCATCGAGCTGGAGTTCTTGGCAAATACGGTTCCTTGTATTGTTTGGACAAGCAAGCCTGACGGAAACCTGGACTACCTTAACCAGCGCTGGAACGATTTAACATCTATGCCAATAAATGAGGCACTAGGTTTTAAATGGACAGAGATTATCCACCCTGATGACAAAGCAAAAGCACTAAATGCCTGGAAGCATTCTCTTAAAACCGGCAAACCTTACCAGGCAGAATTTCGTATCTTAGACAAAAATGGCGTGTATAGGTGGTACCTCATCAGGGGTTTGCCTTTAAAAGAGAAGGAAGGGCATATCCTAAAATGGTATGGCACAAATACGGATGTGCATGAACAGAAAGAACTCGAAAAACAAAAAGACAATTTCCTGGGTATTGCCAGTCACGAGTTAAAGACCCCTGTTACCAGTATAAAAGCCTATGCGCAGGTAATGGAAAGAATGTTTTTGCGAATGGGTGATACCAAAAATGCCGAGTTGGTATTAAAAATGGATAAGCAGGTTAACCGCCTCAGTAATTTGATTACAGATTTATTAGATGTAACCAAAATCAACAGCGGACGCTTACAGTTTAACCCCGTAGCATTCGATTTTAATGATATGGTAGAAGAAGTTGCAGAAGACCTGCAGCGTACTACAAATAAGCATGTCATCCGTAAGCAGTTAAACTTTAAACGGAGTATCGTTGGAGATAAAGACCGTATTAGCCAGGTGGTGATTAATCTTATCAGCAACGCAATAAAATATTCGCCAAACGCAAACGAAATTGTGGTATGCACTGAGGATGAGGGAGATCAGGTAAAGCTTTGTGTTCGGGATTTTGGTATAGGCATTAGCTCTGAAAAAAAAGATAAAGTTTTCGAACAATTTTACCGTGTTAGTGGTTCTAAAGAATATACTTTCCCTGGTATCGGACTCGGGCTCTATATTTCATCAGAAATAGTTAAACGCTTAAATGGTAAAATATGGGTAAATTCTGTAGAGGGTAAAGGCTCAACATTTTGTTTTACTATTCCGGTAAACCAGCTATAATACAAGGTTATCAATTAATGGACGCAAATAAAAAAAGAATACTTATCGCCGATGACGATGCTGCAATCGTAGATTCTACATCCTTAATATTAGAAGTAATGGGCTATGAAGTTTCCTCTACTTTAAATGGTTCTGAAGTTCCTGAAATTATTAAGGATAAACCAGATCTTTTGCTTCTGGATATATGGATGTCTGGCGTAGACGGAAGAGATGTTTGCAGGCAGCTAAAAGCTAATGAAGATACCCGGGATATCCCTGTGTTAATGATTTCTGCCAGTAGAGATATCAAAGAATCTGCCCTGGATAGTGGTGCTAATGATTTTCTGGAAAAGCCATTCGAGATGGATGAATTGCTGGAAAGAATAGATCGTCTTCTGTCTCTTAACATTAGTGAATTAGGCCACGCATAATTTGCGATATTGCAAATATGCTATAAAATAAAGCCAACATCTTACAGGAAAGAAGTACTGTTTTGAGCTAAATTTGATGGTTATTCAGATAAATACGAATGATGACTGCTTTTTATTAAAGGTTGTTATCATATCATATTATCATCAACCTAAATTTAGAATCTTTTGAAAAGACATTATCCTGCAATAATCCTTTTTGCAATACTGTTTATTGTATTGCCCGGTGTATTTAACAAGAGTTTTGCGCAATACGCTCAAATAAAAAACTATTTAGCAGAAGATAAGCTTTTACCAGAATCTGCTAAACCATGGGTGTTTTGGTATTGGATGCATGCCAGCTTTTCTAAAGAAGGCATCACTGCCGACCTGGAAGCGATGAAAGAAGCCGGTATTGCAGGTGCCTACATTGCTCCCATAAAAGACAAAACAAATCCTCCTTTATTCACCCCTGTAATCCAAACGCTCACACCAGAGTGGTGGAGCATCTTTAAGTTTTCGCTGGAAGAAGCCGATCGCCTGGGGATAAAGATTGCTTTATTGCCAAATGATGGTTTTGCCACCGCAGGCGGCCCCTGGATTACCCCCGAATTGTCTATGCAAAAAGTGGTCTATACCAGTACAGCAGCTAAAGGCGGTAAACTATTTAAAGACACCCTGCAACGTCCGGAAGCTTACCGGGGCTATTATAAAGACATCGCCATACTGGCTTTCCCCACTCCGGGAAAAACCACAGTTTCTACAGAAACCATAGTGCCTAAAGTAAGCAGCAGTACAGGAACCGATGCTTCTTTCCTCGCTAAGAAAGGGAATAAGCAAAACTTTGGCAGTTCCGAGCCCTGCTGGATCCAATACGAATTTGAACAGCCTTTCCTCTGCCGTTCGGTAAAGATCAATGTAAATGGATTTAACTTTCAATCCTCCAGATTAATCATCGAGGTGAGTGATGATGGTAAAAACTTTAAAAGCCTGGGCAGGTTAACGCCACCCCGGGCAGGATGGCTGGATTGGGATGCACCCGTAACCCACGGAATTGTGCCAACCACCGCCAAATATTTCCGTTTTGTTTATGATCCCGAAGGGACCGAGCCAGGGGCAGAGGATATCGATGGCGCCAAATGGAAACAAAGCCTTAAGATTGCCGGCATCACTTTATCATCAGCACCTAAAATAAATCAGTACGAAGGCAAAAGCGGTATGGTATGGCGTGTTAGCGAAAGAACCACGCCACAGCAGCTGGCCAACGATTTATGCATCCCACAGGATAAGATCATCAACATTACTGATAAGCTGGATGCCAATGGTAAGCTCAACTGGAAAGTTCCGGCGGGCGAATGGACCATATTAAGAATAGGACATACCTCCACAGGTCATAAAAACGAAACGGCAGGAGCAGGAAAAGGGCTGGAAGTAGATAAGTTTAATACCGAGGCCATTAAAATGCAGTTTGATAAATGGTTTGGAGAAGCTTTGCGAGTAGCCGGACCCGAGCTGGCCTCGAGAGTGATAAAGATTTTTCATGTGGATAGCTGGGAATGCGGCAGCCAAAACTGGTCGCCGGTGTTTATGGAAGAGTTTAAAAAACGCAGGGGTTATGATTTAACAAACTACCTCCCGGCGATGGCGGGTTTCCCGGTGCAAAGTGCAGCAACCTCCGAACAGTTTTTGTACGATGTGCGCAAAACCATTGCCGAACTGATGAACGACAATTTCTTTGAAACCCTAAAAAACCTGGCCCACGAGAAAGGTGCCATTTTTACTGCCGAAACTACTGCCCCGGTAATGGTGGGCGATGGGATGAGGCATTTTGGAACCGTAGATGTGCCTATGGGCGAGTTCTGGTTAAAAAGCCCCTCTCATGATAAGCCAAATGATATGTTAGACGCCATTTCCGGTGCCCATATTTATGGTAAAAACGTGGTACAGGCCGAAGCTTTTACTACGGTAAGAATGGAGTGGGACGAGCACCCGGGTAATATCAAAACCCTGCAGGACCGTAACTATGCTTTAGGGATAAATAAGCTGGTGTACCATGTGTTTACCCATAACCCATGGATGGACAGGAAGCCGGGCATGACGCTGGACGGTGTAGGTTTATACTTTCAGCGTGACCAAACCTGGTGGAAACCCGGTAAAGCATGGGTAACGTATGCAAGTCGGAGTCAGGCTTTATTGCAGGAGGGTAAACCGGTTGTAGATATTGCTGTTTTTGCCGGCGAAGAAATCCCCACAAGGGCCATTTTGCCGGAAAGGCTGGTGAGCACCCTCCCGGGCATTTTTGGTAAAGAGGTAGTTGCACAAGAGAAGATACGATTAGCAAATAAAGGCAATCCCACACAAAAAGTAGCCGGTGTAACCACCGCAAAGAATATGGCACATCCCGAGAACTGGGTGAATCCGCTAAAAGGTTATGCCTACGATTCTTTTAATGCTGATGTCATTAAAACTGCCAAAGTGGTAAACGGAAAAGTAGTTTTCGCTGGCGGCGCATCTTATAGCCTGCTGGTTTTACCACAACAGCACCAGCTTAATCCTAACCAGCTAATTAGTAATGAAACTATCAGTAAATTGGTAGAGCTGGTAAAATCTGGTGCCAGCATCATCATTGGCGATAAACCGGTGTATCATACCGGGTTAAAAGTCGACCCGAAATCAGAAAGCCTGAGAGCCGAGTTATGGGATGGGAACTTTAAAGAGGAAAGCCACGAAAGTGGTAAATACCTGGTGAAGTTATTGGGAAGCGGTAAAATATTGAAAGGCCCTTTCGAACCATCAGACTTTAATAGTCTTGGTCTCGAGAAAGATTTTATTGCACAGGAAGCTTCCGGAGAATATGCCAAGGATATCGCATGGACGCACCGCAAAACCGCTGATGCTGACATCTATTTTATAGCCAACCAACAGGAGAATGATCGCAACATCAGCATCTCATTAAGAACCAGCGGTAAGCTCCCTGAGTTTTATAATGCCGTAACAGGTGAACTGTTAGCGGCTGGCGATTTCCGCTTTGAAAACGGGAGAACCTTATTTCCTTTGAACCTGGCGTCAAATGCATCGGTGTTTGTGTTGCTTGGCGCTGAAGTAAATCAGGCAACAGCCAAAGGATATAATAGTATAAAAACAAGGGAGGCATTGACCATTAAGCAACCCTGGACTTTAAATTTTGATGAAGCCTTTGGCGGACCAAAAGAAGCTGTGGTCTTTAATACTTTACAAGACTGGACCAG
>JAZQRF010000044.1:0-8296 GCA_045629485.1 Pelobium sp. | reverse complement strand
TGGATTGCCTTCAGGCTGGTACCAGGTTCAGAGTAATAGCTATGCAGAATCTGGTTTTGATAGAGGTCATAATTGTCCATCCGGAGACAGAACCAGCTCTAAGAATGCAAATGCTTCTACATTTTTAATGACCAACATGATTCCTCAGGCTCCACAAAATAATCAAAAGCCGTGGGCTGATTTTGAAGTTTATTTACGGGAGCAGGTGAAAAAAGGAAGTGAGGCCTATATCATTATGGGAGTTTATGGTGTCGGTGGTTCAGGTTTAAAAGGAAATATCACTTCCACTATAGCTAAAGGCAGGGTAACTGTCCCGTCGCATATTTGGAAAGTAGCCATTATACTTCCGGAAGGAAATAATGATTTGCAAAGAGCAGGCACAGAAGCAAAAATTATTGCAATAAACACACCTAATACTAATGTTATTGCTACAGACTGGAGAAAACATGTAGTAAGCATCAGAGATATAGAAAAAGCTACCGGATACGATTTTCTTTCGGTTTTACCAAAATTACTACAGGACGATATTGAAGCGAAGAAAGCCGTAAATTTCTAGAGAATGTAACAATTACATTCAAAAAAACACTATTAGCACTTGATATGTTAATTTTAAAATTTTAACTCTATAAAATGAAGATAAATAAACTTGTTGCTCTTCTTTCATTAACGTTTTTAATAAGCGTAAACAGCATTGCAAAGGCTGATGAAGGAATGTGGGTACCGATGCTTATCGGTAAAAATTATGATCAAATGAAAAAGCAGGGCTTTAAGCTTACGCCTGAAGATTTATACAACATTAATAAGGCGAGCTTAAAAGATGCTATTGTGTCTTTTGGAGGTTTCTGTACCGGAGAGCTGGTGTCTAAAAATGGCCTGCTTTTTACCAATCACCATTGCGGGTATGATGCCATTACCACAAATTCCACACCTGAGAATAATATTCTGGATAATGGTTTTTATGCAACTAATTATAGTGAAGAAAAGCCAATACAAGGTTTGTTTGTGAATTTTTTAGTGAGAATGGAAGATGTGTCAAAAAAAGTTTTTGATGCAACAAAAGGATTGTCTGGAGAAGAAAAGCACCTGAAAATTCAGGAAATAAGTCAGCAACTAAGTAACGAAGCAAAGGCAGGTACCAATTATGAAACTTATGTTCGCGACTTTTTTAAAGGAAACCAATACTTCTTGTACGTTTTTGAGAAATATACAGATATTAGATTGGTAGGTAATCCTCCGCAGTCTATAGGTAAGTTCGGAGGTGATACTGATAACTGGGAGTGGCCACGTCAAACAGGGGATTTCTCTATTTTTAGGGTATATGCAGATAAAAACAATAAACCGGCTGATTATTCTCCGGATAATAAACCTTTCGTTCCTAAAAAATATTTACCAGTATCTATTAAAGGTGTAAATAATGGCGATTTTGCTATGGTTTATGGTTTTCCTGGACGTACCGACAGATTTTTGACATCCTACGGAGTTCAGTTAGCTACAGATTCTGTGTCACCAACAATTGTGAAGCTTCGTGATATCAGACTAAATGCCTGGAAAGAAGAAATGGATAAAGATTTGGCTTTCAGACTTAAAATTTCATCAGAATATGCAAGAATTGCTAATTACTGGAAGTATTTTATCGGGCAGACAGAGCAATTGAAAAAGCTGAAGATTTATGATAAAAAGCAGGCAGAAGAAGCAAACTTTGTGAAGTGGGCTTCATCAAGGCCTGAATATTCCCAATTAATGCAAAAGTATCAGGAAGCCTATAAAGCCTATGCGCCTTATGCAAAACATCGTACATTTATAAACGAGGGATTTTTTGCTTCGGCATGGGTAGTATTGGGTATGCAAACAGATGCGATTTTCAGCGCAATAGAAAGCAATAAATCAGATACGGCAGCATTGAGAAAAATAAACGAGAGCATACTTGAGTCTGTAAAGGATTATGAAAATACTTATAATGAGCGGGCTGATAAAAAGGTTTTTGCTCAAATGCTCGCTACCTTTTATAAAGAAATTCCTAAGTATCAGCATCCCAAATTTATCACGCTAATTACAGAGGATTATTGGGCTGGTTCACCAGAAGCAACATTTCAGAAGTTTGCTGATGTAGTTTGGGATAAATCTAACCTGGTAAGGCCAGAAAAGTTAAGAGCCTTTTGGACTAATCCTGATAAAAAGTTATTAGAAAAAGATCCAGGGTACTTATATGTTAAGAATTTAGTTCCCTCAGAATATGTTCAGGCCAATTTAGGTTCTGTTATTAAGGATTTCGAAACAGCTAAAGCAGATTTGGATCATCTTTTCTTACAGGCCATTTTAAAGAAAGATGAAGGAAAAATTCTTTATCCAGATGCAAATTCTACCATGAGAATTTCTTACGGAACTGTACAAGACTATTCTCCAAAAGACGGGATTGTTTACAAAACTTCAACTACTATAGAAGGAATGATTGCTAAATACATTCCTGGTGACGATGAATTTGATTTACCGCAGAACCTTTTAGCGGCTTACGAAGCGAAAAACTATGGCATTTACGGTAGTAATGGTACTTTACCTATTAATTTTATCACTAATAATGATATTACCGGAGGTAATTCGGGCTCCCCTGTAATTAATGGCAAAGGCGAATTAATAGGTTTAGCTTTTGACGGGAACTGGGAAGCGATGAGTGGAGATATTGCCTTTGATAAGAATTTCAAGAGATCAATAAACGTGGATGTGAGATATGTACTTTGGTGTATAGATGTATTGGGCGGAGCAAAGAATATCATTGCAGAATTAGATATCCGGAAATAAGAATTATTTTATTTGTTAAAGCCATCCTGTAGAAGGGTGGCTTTTTTTGTTTGAAGAATTTTATTATACAGGTTTTTTTTGAAAGCAATTTCAGTTTATTTTTCTAACGGATAGTCCCGCTTTCCGTTGCAAGTCCTCGCCCTAAAGGGGCTGCGGGCTTTTCACTGCAATCGGGTTTGGGTGGCCAGTTGGTGCTACTATGTATAAAGAAGCTGTGCAGGAATTGAAACTGTTGAATAGATTAGAAAAGTTAATATAAAACAAAAAAGGGCTGTTCTAATTAGAACAACCCTCTCATTAACCGAAACAAAATATTATAGTTCTTCGTCGTGTTGACTCATATCAAGTCCCATAACTTCTTCTTGATCATTTACTCTTAATGGAGTAATCAAATCGGTAATTTTTAATAACAATAATGCTCCAAAGAAAGCAAATGCAGATGCACCTACTAGAGCAATTAGGTGAGCTGTAAACAATCCGGTTTCACCAAAAAATAAACCATTGGTAGTAACTGCGCTATTCACAGAGCTATGAGCGAAAACTCCTGTTAATACCATACCTACCATACCTCCAACACCATGACAAGGGAAAACATCTAAAGTATCATCAATACCTTTTTTAGTTCTCCAGATAACCACTAAATTACTAATCACGGCAGCTACCACACCAATTATTAAGGAGTGAGGAATGGTTACAAAACCAGCAGCAGGAGTAATTGCTACCAAACCAACTACTGCTCCAATACATGAACCCATAGCAGAAGGTTTTTTGCCTCTTAAAATATCAAAGAATATCCATGCCATTGCAGCAGCAGCAGAAGCTGTGGTAGTTGTTGCAAAGGCAGAAGCAGCAAGTGTGTTAGCGCCACCAGCAGATCCTGCGTTGAATCCAAACCAACCGAACCATAGTAAACCAGTACCTAAAATTACGTAGCTTACTCTTGCAGGAGTGTGTTGTTGTTCTTTTCTTTTGCCTAAATATAAAGCAGATGCCAAAGCAGCCCAACCAGCTGACATGTGAACAACCGTTCCACCCGCAAAATCTAACACTCCCATTCCAGCTAATAAGCCTTCAGGGTGCCATGTAGCGTGTGCTAAAGGCGCATAAATTACTATTACAAATAAGGTGATGAAAATTAGGTAAGAGTTGAACTTGATTCTTTCAGCAAATGCTCCGGTAATTAACGCAGGTGTAATTACAGCAAACTTTAATTGGAACATTGCAAATAACGCAATTGGGATAGTAGGTAAAGCAGACCACGCATTATTGCCTAGCATTCCTTTCATCATGTAAAAAGTAGATGGATTACCAACAATTCCGCCAATGTCTTCGCCAAATGCAAGGCTAAAACCAAAGATTACCCAGATAATAGTAATTAAACCCATACAAATGAAACTTTGTAACATGGTAGAGATTACGTTTTTCTTTCTTACCATACCGCCGTAAAAGAACGCGAGGCCGGGTGTCATTAATAATACTAATGCTGCTGACATTAAGAGCCATGCAGTATCTCCTGTGTCTAAAGTTACATCGGTTACTGTGGTTACATCTGTAGCTGGTGCAATTAGGGCAAGTATTACCGCTACAACTAATACTAAAAAGGGGATATATTTCTTCATGTTTGTTTTGTTTAGTTAAATTTTTTGAGTTCGATTAAGTTTTTAAGATTTCTTCGTGTTTAATTTTACCAGAATGAGTGAAAGTTTAGAAAATGCATGTGTTTTTTCATTTTAAAAGTATTTTAATCCGAGTTTGTTGTTTATTGGGTTAAATGTCTAATTGATTTTATAAATATATGTATGTTTTGTTATAAATGTCAATATTTTGTTATAAAAAATATATAAAAATGATAATTTTTACATTTTTTGCTATTAATAATATGTTTTTTATGTAATTTTTGATTAAATATTTAATAAAACATATATGTTTTTAAATTTTTTGCAATAAAAAAAAGCCCTCATTTGAATTTTGGCTCAAATGAGGGCTTTTTTTAAAAGCTTTTGTTTTTTAAAAGCTATTCATATTTGAATTTTCCGTATTCTGATGTAATGCTAACCTTTTTCTTTTCTGCCGCTTCTGTCCGTCCAACAATTTTTGCAGCTACTCCAAATGATTTTGAAATGGCAATGATGTCCTCAGCAATGGCTTCTTCAACGTAAAGTTCCATACGATGCCCCATGTTGAATACTTTGTACATTTCTTTCCAGTCTGTTCCAGATTGTTCTTGTATCAGTTTGAAGAGTGTTGGTGTTTCAAACAGGTTGTCTTTTATAATGTGTAAGTTTTCTATAAAATGTAAGACCTTAGTTTGTGCCCCGCCGCTGCAATGTACCATCCCGTGTATTTGGCTGCGGTATTTGTCTAAGATTTGTTTGATGATAGGGGCGTATGTTCTTGTTGGGGATAAAACCAGTTTGCCGGCGTCTATATTTTCCTGGCCTTTTATTTCTATAGCGTCGGTTAGTTTTTTATTTCCTGAGAAAATCAAGTCATAAGGTACAGCAGGGTCGTAACTTTCAGGATATTTTTCTGCAATGTATTTATGGAAAACATCATGACGAGCCGAGGTGAGTCCGTTAGATCCCATTCCTCCATTGTAGAAATTCTCATAGTTTGCTTGTCCGTCTGATGCCAGGCCGACAATTACATCGCCAGCTTTTATGTTATGGTTCGAGATTATATCCGACCTTTTCATGCGGCAGGTAACTGTGGAATCTACAATTATCGTTCTTACAATGTCGCCAACATCTGCAGTTTCGCCGCCGGTAGAATAAATATTTATTCCCATAGAGCGTAAATCTGCAAGTATTTCTTCTGTTCCATTAATGATTTCGGCAATAACTTCTCCCGGAATTAAATTTTTATTTCTTCCTATGGTGGAGGATAAAAGAATTTTATCTGTAGCGCCTACGCACAACAAATCATCCAGATTCATGATAATGGCGTCCTGGGCGATTCCTTTCCAGACAGAAATATCTCCGGTTTCTTTCCAGTATATGTAAGCCAAAGAAGATTTGGTGCCGGCACCATCTGCATGCATAATATTGCAGTAATTTTCATCATCACCTAGAATGTCTGGAATAATTTTGCAGAATGCCTGGGGGAAAATTCCTTTGTCAATATTTTTTATTGCATTATGAACATCTTCTTTTCCGGCAGAAACGCCTCTCTGATTGTATCTGTTATCGCTCATGGTTTGCAAAGATATAAAAAGCTTCAAATTAGCTGGTTTAAAAGCTTCATGTTTTTAGTGGTTTATCTTTTTTTGCTATAAATTATTGTAATAAAAATTAATTGAGGAATTTAGATTTTGAATTTATAGGATTTCATCAGCATAGAAATTTTTTAAAATAAAAAAAGCCATTTCTTTTTAGGAAATGGCTTTCTGTTAAGATTTGAATGCTTATTTTATAAATAATAATTCTCTGAATTTTGGTAGAGGCCAGATGTTGTCATCAACCAATAATTCTAATTTATCTACGTGGTATCTGATTGGATCGAAATACGATTTTACAGTTTCATCATAAGCAATTGCTTTTTCGCGGGCATCTTCAATAACGTTTGCTTTTTTACGAGCCTCAACCATTTCGTAAACATTAGTTTTGATGAAATTGATGTGCTTAGAAAGCTCCTCGATGATAATTAATTGCGATTCGTAGCTGTCTTTTCCGAAACCAATATCTTTAAGACCTTTAACGTTGTTAACAATCTCTGTTTGGTATTTAAGTGCAGATGGTATAATCACGTTTGTTACTAATTCTCCAATAACGCGAGCTTCGATTTGAAGTTTTTTGTAATAAGCTTCTAATAAGATTTCATGTCTTGCATGAGCTTCTCTTTTGCTAAATACACCAGTTTCTTCAAAAAGTTTCTCTGTTTTTTCGCTAATTAAAGCATCTAAAGCTTTAGGAGTAGTTTTGATGTTTGATAAACCGCGTTTTTCTGCTTCTGCAGCCCACTCATCGCTGTATCCATTTCCTTCAAAACGAATATCTTTAGATTCTTTAAGGTATCTTTTGATTACTGTTAAAAGCGCAACGTCTTTTTTGTCGCCTTTTTTAATCAATTTATCAACTTCAGTTTTAAATTTAACCAATTGATCTGCAACAATGGTATTTAAAACAGTCATTGGGTTAGAGGAGTTTTCGGAAGAACCTACTGCTCTCAATTCAAATTTATTACCTGTAAATGCAAAAGGAGAAGTTCTGTTTCTGTCGGTATTATCTAGCAAAATGTTCGGGATTTTTGGAATTCCGATCCATAAGTTAGCGTCTTCTTTTACTTTTTTAATGATAGCTCTGGAAGTTTCGATTTCATCTAAAACATCATTTAATTGCTCTCCTAAGAAAATAGAGATAATTGCTGGCGGAGCTTCGTTGGCACCTAGACGGTGATCGTTGCTTACTGATGCAATAGATGCTCTTAATAAATCTGCATGTTCGTGTACCGCTTTGATGGTGTTCACAAAGAAAGTTAAGAACATTAAGTTGTTTTTAGGAGTTTTTCCAGGAGCTAACAAGTTTTTGCCAGTGCTGGTGATTAACGACCAGTTGTTATGTTTCCCAGATCCGTTGATTCCTGCATATGGTTTTTCGTGTAAAAGAACTTTAAAATGATGTCTTTTAGCAACTTTATCCATTAAATCCATTAACAATTGGTTGTGGTCAATCGCTAAATTGATTTCTTCATAAATAGGAGCGCATTCGAATTGAGAAGGAGCAACCTCATTATGACGAGTTTTAAGAGGTATGCCCAATTGTAAAGCTTCTGTTTCGAAATCCTGCATATAAGCATATACTCTTTCAGGAATAGATCCGAAATAATGATCTTCTAATTGTTGTCCTTTTGCAGACATGTGTCCGAATAAGGTTCTTCCTGTTAAATGTAGATCTGGTCTTGCATTAAATAATGCTAAATCTACCAGGAAGTATTCCTGCTCTATACCTAAAGAAGGAGTAACCTTGTCTATTCCTTTATCAAAATAGTGACAAACTTCTGTAGCTGCTTTATCTAAAGCAGATATTGCTTTTAATAAAGGAGCTTTGTAATCTAATGCCTCTCCGGTATAAGAAACAAATACTGTAGGAATACAAAGTGTCTTGTTAAAGATGAAAGCAGGGGAAGACGGATCCCATGCAGTATAACCACGAGCCTCGAAAGTGCTGCGGATCCCGCCGTTTGGAAAGCTTGATGCGTCAGGTTCTTGTTGAACTAAAGCATCGCCCGCAAATCTTTCGATTGATTTTCCGTCTGAGGTTGGTTCAAAGAAAGAATCGTGTTTTTCTGCAGTAGTTCCTGTTAATGGTTGAAACCAATGAGTATAGTGAGTTACACCTTTGCTCATTGCCCATGCTCTCATGGCTGAAGAAATCTGTTCTGCAATTTCTCTATCGATAGGAGTGCCGCTTTCTATAGAATACAATACAGCTTTGAATGTTTCTTTAGGAAGGTATTCCTGCATTTTAGTTTTGTCAAAGACATTAGCACTAAAATAATCTGA
>JAZQRF010000043.1:0-4905 GCA_045629485.1 Pelobium sp. | reverse complement strand
AGGTGCTATGGATTCTTTATCTTATAAGTACAATTGTAAGGGCGAAAAGCAGGGGACTGTAACCTCTTTTTCAGAGAAAGGAAAAGTACGTATGCTTAGGCATGTTTATAGTGAGTACGACCATTATGAAGCAACCGAGCAATATTTTGTAAAAGATAGTGCGCTATTTTTTGTTTTTTCTAAAGAGCTTTCCTGGAGTTTCGATTCCAATGCCCCGGAAACAGGAGGCACCAAAGATAACATCACCGAAAACCGGATGTACATTGTAGATCATAAAGCGGTAAAATGCCTCGAAAAGAAATATGTTAACTACTCTTATAGTAAATCCAATCCCCAGCCCGATAAAATAGAGAGCAAAGAAGTGCAGTGCAAAGCCCTAAAACCGGTACAGGAAAAATATGATGTATTGCTAAGTTATGTTAAAGGTGGCGGTAAAGGATGCCCGGTGGATTGATGTTGATCATAGGGTAGGAGTTTAAGCACTCTTCTATCTGAATTTAAGCTATTGTTCTTTTCTCTGTATTTTGTAACTTGGTCAGGTATTAACGTACGGGAAATCAGTTCATTCCAGCCATTTGAAAACAACTTTACTGCAACTTGTATTTTTATTTATTACCGGGTCGCTGTTTGCGCAACCTGTGAACACATTAGGAGATGATAAAGAGATTTGTTTTTCAATATTAGAAGATAATGGATATACTATAAATCAGATTCTAAAAGGGCAAACATCAGTATTTATACAAACAGATTCGCTGATAGGTGCTCAGATTTACTGGCTTAGGGTATTTGTCCACAATCCCAATGAAGAATCACAAAGATATGTGCTTTCAGTTTATCCCAATAAAAATACCTGGCTATACTACTATAATAAAGAAGAAAGCAAATGGACTAGCCACCTCTCGGATCTAAAGAATAGCACCCAAACCTGGCTGCCTGGTAGACACCCCTACCAAATTGCAGGACTAGCTACAGATACACTTTATATTAAAGTAGATGTGAGCGGGCCTAATATTGTAAATAATAGATTTAAAGCCAGACTCACATTTACATCCGAAGCAAAAGCAGCCAGCAAAGTACAATCAATAAAAACGGCGTGGCTATTAGGAATGGTTGTTTTACTGATTTTCTTTCTTAACAATCTCTTCATCTATTTTGGCATCAAAGACCTCACTTTTATTTATTATCTCATTATGCAGTTTGGGGCAATGCTTTACCTCACCTCGTATTGGCACTTATTCGAATTTGATAGACTCGTTATATTCAGCTATCTTTTAGTTAATGAGATTTATATTTATGAAATAAACAAGTTGTTAAACCATATTTCCATTTTGATTATCTTTTTTGGTTTGATAAAGCTTACCCGCTCTTATTTAAAGACCAAAAAGTATTTACCTGTAGAGGATAGGATTCTGAAATATAGTCTTCTGGCCTACATTACCTTTACTATAATTACCACCATCGTCAATGTTTCTGGTTTTTATATTGCTTTATACACCTGGAAATTCGATAACATCTTTTGTGCTATTTTAATTTTAGCGATTATTTTCACCTCCATAAAAGCTTATTTAAAAAAAATGCCTTTAGCAGAACCTTATTTACTGGCTAATCTGCTGCCTTTACTTCTTGTTTTCTGCATCCCTATATATCATTTACTCATATCATCAGATAGTACGGTCAACTACCTGTTACCGGTGTTTGCAGTTGTATCGCAGGCTTTAGGTTTCTCTGTTGCACTTGTTAATCGAACCCAGGCTATGCAAGAAGCATTAAAAGTAAAAGAGATAGAACGCCGACAGCTAGAGTTTAATGTGAAAGAAATTACTTATGTAAACAAGCTTAATGAGCTGGAACTGGAACAGCGTTCGATGGAGGTATCCCGGGAAAAAGAGAGAAACGACCTGTTGCAGCAAAATCTTGAGCTAAATCAGCGGGAATTAGCTTCCTCTGCATTAAATATGGTTCAAAAGAACGAGCTGCTCACATTGCTGAGACAACAGCTTCAAAAATTAAACTGGATGGACCGTTACCATACCAAAAAGAATGTAGAGGAGCTCAACCAGCTACTGCAAAGCAACATTCAGCTGGATAGCGACTGGAATAAATTTAAGTTGCATTTTGAGCAGGTACATCCTCACTTTTTTGAGAACTTAAAGCAGCAGCACCCATCTTTAACTGCAAAAGAAATTCGCTTATACACCTATTTTGAAATGAAACTAAGCCATAAAGAAATTGCGGCTTTACTGGATATAGACCAGGCTAGTGTAAGAAGAGCTAAGACCAGGTTACTAAAGAAAATGGCTTAAGCTACCGGGTACTGGATAACATACAAAGAGAGACCTTCCAAAATTAACACCGGTGAAGAACGAAAGAGTAAGGAGCTACCATCCGGGTTCTTTAGCTCTTATTTTTATATTAAAATACTGTTTGTCAATTAGTTAATTTAGGTGTCTACGTTCTGTCCACATTGCTTTTTAAGCAATACAATTTAAATATCATCCTTTGTGGAAGTAAATGCTGCGGTCTACCTATTGGTGAGACTGGCAGGGCTTATTAATATTTAGTATTTCCGGATGAAAAAAAACTTACTCCTACAGATTCTTAAAAATAGATTCCTGCTTGTCTTAGTATTATGCTTTACAGGGCTGCCTGTTTTTAGTGCGGTATTATACGTAGACGGTGCTCATACTACAGGTACCAAAAACGGTCTAAGCTGGGTTACCGCTTATGATAAATTAGAGCATGCAATTTATAATGCACAAGCTGGTGACGAGATTTGGGTAGCAAAAGGAACCTACCAGAGAAATAATCATGACAGCCCTCCCTATTCGTTTAGGATGATAAGTGGGGTAAAGATTTACGGCGGATTTTTGCCGGGTGCTACTCTGCTTTCAGAGCGAAACTGGAAGAATAATCCAACAATTCTAAAACCTTTTGCTTCAAATCCTATTTTTCAAAATACAGATGTAAATTCTTTAGCTGTTTTAGATGGATTTATCATTAGGGATGCTACGACGACAGCAATGATTAATACCCGATCATCTCCCACGTTAACCAATATTGATTTCATTAATAATTTAGAAAGTTTAAGTAATGCTTATGGAGGGGCGTTGCGTAATACGCAAAATTCCAATCCAATTTTAACAAATATTAGATTTATTGGCAATAAAGTCACTTCGAGTAACTGGGCTTTTGGTGGTGCAATTTATAACCAAGCTAATTGTACTATAAGGCTAAATAATGTGGTTTTTCTATCCAATAAGGCTGAGGCTTACGCTGCTAACAATTGGGCGATGGGTGGTGCTATTTATAATTCAGGGAATCTTATTTTAAATAATGTCGTTTTTGATGAAAACGAATGTACCGGAATTGTGAATTATCTTTTGGGTGGTGCTATAGCCAGTAGTGGCGGAAATGTAAAAATCAATAATACCATTTTTACCGGTAATAGTGCCTATTATGGATCGATGATTTATGGTGATAATGCTACCTATGAGATTGTACATACTACGGGGTATAAAAATGTTTACACTCCATCAAGTTGGTACTCTGGTTTTGCATTTGCCGGCAACTCTGTTGTGAAAATTGCCAACTCTATCTTTATGGCGAATAGTGCCTGGAGCAATGCGGCTACTACTACAACAGATATTAAAAATTCGTTTTTTGATACGGATTATCCTTCTGGTTCGGCAAATATTAATGCTGGGAATCTTCCATTTTTAAATGCCGACAATCCGATTGGAGATGACGGCAATTGGTTAACAACCGATGATGGTTTACAAATTTCTTTAGATGCAAAAGTCACACCGATTGATAAAGGTAGAGCTATAACTACGCCAGACTATAGTGCTGTTTTAATAGATAGTGCTAAGAAAGACATTTTAGGGCTAAGCCGTCCAAAAGGGTTTGCCAATGATTTGGGAGCATATGAAGCAGTAGTAGAGGAAAAAATTTTTTATGTAGATAGTGCAAATGTAAGTGGCATTCATGATGGCTTAAGTTGGGCAACAGCATTTAATAAACTGGAAGATGCACTTCTGCAAGCGGCGTTGAGTACAGGCAGTAATGTGTGGGTAGCTAAGGGGACCTATACTCCGCCTGCTAACCAATCCTTCAAAATGGGACGAACAAGTAAAGTGTATGGTGGCTTTAGCAATAACAATACAGACTTCTCGCATCGGGATTGGAAGGCGAATCCTACTATTTTAAAAGGAAGCGGTGCAGGTGTAATTGATAATGACTATCTAAATGATGCAGGGAATACTACTGGATGGGCAATATTAGAGGGCTTTACCATTACAGGGGGAAATAACACTAAAGGTGGTGCGGGAATGTATAACAAATATGCCTCACCTGATCTTAAAAATATCATCTTTATTGATAACCACACTTCAGGTTCTGGCGGAGCATTTTATTCTGAAGGTTCCAGTTCATTTTTGACTAACGTAACTTTCGAAGACAATACCGCAGCTACAGATGGTGGTGCTGTGTATGTTACAACAATTGTGAATAAGCTAACCTACACAGGTTTGGTATTTATAAATAATAGCGCCAATAGAGGAGGGGCTATTGTAACTACCGGGAATAGTGCAAACGTAGAGATGGTGAACAATGTATTTGAAAATAACCATGCAGAGTATGGAGGTGCAGTTTATAATACCTCAGTTTGGGCAATAAATTTCACCAATACCGTTTTTGCAGGAAATACAGCTGATTTTACTGCGGCGGTGCATAATGCAGGGAGCAGTAGAGCTGTATACCTGAACGTGTCCTTCTCTAAAAATACGGCAACAAATAATATTACTTTAGCATCAGGACAAACTGTTAGTCCTGTAACAAATGGCGTTTTTTGGGGAAATTCAACAGGCTTTACCAACACTGGTTTTTAAGTCGGAGGCCAAGCGGTCT
>JAZQRF010000042.1:0-3206 GCA_045629485.1 Pelobium sp. | reverse complement strand
TCTACATACTGGCCATAGGTTTTCTTGTAAAGCACCTTTTTCTCAATAGATTTAATCACTTCCACGCCAAAATCCTGCTGGTACATTTCAGAAATCACGTTTAAGCCGCCGGGGCTAAATACATTGATCTCCATCAATTTGTTGCCCACAATATCTACACCCACCAGGAACATGCCATCCTGCACCAGTTTGGGCTTTAAGATCTGCACCAGGTCCAGCATTTCCTGGTTAACATCCGCTTTCTGGGGCTTGCCGCCCGCATGAATATTGCTGCGGATGTCGCCTTCTTTGTTTACCCTTTTCATAGCGGCATAAGCACCATTTACAGTCAAGGGCAAACCATTCATGATAAATAAACGGGTATCTCCATTTTTTGCTTCAGGTAAATATTCCTGTGCGATAATAAAACCATCATTAGAGATGGCTTCTATAATCTGGTTCATATTGCTTTTAGAATTCTTATCCAGGATAAAGACATTTTTCCCTCCCGATCCCTGCAGTGGTTTTAAGATGATCCTTTGCTTTTGTTCTTTAAAGAACTCGTTGATCTCCTGGGGGTCCCGGGTGATGATCGTTTTTGGCCGAAGAATTTCAGGAAAATGCTGGAAATACATTTTATTAATGGCGCCTGATAAGCTGGCCGGGTGGTTCAGTACAATTACACCGTCTCTCATGGCGATCTGCCCAAAAATATAGGGTGCATTTTGCGCCCAGTTCCGGCTGTTGATATCTTCTGAAGGATCGTTCCGCAGGTAAAGAACATCCAGGTCCTGGGAACTTATTTTTACACTCTCAGAATTGATCAGGTCCCTGAAGAAGGTCTCGTTAGACTTGTAATTCTGGTCGCTCACCGTTTTGGCTTTGGCAACCATATGCCCGTCTGCCGAATAGCCAAGGTCTCCAACGCTCAGTACAAATATTTGATGCCCTCTTTTGTAGGCAGTAAAGGCCAAAAAGATAGTGGTGAAATTGGGCTTTTCTGCTTTAAAATCATTAATGATGAATGCTATTTTCATATGTTGGAGGTGTATGGATAACCAGGTCTTTTAAAGTTAATCCTCTTTTTAAAGCGTTTAATTTCCCTTTGGCCTGTGCTGTTTCTAAAAATGCCGGCAGCCTTGGCTTTTGTAATATTCCAAGGTGTGTCAGCTCTTCCACCAGTGGCAAATGCTTCAAAGCAAATTTCCCGCCATATAATTGGGCAAAGTCTCCTCCCTGTTGCAGGAACTGCAGAATCTCCATCAGGCCTTTCAAATAGATGGCATCTTTGGTGTAGCCGCCACCGCGGTGTACCCTCATGCTGATGTTGTAGGCAGTATACTCTTTAAAGCCATATTTCCTGGAAATCATGTCGAAAGTTTCAATAAAATCAGCACCGCTCATCATACAGTCTACCGCCATTACCCGGGCTGCCAGCAGTTTCAGCCGGTTAATATCCAGGCCACCCACCAGGTATTCAGATAGTACGGCAATTCCTTCCTGGGTTTCTTCATAGTCGGCAAAACCTGCATACATGAGGTGCAGCGGCTGGGCA
Source organism: Pelobium sp. (assembly GCA_045629485.1). Lineage (GTDB taxonomy): Bacteria > Bacteroidota > Bacteroidia > Sphingobacteriales > Sphingobacteriaceae > Pseudopedobacter. The sequence continues at coordinate 1,672 of JAZQRF010000042.1, read as the reverse complement.
TGCCCGTTGCAATAGGTGAGCATATGGGTGCCCACTTCGTGTTGCAACAGCGCATCCATCCTGTCTTTGGCGATGAAAAGGTCTTTTCCTATAGACAGTTCGGGACCAGAGACAATCAGCCCGTTTACATTGTCTTTTATTTTAACCGTTAGGTTTAAACCAGGAAAGTAGGGTCGGTACTTGTCCAATTCTGCCTCCGCTGCCCTGGCAAAAGCTACCGCCCCAAGGGTTTCGCTTGTGTGCTCTTCATTCGGATGATCGTCATTTAAGAGTGCAGCGGCAGCACTTTTAAGGTCGTCCTGCACCTTGCCAAAAATACTTTGGCTGGTATGCATAAACTTGTTGGTCCCTCTTTCTTCCAGCATGATCAGCTGTTTTTCCAGCTCCATTCTCTTTTCACGCAGCAAGAAGGCCAGCGTGGGGTGCTCTATGTTTTCCAGCCGTACATTGTAGAGTTTTCTTTTTTCGATCTCCGGGTCAAGGGAGATCAGCCGGTAGCTAAAATCCGGGATCTTCCTGTACTTGTTCTCCTGGAACCTGATCCATTGCTCGGTACTGTTCACCGGCGTCACCCGCAAAATAAAATCCATTTTTTCGCTCACAGCAGAAATGCTCCTGTCGGCAATGCGTACGATATTATCAAGGCGGGTTTTGCCCAGCATCAGGTAATGCTCAAATTTATTGTCAGACTGTACCCTTACAAACTCATAGGCAGCAAGCTTAATCACTTTGGCAAACTTCCTCCTCACCCTTCTAAAGAACAAAGGGAATTCCTGTAACGTTTCGCGGTCGCTAAATACCGGGGGCATGGCAATACCCAGTAAAAGGGTACCCGTTTTTTTTACCTCATGCAGGGGCAAAAGCGGCTCGAGGCTATCGGGGTGCCGTTGCTTAGAGTCCATTAAGATCACTTCTGTTCCGGGTAAAAGCGTACGAAACCCTTTCTCCAGTTCTTTTACCGTTGCCGTTATTTTTCCGCCAGGGTTCCATAGCTCTATGCTTTTTCTCTCCTGGGCTTCATTTGTCCACACCTCAACAATCATATAAGACTTAAAATCTTTAATAGCCGTTTCCAGCAATTGTTGTAGCAGCAGGCTGATATCCAGGTCGGTATTGGCAAGGAGATAGGCCCCCTGGGTTTTTAGCAGCGAAGCCAAATAATAATCGGGGCTGCCGGAAAAGCGGTACACGCATATGTAGGGTAGCTTCTGGTCGATCACCACTTTGCTGTTCATGGGGAGGTTCCTCCTTACGCTCTTCCCGTGTTCGAAAGATGAGCATATGGCAGCTACCAGTTTGGGGTCTACCTGCATCATCGTATTCATAACTTAACTTTTTTTAATGCCTCCAGTACCGGCTGCCCGGAAGATTCCATCAGCTCTGCAATTAATTGCACCTCCCTTTCATAGGGCTCTCCGCTCAGTTCATCCATAAAGAATTTCTTAAACTCAATACTTATAGGACACACTTTTTCGCGATATCTTTCATAGAGCCATTCTCCAAAATAGCCCCCTTTAAATTTGATGTTCTCCCTCACATCCAGGTTGCGTCCATCGTAATTAAAACAACGCAGGTGATTCGTAAGTGCCTCTATCACGGGCTGCCATAGCTCCCGGTCCATGTTTTTGGTCCCCAGGTTAATCTCCGGATTCGCTGCCGGGTCGGCAAATGT
>JAZQRF010000041.1:0-7818 GCA_045629485.1 Pelobium sp. | reverse complement strand
GCTTTTTAAAGTACAGGCGGTGGCTATCTTTATGCGGGTTTAGTCCCTTCTCCTACTCGCTTACTTTAATATAATATGCCGATAGCCACGTACCGAAGTGGCTGTTTGGGCATACCATTAAGTCTGCTTTTATAATTTTATAAAGACAGGAAATTTATTGCCGGATGCGATTTAAGATAGCATCATGAAGCTTTATTGTTTCGTCTTATAACTTTTTAAAAAAATTAAACTGTAATGCAAAATATTATAAAACTTAACGCCTTTAAGTGAAAGTATTACAAAAGAATAAATATTAATGCTTTTTTTTGAAACGTTTCAAACTTCTTAATAATCAGAGTGTTTAACTTTAGATAAATGGGTCGGTGCAGATGACCTTCACGGAGTTTCGATTATTAAAGTAAACTTAAAAATTCTGTTATGAAACAAAAAAGAATTTTACTAGCATTTGTATTAGGTGCAATGCTATTAAGTTGCAGTACATCAACCAAAATCACAGGTTCCTGGGTTGATCCTGCCGCAAAGGGAACAGTGGTAGCTGGAAAGACAGTATTTCTGGCATGTCTTACCAGTAACATCGAAGTGCGAACCAAACTGGAAAATGCGCTGGCGGAGCAGGCAGCCCTGAGGGGCATTAAGGCGGTGGAAAGTTCGAACTATTTCAGTCCTGACTTTTATAAGACCAAACCAACAGAGAAGGAGCTGTCAAACCTCATTAAAGGCACTGGGGCGGAGGCTATTCTAACTGTTTCTTTAATTAAAAAAGAAAGTGAAACCCGCTATGTTCCGGGGTCTGGAGGTTATGCGCCATATCCTTACTATGGTTGGTATGGTGGCTTTTATAGTTATTATGATTATTGGTATCCCAGGTTTTATGACCCTGGCTATTACGTGACTGACAAAACATATTTTTTAGAATCGAATTTATACGACACGGCGTCGGGTAAGCTGTTGTGGTCTGCACAATCTCAAACAGTTAGTCCAGGTTCAATCGATAGTTTTGTTAAAACTTATCCAAAGATTCTGGCTGATGAGTTAGTTAAAGATGGTGTTTTAACTAACTAGGCAAAACCTTATTTTATTACGAAACTAAAACTATGGGAAAGAATAAGATTGATTTCGCACCGCTTAAAGGGAGTACCTCCTAAAACAGGAACAGATAATCAATTGGCTTTTCTGTATACTGAAAATGAGAATATTAGAGCAAAGAAATACCATAGTATTTTATAAGATTGGAAGAGCCTGTATCATATGTCATGATCAGGCTTTTTTAGTAGCTTGATATTTCTGTTAATTCACATCGTTTATTACTGATTTTCCCAATAAACACCTTTGGGTATAACTAGTGCCTAGATCTTATCAAATCTTATGAGTGGTCTCCTAAATTATTGGCGTGGCTCTAAATGCCTGCGGGGTAATGCCAAATTCAAGCTTGAAAATTCGGATGAAATAGGAGGGGCTTTCAAAAGCACAGGCAGTGGCTATTTCCGAAACCAACATCTCTGTATTTTGTAATAACATTCGGGCGTGTTGTAGCCGTTGTTGATTAATGTATAGCCTGGGAGACGAACGGTATTGTTTTTTAAAGTCTCTTTTAAAAGCAGCCAAACTTCTATTGCACAATCCAGCGAGATCATTAATGGTAATGGGCTGTAGAATATTTTCTGCTGTTGTAGCCGTCATGTCCTTAAAATCTCTGCTAACTGCAGAATAGATGAACGAGAACATTTCATTTTTAAAACCAGAAGAAAAGAGGAGAGTCAAAATTTCGTGTTGTTTATTGGAATCAGTTGCCGATAGTCAAATAATCGATGATTGAAATACTGCCTAAATTGAACTTTGAAATCTTGAACTAACTGGTTTGCCGGAAATACCACACAGGGTTTTTTATTTTCATTATCCATTCCTAAGTTGTGCCTTGGAACAAACGATTTCAATACGTCATCTGATAAAAATATCATCATTGCCTTAAATTGCAGTCCTGCTTCGATATATTCGGCCATCACATAAACTCCCTTTTAAGAGGAAGACATTGTTCGGAGTAATTTTTAAGGTGTAATCTGCGAAATGGAGAAGCTTTATCCCGCTTATGACAAAGATCAGCGTGTGCTCTGTCATGAGGAAGTTAGCAGCGAACTAAAGTTAAACGGCGTATTCCAAATCGTAAACAAACAAATTATTCGGTTTTAAATGCTGAAGTTATTAGTGAACAGTTTAGCAAAAGAATTCTATCAGCAACATGCAGGCCTCTTCCTTATGGGTTTTTATGTTTTGTTTGGAGTTATTGAACCCTCACAATTAGTGGGTTTTCACAAAGCTTTACTGTTAAATGGTATTTCATCTCCAATCGGGATGGCCATAATGTTTGTTTCCTGGGCGCTATATTGTATCAAAGTCCTTTTTTTATCAGGCAAAAAATTGCTTTAGGCCAATATAATTTTATTAAGGAAATTGGTACTCTGGGTAAGAACCCACAGTTGAGACTATGGATGGCTTTATATGGCGTTATTCTTTTACCTGTCATCATTTACGTTTTTGCACTGATAGGCTTAAGTGTTTATTACCAATTCTTTACCAGCCTCGTTTGCATTTTGATTGTTTTTTTTACTTTAATTTTTAGCTTATCATTCCTTTCTTATCAATCTGTCACGTGTGGATTTTTAAAAGCAGAAAAAGAACAAATCAGCTCTTATATAGAAATGAAAAGGCCTTTTTTTAGCTGGCCCTTATATTATTTGTTGAATGAACAATGGTTAATGTTATTGATTTGCAAAGTTTTGTCGTTGGTATTCTTTAAAAGTATGCTGTTAATGTTTGCAGATGTAACCAACGATACAAGAGTGTTATTAATTGCATTACTAGCATCTGTTCTATGCCATGCGACACTGGTTTCTACATTGTTGAAATTCGAAACAGCCTATCTGACCTTCAGTAAAAGTCTTCCAGTTCCAACTTATAAAAGATTAGTAAACTGGTTGTTGATTTTTTCAATCTTTCTATTGCCCGAATGGATATTTTTAATTGTTTCTTCAGGTTATGACTTATATTCAGTTATTAATGGATTTATATTTGGTGTGTCCGGATTGTTTTACCTGTTAACATTGTTATACATTGTAAAATTAAACCAGGATAGTTATCTCAGGTGGTTGCTGTTATTCTTCTTTATTTCCACCTGGTCTATTCTAGCGCACTATTATTTGTTATTCGCTTTAGTTTTATTGGGCGGTTGTTCCCTATATTACCTGATTAACTTTAATAGCATCGATTTAAAAGCCGATAAATAATAAGGATCGCGTTAGGTTTGTCTACAGTTTTGTTTATGGTATAAACCAATCTGTGCAAAAGGTGATCAGGAATGGAATGAAAATTATTCTTCTTAAAACTGCCTTAGAACAGGCATTTAAGACAAAAGGCGCCTTTTGAGCGCCTTTTGTGAACCTCACTGACATTTTCTCGAACCACTTTGTATCCGATTAAAACGTATAATTAATTGGCTGATGAATTAGATGACAAGTATTGAAAGTTCTCTAGTATAGACACCATCTTACCACTCTTGTGGCTTTTGTAATTTGACTGAGAATTCTATCTGTTTAAGATAAAGGCTTTTAGACATTAAATAAATCAACATAATAGTTACGAAACCTATCTACATATGTCCGGGAAATTAGGTTAAAGCAGTAAAGCAATTTGATTATGGCAAAGAATATAAAGTAGAGTAGACGTTTTCATTTGATTATCATAACTAATCACTTCTGCAGTTGTAATAAATAGAGAATAAAATAAAATTAGTAGAATTCGCCAATTAGTCATTCAAAGGTAAGTTTTGATCTCTTTATATTTGAATTAGCTTGCTCTTTGGGATAATTTAGAATTTTTCTTAAAAAATAGTGAAGAAATTTGTTTTATGACCGTTCGGTCATTATATTTGCGTTGTAATCATTGAATGAATGTCTAAAGGAGAGTTAACAAGAGAATTTATAATTGAGAAGGCAGCGCCGATTTTCAATATAAAAGGCATGGAAGCAACATCAATGAGTGATATTATGGAGGTTACCAAACTTTCTAAGGGAACCCTCTATGTCCATTTTAAGAATAAAGAAGAACTAGTCGCAGAAGTTTTTTCATACAACATGAAAACTTACGGAGGTAAAATTTTTTCTAAAATTAAACAGTACCATTCAGCAAAGGATAGACTATTTGCCTACATAGATTTATTGACAGACATTTCCAATCCTCTCGTTATTGGAGGTTGCCCATTAATGAATTTTGGTGTTGAAGCTGATGATACTGACCCCGTAACTGCTAAGAAAATAACCTTAGAGATCAAAAATGCGCATCATCAAATTTCCGAAATAATCTTAAGGGGTATAGAAGCAGGAGAATTTAAACCTGAATGGGATTATGAGGAATTCGCTAAATTGGCATTTGCAATGCTCGAAGGTGGAGTTTTGATCAGTAAGATTACAAAAGATGTCTCTAATGCTAACATTGTATCAAGAACTTTAAAAAAGATGGTTGAGGAGCAAGCGATATAAATTTTTTTTGCCTACAAATGACCGATTGGTCATTTTGTAGATCTGACTTATTTCAAAATCAAGAAATACAAATCAACTTTAATTTACTGGCCAAATGGGTCACAAACACATAATAAAAAAATAAAACAATGTTAAAAACAGTATTAATTACAGGTGCGTCAAAAGGATTTGGTCGTATCTGGGTAGAAGCATTTTTAGAGAAAGGATATAACGTGGCCGCAACAGCACGAGATTTATCTAGCATAGCTGACCTAAAAGATAAATATAAAGATCGCATATTAACGCTAAAACTGGATGTAGATAAACGCGAGGAGTCTTTGTCGGTAGTACAAGATGTTTATCAGTATTTTGGTTCTATAGATATACTGATCAACAATGCGGGATATGCGTTGACTGGTGCTGTGGAAGAAGCAAGCGAAAAGGAAGCAAGAGCTTAAATGGAAACAAATTTCTTTGGTACGCTTTGGCTTACGCAGGCTGTGCTCCCAATGATGAGAGCACAAAAAAGTGGCCATATCATTCAGGTATCTTCAATCTTAGGTTTAGCAACGTTACCGACCCTGGGACTTTATAGTGCATCTAAATTTGCAGTGGAAGGATTTACAGAAGCCCTTGCTGCTGAAGTGAAAGAATTTGGAATCCGGATAACTTTGGTAGAACCCAATGGCTATGCCAGCAATATCTGGCACACGGGAATTAAAACACAAGAGAATTCGGCATATAATGGATTAAGAAGCCTTTTGGCTGAATCCAAATCAGATTTTGGTCAGGTAGCAGCTACTGCTGGTGCGCTTATCAAACTGGCAGAAACAGAAAATCCGCCATTGCGGTTATTTTTAGGAAAAGTAGCGCTTCCATTTGTCGAAGAACGGTATAAACAAAAATTGGAGCTTTGGCAAGACTGGAACGAAATTTCCGTTGCTGCACATGGGTAATTTGGTGCTCACCTATCATCAGTGCTTATACATGCCCGTTCGTCAGTATTAGCCATAATAATCCGATCGTATTCTCAGTTCATCCCTACAAATTTTAATAAGTTACTAACCAATCTTAAAAAAAATGCAAAGAAACTATCAACAAACCGCAGTTACACAATTCATTAGTGTCAACAATACTCAGTACGCTTATCGTGTCCTGGGTATCAATGAAGGGATTCCGCTCATCATGTTTCAGCACTTTACTGGAAATATGGAAAACTGGGATCCAGATTTAATTAACGGCCTTGCGGAACATTTTAAGGTCATCATATTTGATAATAAAGGTGTTGGAGGTTCTGAAGGTACAGCTCCCGATAACATTTCAGAGATGGCTAAAGATGCAGAATCTTTTATCGATGCGCTTGGTTATAAGAAAGTTAACCTCTTCGGTTTTTCAATGGGTGGTTTTATTACGCAACAAATTGCTCTAAATCGTCCTGAAATTGTCAACAAAATGATTTTAGCCGGAACTGGACCAAAAGGTGGTGAGGGTATCACAGATATTCTAAATCCCCTAAATGTGGTAAGCACTATGGAACCGGATGAGAGTAAACTATATTTATTCTATTCACCATCTGAACGAAGTAGAACAGTGGGGAAACAAATTCTGGAAAGAATGAGAGAACGTCAGATAGACCGTGATCCGGATGCTACGCAGGAAACCATTATGGCTCAATTACAGGCTATTCTGAGCTGGGGTCAGCCTGATAATGAATTCAAAGAAAAACTCGGAACAATTGATATTCCTGTTTTAGTTGTCAACGGAACGAATGATATTGTTGTCCCAACCATCAATTCATATCATTTGGTGCAATATCTGCCTAACGCTAAACTCAGCTTATATCCAGATGCAAATCACGGGGCTATTTTTCAATATCACGATTTGTTTTTAGAAGAAGCTATTCCATTTTTAAACAAATAAAACAATGAAACAAAATAGTAACACAATAGTCGATACGCTGCATTACAGTGTATTCACCTCGATCAGACCTGGCCTAAACCGTGACCCCAATACACCTCCCGGTTTGGATGAATTAAAATGGGTATCAAACAGCGCTACGCTTATTTACGGAAAAGAGGAGAGTGTGCTTGTGGATACATTTTTAACTATTGAACATAACAAGACTCTAATTGATTCTATCGTTTCATCCGGAAAGGATCTTAAGTATATATACATTACACATCCTCATGGCGATCATTTTTTTGGTCTTCAATTGTTGCTTGACCGTTTTCCAAAAGCAGTAGCAATAGCTACGCCTGCCGTTGCAAAAGGTTGCGCTGAGCATATCCAGCCACAATTGATTAGGGACTTCTGGGAACCCCGTTATCCAGAACAGATTGCAGCTAAACTGGTTGTTCCGAATGCTTTGGATAATAATGAATTTGAGCTGGAAGGCCAAAGGATGTTGGCACTGGACACAGGTTTTACCGACTCACATGTTTCAACGGCCCTATATGTACCTTCTATCGGACTTATAGTGGGTGGGGATGTTGTTAATAATGGAATTCATGCATATGTGGGGGAAACTAATTTAGAAACGCGTCAGACGTGGAGAAATTCTCTAAATATGCTGATAGATCTGCATGCTAAATGCGTTGTAGCCGGTCATAAACAGCCATCACTTCTTGATCATCCCGCTATTTTACAACAAACCAGAAAATACCTCGAGGATTTTGACCGCCTAGATGCTGAAACCTCAACGCCAGTTGAACTGTATAATGAAATGTTAGCGATTTATCCCAACTACGTTAACCCAGGTTCTCTTTGGGGAGGAGCCTTGGCAGCAAAAAATACAAAAGGTGATTTTTACAGCGAAATCTACACTAGTATATGATTACTGAATGTTGTTTATGGAGGCTCTTTTTGTATCATCACAGATTTTCAGCGCTGAGCCTGATTAAAATCTACATCGGACACAAAATCTGGACTAATTTGGGTTCGAATTCTGTTACCTCTTCTGTGTAACCAACTAAAACTATATTAATTCACAGATTTAGGCTTGTCAATCTGTGAATCTGCGGCAAGCATAGACCTTAATTCCCCCCAGCTTTTTGCTTGATCATAAATATCCAGAAATTTACATGTCTCCGAGCAACCTTTCCCTGTTATTTCAATTTGGTTTTTTTCTTTAAAACTTTGTTTCGTTTATTTCGTTTATTGTATGTGCGCTTTGTATATTTGTATACTTTTTAAAACTATATATTATGATAACTCAAGAAGAATTGAAAAGACCATCTAAGCTTGAACAGCGAATGGCAATTGAGTCATATCATCAACTATCTTCTTTATTGTCACATATCAGTTCTGA
>JAZQRF010000040.1:0-8113 GCA_045629485.1 Pelobium sp. | reverse complement strand
ATAATAGGAAGACACCTAGGTGTATAGGTATTAAACCAATCGGCAACTACATCTCTGTTTAACATTTTAAAAGTATAATATCCTGTAGGTGTACCCTTATAAATAGCATTTTGTCCACTAGTGATGTTATTTGGATTGGTTTTGTCTATAAAAATATTAACTGGCCGTCTTGCCAGATCATCCCTGTGGTAAACCAGAGACTGATCTCTTGTAAAGGAATTAGCTAAGCGAGGATCTCTATCTTTATAAGGCTGTTGCGCATCATATCCTGAATTAGCATTATCAATTGGCAGCCCATTTTTCATACCAAATGCGTTTACTGTTTCTAGGTATGGATAAGCCGCAGGGTTACTTACACCGTGTGTTGGTGGGTTCCAAAGTGCTTCCAAATCAACATTAGAATTACGCATCCTTGCAAAAATATACTCTGAATTTTTTCTGAGCTGAAAAACCTGATAAAAACCGTACCCAGGCTCGGGGGTATTATTTTCATACAGCGAATACCTATTACTACCCATTACCTGTAAAGCCGCCTCCTCGGCTAACTTCCATCTTTCTTTATCATAAGCTGGATAAGAAACTATAGACTTTAAAGGCTCTTGAACATCATTTCGTCCACCATTAAACAAGGGACTAGCTGCATATAATAATAAGCGGGATTTTAATCCATAACAAGCAGCCTTATTTACTCTTCCGTAATCTTCTCCTGTGTGCACCCATGGTAGATCTACCGCAGCCGCATCACATTCGCTTACAATATAATCTACACATTCTTGAAAAGAATTACGTATTGAAGGAATTTGGTCTGTAGCATTATAAACGCTATCTCCCATTAATGTAACACCCCCGTAATGCTCTAATAGTATAAAGTAATAATATGCTCTTAAAAATCGAGTTTCTGCCCTTACCCTGGTTTTTATATTGTCTCCAAATTTGGCGTTAGGCAGATTTCGTAACAAAATGTTTGTACCGCGAATTTGTGCGTAAGGAGTTACCCAAGGCTCTGCCGTAGCGGTACTCGGATTAATGGTACCATTGGCAAACTGAACATATGTGTTAATAGCACCCGTATTGGCACCCTCTGATTCATCCGTACAGGCGTCCAATCCACCACCGTCGAATCTATCAGGCCAGGTGGTAAAGCCAATTTGCGAGTAAAGACCCGAAAGATAATTAATAGTATAAGCACTATCAGCAAACACAATCTTTTCATTTAATTCTGAAGTTTCGCTTTGCCCCAGAAAATTTTCCTTTTGACAGGAATATAAAAAAGCTCCTACCGTAGCAGTAATTAAAAAAAACTTACTTTTTTTCATCGATTATTTTAATTTAAACCTGTTGTGAACAGGCTCGGACACAGCATTAATTCTAATAGTTGCTCGCCTAACTCCAGTTCTATTGACTTATAATATTAGTTATATAATTGGATACATTAAATAGCTAACTATAAAAACGTTTTAGTTTTGTTATTCTATTATAGAATAACAATTTTTTTAACTGTACTAGCACCCTGGCCGTTAATCTTTAAGATATATAGACCTGCATGCGGGATATTAGTCAAATTCAGCTTTTTTATCTGATCATTATTTAAAAATTGCTCTTTATGTATAAGCTTCCCTTTATTGTTATGCATACTAACACTAATATTTTCGCCGTAGTGATTAGGAATAAAAACATTAATCTCCTTAGTGGTTGGATTTGGGAATACCTGCACATCTACCGCAGCCTCTAAACTAATATTTACAGTTTTTATTGAAAGCACTGTTTTTGTTTCATCGTGATCAAACTGCGCTAGTTGATAGTATGAAACACCATTTAGTGGCTGGTTATCTGTTAAGCTATAGGATGATACAGCATCAGAGTTTCCCTTACCTATTTGGCTACCTAGGACTTGCCAAGTTTTACCATCATAACTTCTGCTAATTTCAAAACGATTGTTATTCTTTTCTGAAGCTGTAGACCACTTTAGCTGTATACTATTATTAACAGGCTGTGCTTCAAAACTTATGAATCCAACCGGAAGTACTGCTGCAGTTGTTAAGCTAGCTATTTTATTCTTTCCTGTAAAATCAGTTAAGTCTTCTATATTATTATTAGCGTCCAACCCAACTAGGTTATCTATAATAAAATAATATGTGGTGCCCGCTGTTAAGTATTCCGTTGTTTTAATAACAAACTCCATATCGGAGTATTTACCTGGACTAACAAGAGCTTTATCACCATCATCTACCAGGTTTCTTACCCCATCAAAATACTGGCCCGCTACGTAGAGCAAACCCGAATTGACAGTAGTTAGAGCGGAGCTATTTGTAGTAGACGCCTTACTATCAGGAGCAACCGTACTGTGGGCATATACGAAAGGAGCTGGAATAGAAGGATCGCTATCACTTATAATGACGAAAGGACCACTTGGTGAAGTTGAGTACTTTAAAGCCCCTACAGTATGGTTCTGAACAGGATCATTGCTGGGGTTTTCAACCCTTACTCTTAAGCGAAGAACATTAGTTTTGCCGGTTAAAGTAATAGACTCATTTTGAGCCGCTCTAAAAGTAGCTGTGGTTTCGTCGCCATCATCGCTGCGCCACCGCCAGTTACCTTGAATTAAAGTTGAAGCAAATGCGCTACCGGTACAACACAACAACAGGGCTATTAGTAGTAGTTTTATTTTCATATCAGTTTATTAATTGGTAAAGCTAAATTAAAACAACTAAAACAATTTAGCAAATAAAATTTCAACTATTTTTAAAGATTTAAAATTCGCTGAAATCGTAAAAAAATCATGGAATTAGTCCGAAACAAAAAACAATACTTAACTTTTCTTCTTAAGAAAACCTATTAAAAACACATGTAATAGTAATAGTATAGAAAAAACAGGCAAGATCCATGGCATATAATTCTTCGAATTGTTATACCTATTGGGAAAAATATCGACTATTTCTACAAAGGCTTCTTCACTTTTTCGTTTTAGCAATACCTCACCCGTATATTTTATATATCCAGAAAATCCATTATTACTATTCACTACCACATCTTTACGGTTAATAATTGCACTTAATCTGGAGTATAAGAAATGTATTTCAGCAATATAGCTATCTCTAAACCAAGCGTCATTACTAGGGTTTAATAAAAATTCGGCTCCTTTTTCAACCATTGTCGTGGTAGATTCTGGTCTGACAATTTCATTGCAGATAGCAATTCCAGCATATCCGAAAGGTGTGGCAATGGGTATGTCGCTTTTTCCTTTTTCAATTAAATAACCCTCCATATCTAAAAAAGGTAGATTTAAGCCAAAAAGTGGAGTTTCCACGAACTGCAATAAGATTCTTTTATTGTATCGGCCCATCATTTTTCCACTTGCTGTTATACCATAAACAGAATTATATGCCTTACTCGGACTATGCTCACTCATAAACCCAATCATATGTATCGTTTCCTTCGGATAAGATTCCTTTAAAATCTCTTTTAAAAAGTCATCATCGGGTTCGTAAGTCCATGGAACTGTGGATTCAGACCAAAGTACAATATCCGGCTTTAATGATGCGGCTTGTTTATTTAATGTCAATAATCTTTGGACTAATATATTTCCATTATGTTCATTCCATTTTAATTGTGGAGGCACATTTTCGGCAGCAATGGCAACTTTTACTGGTTTTTTTGAAATAACTTTTTGTTCTGCATTCTGTTTGATAAAAAACCCTGACACCATCACTAATCCTATTGTCCCAAAAGGGATCAACAACTGTTTCCATTTTTTTGCCGAGATAATTTCCAATGTGAGGTAGTTGATAACAACCACTATAAAGTTTAAAACAGGCAAGCCAAAATAGGATGCCCATTGTATCGTATATAAGTTATTTAACAATCCATCTCCACTGTTAAAAAGATAATAAGGTAACTGGCTAAAACATAACATTAACAGGCTTTCACCCAATACAAAACAACTTGCCACAATTAACGGTTTCAGAAAAACCCTACCAGAAGTTTTTTTAAGTCCCAGGCTAACAATAGTCATTAAACCTGCCCAGTAAAGGCAAAATAAAATAGTGGATATTACAGGTATTAGAAAACCATAAAATAAGTTGTTCCCACTAAACTCTTTCGCACCACCAATCATCCAAAAAAAGAATACAATCGACACACCTATTCCAAAAGCAATTCCTGAGATTAAACCCTCCTTTACACTTTTATCTTTTAATAGAAAAAACAAAGGCAGATAACAAACCCAAGAGAGAATAAAAATAGCATGTGTAACAATATAACCAGCGAATGCACCTGATAATATTAGTGCAATAGTTTGGTTAAGCGTTAGTGATTTCATAGCTGCACTAGCTTTTGAATTTGTTTTAATAAAAACAATTGATATCTAAGGAACCGGCCCGGGTATGACTTGTCAACTAATAAATTACCGGAATAATCATCTGTTGATTTTAGTTATGTTCATTTACGCCCCAGGTTTTACTTGGCTGTGAACCCATTTCTAATTTTAAAATGCCGCCTTTAGCAATTTCTTTATGGTCTATCCAACACTTATCGTAGGCTACACCATTTAAAGTTGCTTTTTGGATGTAAACATTCTGATCAGAATTATTAACTGCTTCGATAGTAAATGAATTCTCCTTATTAGCGTTTAAAACCACTTTTTTAAATAACGGACTTGTGATTTCATAACGTGGATTTCCGGGGGCTATCGGATGAATACCACTTGCAGCCAATACGTACCATGCAGACATTTGACCAACATCCTCATTGCCAACCAAACCTTCAACAGAATTTTTATACGCCCTTTTGCAGATTTCTCTGGTCCATTTTTGAGTTAACCAAGGTGCACCAACTCTATTGAATAGAAATGGCACATGGTGTACAGGTTCATTAGCATGATTATAGTAATTGTTCCACATTAAATCCTTTGGGGCCTTTTCGAAAAATTCTGATAGGTCTGCGATTACTTTATCTTTTCCTCCCATTAATGTTACCATACCCTCAACATCATGAGGCACAAACCAACCTTGCTGATAAGCATTACTTTCTATTGAACCATACCATTCTTTCAGGCGCCCTTCGGCCGGCCATGGTTCCCACTTACCATCCTTATCACGCGGTCTAAACCATCCTTTCTCTGCATCGAATATATTATGATAGGCTTGGGCCCTTTTATAGTATTTTTCTTCATCAGAATGCTTACCTAACGATTTAGCCAATTGCGCAACACACCAATCAAAATAAGCGTACTCCAATGTATGAGAAATCCCAAAACCATCTGTTACATAACCTTTTTCGCCATTACCAAATTTCTCTACACTATTTACCGATAACTGATAGGCTTTTTCAACATCAAAATTTCTTATATTTTTTGCGTAGGCATCCGCTATTACAGAAACTGCAGGATTACCAATCATGCAACCTGTATAAGCATTTAGTAATTCCCATCTCTCTAGGTAATCCAAGTTTTTTTCATCTGCTAAAGTCACTAATGAATTTATCATATCACCCACTAACTCAGGATTAATAATTGTTTGTAGCGGCATTTGACTTCTAAAAACATCCCATCCGCTAAAAATTGTACGTTTTGTAAAATCTTTAGATTGTCGAATTTTATTATCTCCTCCGATGTAATTTCCATCAACATCTTCAAAAATACGAGGATCTATTTGGGTATGATATAATGCAGTATAGAAAACTTTACGTTCCTCCTCGGTTCCACCTTCTATATTAATCTTCGCTAAAGATTGGTTCCAAAGCTGGTTAGCTTTATGTTTTAAGGCTTCAAAATCCCAATCTTTAATCTCGGTTTGAAGATTATTCTTAGCGCCTTCTAAACTCACAAAAGAAATACCGGTTTTAAGTAGAACCTCTTCATTTTCTGAAGTTCCGAACTCACTAAAAAAGCCTAAATGCCTGCCTTGTTTTTCTGTAATTCCATTAATAATATCTGCCTTAGCTATAATTTGCTGATAAGCATCGCTTGTTACGGCTTCTCTTTTACGATTAGCACCATCCGGAATGTTTGCAGACCAAACCCCGTAATTCTTTAAAGGTTTATTAAATTCTGCGTAAAAATAAACAGTATAATCAGCCTTTCCGTCTCCATCTCCCCATCCACCACCTTCTGGTGTGCATTTCATCCATCCGGTAATGGTATTTTCATTTACAACTTTAATATATTGTTCGGTAGAGGTACCACCTACTCTTCTTGCTAAATCAATTTGTATTCTTGATTTTTCATTAGCTGGAAATGTAAATTTCAACATCCCACTATGCGGAGCTGCAGTGGCTTCTGCTTTAACTTTAAAGTCACTCAAATACACAGAATAATAACCAGCAGATGCTTCTTCTGATTTTTTATCGTATCTGGATCTGTAGCCACTATCTGGATTTTCTAAAGTACCGGAATTTGTTTTCATTTCTCCGGTAGTTGGCATAACCAAAAAATTACCAAGATCTCCAAACCAACCAATTCCACTCATCTGGGTAAAAGCAAAACCCTCTATACTGGTATGCTCATCACTATATCCTGATCCATTGTCTCCACCGGTGATTGTATTTGGACTAACCTGTACCATACCGTAAGGTGTAGTAGCTCCTGGAAATGTTTTACCTAAACCATGATAAACCCCTGCGTTTCCAACGTTTGTACTCGCTCCAATAAATGGATTTACATATTTAGCATTATCAGATTGCTTGTTAGTTTTACACGATAAGAAGGTAGCTAGAATTGCTAAATATACTAATCTGTTTGTCTTCATATTACTTGCTGGCTAAAACCTCTATAAGATGTGATTTAGGCTGGTTTAATTGATATATTCTATTTGTTAGTTGATCTATATTATCTTGCCACATTTTTCTAACTTCTGGAAAGCGAGCAGTTTGGTAAGTTCCCATTTTACTTTTTACAAACCAATCTTTTTTAGCTTTCTCTGATATTTTTTCAAATGAAGATTCTGTGTCCTGGAAAAGCAAATTTTCTCCTTTAAAATAATTATAATGCACCCAATAGTACTCTCTTATTTTTTTTTCTAAATCCAATCTTAACTCATTAAGATACATAAGACCCAGCGCTTGTTGATATTGAGGAGTAGTACTTAAAACAGCCATATTAACACCTTTTGCTAAAGAATCTGCAGTAAAAGTTTTAATTTTTCTTCCATCAATAACTAAATCGTAACTACCTTTTTTAAGGTTTTTAATTTTAAGTATTTCTTGATTGAATTCCTGAATAAAAGGATAAACAGCTAAAGCATCTGCCTGAGTTTTTGGGTCTTCCCATAATCCCGAAACAGAATCAATCGGAAAAGGTAAAGCATTTGCCAGATAATTGAAGCTTACACCCATATTTCCTTTTGAGTTTATATCAACTTTTGCATTCTCACTTTCAACTGTTCCTTTCTTTGCATCAATATCTACAATAGCTATTGGTTTACCATTTAATCCTTGATTTTTCAGGAAAACTGCAGCCATTACCAAATGTCCCGCTCTACCCGGATGAACACGATCTGGTCCTATAATTGTAAAATCAGGCTTAATTTTTTGTTCTCTCTCATTAATCTCTTTCAATGGATTATATAGATCAACATAAGCCCAACCATTTTTCTGAGCAGCTTCCTTTTGAAAAGCTACAATTTGCTCCATAGCTTTACTTTTACCTTTATAATAGTTGTTTTTGTTTTGCATAGTTTCATCATACGGAGATGATGACATGATGACCGGCTTAATACCAGATTGTGCTTTTATTTTCTCTTGAAATTTCAAAAAATCTTGATAGGATTTATCTATTTTTTGCTTAGCAATTTCATCTCCATTATCCTGAGTAAATTCAGAGTATCCTGTGTCATTCATCCCGAAAGTGAATACAAGAATATTGGGTTGCTTAGTAATAACATCATGTTCAAAACGATTATTCATTTGCCCAATCACATCGCCTCCAATACCTGCATTAATAATCGAGATTCTTTCATTTGGAAACCTGGTCATATAATAAAGCCAAATATTAGAACCGTAATAACCGGCTTCTGTAATACTGTTGCCGACGAAAACAATTTTGTCTCCTTGTTTAAATGGCTTTATTTCTTGTGCACTCAAATCCAAAGAAAGAGCTAACAAAGTTAAAAATGCGGCA
>JAZQRF010000039.1:0-2446 GCA_045629485.1 Pelobium sp. | reverse complement strand
ATCGTTTTGCCTCCAAACATCAAAAAAGCACTGCATCATAACGCTTTGATCAAACCATTTCACCTTACCGCAATCGGGCATTATCCCAAAGCTGTGAACCATGAAATAGAAAGGAAAACGGGTAGTAACCAGTACATTCTTATCTACTGTACAGATGGGGAAGGCGACATTAAAGTACAAGGAAAAGAGTATCACCTAAAACCAAACACCTATTTCATCATTCCCAAAAACGTTGCTCATAGCTATAAAAGCAATCATGAAAATCCCTGGAGTATTTACTGGATTCATTTTAGTGGCGACATTGCAACAGAAATTTTTAAACGGTCGCTTGCAGTAGACCAAACTTTTACGGTACATCCCATTCCGTACGAACAAAACAGAATAGATTTGTTTGAGCAAGCGTATTCTGTGTTAGAACACAGTTTTAAGGAAAAAGAAATGGAAGTGGTCAACTTTAACCTGCTGCACTTTTTAACTTCTCTTATTTACTATAAGGAAGCAAACCCGGCCATTTACAATAACGATACGGTAAGCAATTCTATCGCCTTTATGAAGCGAAATATTAATGAGAAATTTGAAGTTGACGCCTTCGCGGTACAACAAAACATATCCGTATCCCACTATTGCCGGATATTCAAGAAAAAGACGGGGTACTCACCCATCAACTATTTTAACCAGCTTAAAATTCAAAAATCCTGTCAATACCTATACTTCACAGACAGGAGCATAAAAGATATTTGTATAGAACTAGGGTTTGATGACCAGTACTATTTTTCAAGATTGTTCCGAAAAACAATTGGGGTCTCTCCGCTGGGCTACAAAAAGCTTCATAAAAAATAAATATAATTTACTTCACTACTTAATCCTTCAAGCCAACCAGACTTAGCTGGAAAGGTGATGCAGGCAACTCGCTATTATTGTACAAATTGCCCTCAGGATTATTCCCCCAGCTGTAGCGTATAGCAGTTGGATTTGTTAAGCCAGCGGTATTAACAATAACTTTTCCATCCTTAATAATCGCTTTTGCCCACTGGAATTTATTATCCGGCCCTGATATAGCAAATCCTTTTAATGTCTCATAGTCCCGGGTTTGAAGACCTTTTGCATGATCAAAGCTCAATATAATTTGCCCTTTCCTGATTTTATAGGATTTAAATAGTGGTCCGGAATATGAGACTTTCTTTTTGTAATCCCGGTTAAGAGCTATTAAAGCCAGCCTTCTGCCCACTTCCTGCTTATTCTTAGGATGGATGTCTTTTGCATCACCAATATCAATACTTACCGCCATTCCGGTATTTGGCAAAGACAATGTTTGTAGCTGTGCATCCCTTAATTCGGCCCATGCAGAAGAAGAGGCGGGCTCTTTATCTTTATCCATAAAACTGGCCAGTTGCACAAAATAAAAAGGAAAATTACCAATGTTCCATTTTTCCCGCCAATCATTAATTAATAAAGGGAAAAGCTCGCGGTATTGAGCCGGCCTGTCTGTATTGGCTTCTCCCTGATACCAAATCACGCCTTTAATCACATATTTTATAAAAGGATGAATCATGGCATTATACAAAACTGTGGGCCTGTTCGGACCATTTATTTCAACCGGCATAGGTGTAAAATCTTTGAGATTTAAGCCTGTTTTATACTTCCAAATCCCATCTAAGGAGATTTTTTCACCCGTCTCTGACTTTAATGCCAGGATATTCTGTTCTCCGTAAATACCCCCGCCGCCACTACTGTCAAATACCCGGACGGTAATGGTATTTTCGCCGCTCTTCACTAAATTTCCCGGAATGGTATAGGTCCTTGAAAGGTTATAGCCCTGCTTTTCTCCTATTTTTTCGCCATTAAAGAAAGTAATATCGTTATCATCTATTGTTCCTAAGGTGAGCTTTAAATCTTTACCCGCCAGATCAGGCGGAATAATAATGTTTTTCCTGAACCATACTATTCCATCAAAATCAGGGAGAGCCGAATTTTCCCATAATCCTGGTAATTCCATATCTCTCCAACCTGATAGGGACAGGTCTTTTCCTGCCCAAACTGCAGTATTATTTTCGTAACCCTTATCTGCCTCTACAGAATTTTTTAACCAGATCTTTAGTTTCTCGCTATAAGACAATTCATTTTTGTCTCTCTTATAATTCTCAATTTTATTTACTGCCTCTATAAAATCAGGCATTTTTTTTAATGATGAGGCACTTGTCCAGGCTTCTGCTATGGTACCGCCCCAGGAAGTATGAATTAAGCCAACGGGAATATTGGTCTTTTTATAGATTTCCCTGGCAAAGAAATAAGCTACAGAAGAAAACTCTGCGACGCTTTCAGGAGTACAAGGCTGCCAGCTTCCGCCATTATTTAATTTAACATCGTTTAAAGGAAAGTCGCTGGTGACATGTTCCGCCTGCAGCAACCTTATCTCCGGGTAGTTTGCTTCTGCGATTTCCTTTTC
>JAZQRF010000038.1:0-4688 GCA_045629485.1 Pelobium sp. | reverse complement strand
ACGTTTGGCTTTTTGGTTTGCGCACTTGACTGGGATGTGGGAGCGCACAGGATGAAAGCTAAGAAAGCGATTGCCAATCTTAAACTCTTTCCACTAATTTGAATTGCTATTTTATCTAGACGGTTTTTCATGGTTGAATAATTGATTTTGCTAAGTAATCTCCTAAATATCTACAGATTTGACAGTAAAAAAGCCCAGTAAGTGGTTCTAATTCAAAAACGCAGCAGCAGGAATGGTCTCTTTGGATTTCCCCGATGTACTCCACTTTAAACTAAGCTGAGTAGTTCCGGTGGCATCACTCGGTTTAAAGTGGTGCAACTTGATAGGATGCAAACCAGCTTTTAGTTTCATCACCGCTGTTTTCTCTTCTCCGGCAGTGTAATTAAAATCCTCGTCTATAACAGAAACATTATGAATTCTTAGAAATGCTTTGTTAGCTGTAGTTAGGTAGAAAGTATATTCTCCATCTGTTGGGATACTAATATATCCTTCAAATACCACTAAATTTCCTTTACCTATTGTTGCATCAGGAGCCGTAACCCTTGTTTTTGCTATTGATTTTAATTGCGCTGTTTGTGGGATCCAATGTTCATCAACAGAGAAAGTTTTCATTACTAAACCTTTCTTAGATTTTTTGATTTCAACCGCAGGAACAAAGGCATCATCATAAGGTCTTTTCGCCTCTTCGTCTGGCTTACGCATTTGCAAGACTCTATTTTTCATCAGAGTTTGCAAAGAAGTCTCTGACCTTGCTAAATCCTTAACTTGTTTAGGATCTTTTAAAATATTATAAATCTTAAAATCATCTGTAGCTGATTTTACCTCGTATCTAACGCCCACCATATCACCAACTCTTAGCATTTGCATCTGACCACGCTTAATGCCTTGACGATTTTGTTCAAACTCTTTGTATTCTGGTGTACGACCGTTATTAAAATATTCCACATAAATTTCGCTAGGCACTTGTTTGCCTTTTCCTGTTAGTGAAGGGATTAATGAAACACCATCAGATCTAAGAGGTGCTTTAAACCCTGCTGCTTCGGCAAAGGTCGGCATCCAATCATAGGAGATATTTGGCGTTTTAACTACTGTATTAGGTTTTATTTTACCTGGCCACCAAACAATGGTTGGTTCTCTTTCGCCACCTTCTAAAACATCTCTTTTAATGCCGTCGAAAGGACCAAAGCTGTTAAAAAAATCTGCTTCATAATCAACAAATGGTTTAGGTAAATAAGATTCTTTAGACGGCCCATTGTCTGATGTAAAAACGACTAGCGTATTTTCTCCAATCTTTAAATCTTTTAATAACTGAATTAAATCGCCAATTTGATCATCAATTCTGTTGTTTACGCTGGCAAATCTCTTGTAAGTATCTGGCCAAGCAACTTCTGGTGTGTTTGGGTTACAGTCATCATCATAAGTGGCATTAGCGTAAGCTGGATAAACATAGCTATCTGGCTTACCAGAAGCCGTGTTAATCATTTTACCTTTTTTTCCTAACCATTTCATTCCACCGTTTAACCCTCCACCAGCTGGGTAAGCTTGTGTAGGCAATTCTAAAACAGCATGTGGAGTATCATAAGCTAAATACATAAAAAAAGGTTTATCTGCTTCGTCCCCGTTTTGATGTTTGATGATGTAATTTTTTGCTACTGCAGTGAATAAATCTCCGGTATAACATTTATCTAATCCCGAGCTCACTTCAGTGTAGTTTTCCCACACTTTCTTAGGACCTCTATATAAACCTTCTTTTGGATAATGCTCATGTCCATCACCGTGGCCGATATAACCATAGTAATAATCAAATCCTCTTTTTAAAGGATGTGCAGGCCAGGAGTTAGATTTATCTTCCCCCTGCAAACCCCATTTTCCTATAGCAGCGGTGGCATAGCCCTGCGTTTTCAGCATATTTGCCAAAGTATAATTATCTTCCAGGGCTTTATCAAATTGGTTGTCTCGTACATTTGCATGGCCCTGGCTTACTCCTAACAAAATAGAAGCTCTTGACGGCGCACAAACTGGTGCAGCTGCATATTGTTGTGGTAACATTGCACCTTCGGCTGCCATTTTATCTAACATTGGTGTAGTCATCCATGGTTCGCACCGGTTGTTTTTCTCTCTCCTTTGATTTTGAAAAAAGACCCCAACATCTCCGTAACCCAGGTCATCCATCAAAATAAAAATAATGTTTGGCTTCGTTTTCTGATTTGATTGTTGGGCAAAAGACGTAGTTGCTAGTAAGCAGATAAAGACGGATAAAATAGTTATTTTCATTAGATCAAAATTATTTGTGTAAAGCCAATTGACAATACTAATTGCTTTTGGATGGTCTAGATTTTGGGTTATGCTTTATTTGGTGTAAAAGATTTTTAAGAGATTCGACTATTTCTGGATGTTTGGACGCTAAGTTCTTTTGCTCACCTGCATCCTGTCTGATATTGTATAGCTGTGGTTCTAGGCTGTTTCCAGTTTCTATATTGGTATTTTTAATATATGATTTCCCGTTTGATGGATCAATGTATTTCCAATCGCCTTTAATTATTGCTAGCCCCTGGTTATGCGCAATAATGTGATCGCGTCCCACTTTATCTTTTCCCGTTAGCGTAGTCAATAATGGAAAACTATCTGGAGCATCCTGAGCCTCTAACTTTTGCTGGCAGAGTTGTGCCATAGAGGCAAACAAATCAACCTGACTAATCATAGCTGATGATTTCGTTCCTGCTTTTAGTTTTCCGGGCCATTTTACTATAAAAGGAACACGAGTTCCTGCCTCAAACTTGCTGTATTTACCACCTCTAAATTCCCCTGCAGGTGTATGTCCGTTCAACATTTCTACGGCTTTATCTTCGTACCCATCGTCTACCACTGGCCCATTATCACTACTAAAAATAATGAGCGTATTGTCTGATAATTTTAGGCTATCAAGAATGTGAACAATTTGACCTACCGTCCAGTCTAACTGTAAAATAGCATCGCCTCTGGCACCTAAACCACTTTTGCCAACAAACATTTTATTAGGTGATCGGGGCACATGAATATCGCTTGATGGGAAATAGATAAAAAAAGGATTCCCTTGGTTATCAGAGATAAACTTCTTGGTCTCATCAATAAATATTGGTGCTAATTCTTCATCTTTCCATCGGGCGGCATTTCCTCCGGTCATGTAACCAATACGGCTTATTCCATTTACTATGGTTTGATCATGGCCATAAGAATACATCATTTTTAATTTTTCCGGGTTGCTTTTTCCTGTTGGCTCATTTCCAACTGGATGGGTATAGCTTACCAACATTGAATCTTTTAGATCAAGGTTATGCACATGATGATCTTTTACAAATACGGCTGGAACCCGGTCTAAAGTCGCCGGAATAATGAAGGAATAGTCGAATCCCAACTCTAAAGGTCCAGGACTAATGTAATGGTTCCAATTTGGGCCTGGAGGATTCCCTAAACCTAAGTGCCACTTCCCTAAAACAGCGGTTTTGTAGTTAGCCAATTTAAAAACATCAGCAATGCTTTTCTTTGTTGGATCAATAATTAATGAAGCATCGCCTGTGGCAATGCCTGTATTTTCTCTGCGCCATGCGTATTGACCAGTTAATAAAGAATAACGGGATGGTGTACAAGTAGCTGAGGTAGCATAACCATTCTTAAATAAAATTCCGTCTTTAGCTAACCTATCAATATTTGGTGTTTTCACCTTTGTTGCGCCGTAACATCCCACATCGCCATAACCTAAATCATCAGCATAAATAAAAATAACGTTCGGTTTACCTTTATTTGTTTGTGCCGCAAGCTGGTTCGTAATGGACGGTGCCATCAAAAAGAACAACAGAAATATGATTCGGTTACAAAGTCGTTGTACTTGATTTGTTGACTTTAATGTTTTCATTTAATGTTATGTTCTTATTGTTTGTTTGAATTCTCTTCGAGGCTTTTGTTTGTTATTCGCCTTCAGGCACTAACTCATTTTTTATTAATCCAAATTTTCCTAAAACGTCTTCACTTGCAGATTTTACATTATAGCCTGCCTCTTTATCCTGGTTTATATTTTTCAATATTGGGATAAACGGTTTTGGATTTTTAACGTATAGCAAGTAATTAATGGCCATCAGTGCTAAATCCTGATTTGCATTGCTTATTGCGTCCTTTAGGTAAGCCTCAGCATCCTTGCTTGCAAAAACATCGTATGCAATGGCAGCTGCGGTTATTGCCACTGGTGCATAACTATCCTTTAAAGCTTCAATAATCTTACTTTTATTTTTTTTCTGAATCTCAATCTCCTGAGAACGCAACCCTAAAATTGCCCAGTACCTTACATCTTCATTTGTGCTTTTTAGCAGGTCAATTTGCTTTTTAGCAATTTCTAGATCCCTAAAACCAGAAAGTGAAGCCGCGGCATAAATCTCTTTCAGTGGGTATTTGTTGGGATCTTGACGGTACTCGTATAGTGTGGTACTACCCGATATTAAATTGGTTTTATACTCAGGAAGCAACAAAATATCTCTTTCTGTAAGGATATGCGTTTCTATATCTTTTCTAAAATTTTCCAACATAGCCTGATATTCTGGTTCAAGTGCCAGATTCCGTGTCTCCCATTTATCATTTTCAATATCATACAGAGATTCGGGTTGGCGAGGTTCAAAAAGACTTTTTTGTAAATTATCTAATTTACCAGCCTTTAAGTC
>JAZQRF010000037.1:0-8838 GCA_045629485.1 Pelobium sp. | reverse complement strand
TTTTGAAAGCGGATAAAATTCTTGTTGTTTCCGACGGGAAAATCGCCGAAGAGGGTACGCATGAAGAACTGCTGTCGCAAAACGGAATTTACCGTGAATTGTACGAAACACAGTTCAGAAAAGTGCTTGATATGGAAAATTCCGGGGAATAATTTGTTTAACTGTAATCGGTAGTTTTTATGTTTTATAAAAAACAAAGAATGGTATAAAAAAATCTCTCCGTTATTTAACGAAGAGATTTTTGAAGCGTCTGTCATAGTTCGCCTTTAAAGCCAATTGTGACAGACTATGTTAATGCTTGTTGTTCGGTTAAGCTATCTTAAAAACACTATCGAAATCTTTATTGCTGTCACAAGTAATTGCTAAATCATTCATGAAGCCAGATTCTAAATCAAGGATACACCCATGAACTTCTAATTTCTGACCATTTACCCATGCATTTTGAATGATGGAAGTAGAGCACAGCTTTCTTACGCCTTCTATAACGTTTAGCTCGGTCATTCTTTTTATTTTATCTTCATGGCTTTCGATAGCATCGATTTCTGTTTTGTGTACTCTGTATACCTCTTTGATATTTCTTAACCAAATATCAATTACACCAAATTGCTTATCAGTCATTGCTGCTGCAATACCGCCACAACCTGTATGGCCGGCAACAATTACGTGTGAAACTTTAAGAACGTTTACTGCATAATCTAATACACTTAGCATATTGATATCATTGTGTACAATAACATTAGCAATATTCCTGTGTACAAAGATTTCTCCCGGTTGCGTACCAGTAATCTGGTTAGCTGGTACCCTGCTGTCTGCACAACCTATCCAAAGAACAGGAGGTTTTTGACCTGCAGCTAATCTTTCAAAATAGGTAGCGTCATTCGCAAGAGTTTCACCAACCCAGGCTTTATTTTTTTCAATTAAAGCTTCGTATGTTATATGTTCTGTTGTATTTAGCATTTTTTTAATTTTCTTTTTCAGTTAATACTTCTTCATTTTTGTCTCCTAAAAATTCCTGATCTATTATCAGATCCTCTAATTTAGGTAAAGTGTATTGAGGGTGAATATTTACTAATTCTACACTTATATTCTTAGCATGTGCGTGTTCATGGAAATTTTCTATAATTTCTAACACATCCCTATCGATATATTTAGAGTTAGACCCATCTATAATTACTTTGGCACCGTTGGGTATATGTGTTAGTGTATATTGTATTGCACCTTTGTTTAAAAACGATACTTCTTCTGATAGCTTCAAACGTAAAGTTTTTTGCTTTCCTTCCTTTTCTACTTTGTAAAAGTACGGATTTCTCATGTTAGCTCTTAACAGGTAAAATACTCCTACCAACATTCCTACAGCTACACCGGTTAATAAATCGGTGAATACTACTGCTAACACGGTTACCACAAAGGGAATAAACTGATCTTTTCCATGGCCCCACATTTTAGCAAAAAGTGATGCGTTTGCGAGCTTATAACCTGTAAACAACAAAATTGCAGCCAAACAAGCTAAAGGAATTTTATTTATCAGGCCTGGTATAAGCAATAAAGCTACCAGTAACCAAATACCATGAATGATGGCAGACATTTTAGTTTGGGCACCAGAATTAACATTGGCTGATGAGCGAACGATAACTGCGGTTGTAGGTAATCCACCAACTAAACCACTCATAGTATTACCAATACCCTGAGCTACCAATTCTCTGTTTGTAGGAGAAACCCTTTTTAAAGGGTCAATCTTATCTACTGCTTCCAGACTGAGTAAAGTTTCTAAAGAAGCTATTATAGCCAAAGTTACAGCAACTGTCCACACTTTAGGGTTTAGCAACTGTGTAAAATCAGGGAATATCAACAAATCGGTTAGCTCTCCAAAGTTACCAATAACGGGAATTTGAACGATATGCTCTGGAGTTAGAGCGAAACTGGTACCGTTAAATGCCTGTGTTAACAATACACCAAGTACAACCACAACAAGAGGAGCAGGAATAGCTGCTACTTTTTTGATTTTCGGCCAAAATATGAGTAGAGCTAAAGATGTGAGTGCAATGATAACTGCACCTAAATGCATGTTTTCTATAGCCGATATGATTGCTGTAAAGGTATTCTCGTCGTTACTTTGTGCAAATGCTTCTTCGCCTTCGTAACTTCTATCGTAACCCAGGGCATGCGGTATTTGCTTAAGGATCAAAATAATACCAATAGCAGCCAGCATCCCAATAATAACAGATGAAGGAAAATAATTACCAATGGTACCTGCCTTAAGAAAGCCCAGGATGATCTGTAACAGTCCTGCCAGTACAACGGCAACCAAGAATATATTATATGCTCCAAGATCTGTGATTGCATTTAATACAATTACAGTTAAACCTGCAGCCGGGCCGCTTACACTTAACTGCGAACCACTAAAACTTGCAACTACAATACCACCAATGATACCTGTAATAACTCCGGCAAATAATGGAGCGCCTGATGCAAGAGCAATACCCAAACACAGGGGCAATGCCACCAGAAAGACAACAATACTTGCTGGGATATCTTTTTTTAAAGTCTCTGGATTAAAATATTTTCCCACATTCATTCCGGGAAATAAAGATCCGTTATCCTTTTTCATAAAATTTAATAATTACTAATGATGAATTGTGAAAGTTAAACGAACAGACGTTTAACAAAAGGGATAACTAGGCGTAATTGGGAGGCGGAGTAAGTACAGACGGGTAAAATGAATTGATATAAGGCCTCGTTTTGGTGTAAAACCTTAAATTGCAATCTGTACTTAATGGTTTTAAATGGAATTGGTAATCATGTAGGAGATCGGCACCTTTCTTAACAAACTTATTCATGTCTTTAACAGAATCGTTCGCATCTTTTGCCTGGCTCTCCAGTTCTAACTGCATAATCACAGCATTAACTGTTTCCTTATCTATAGTAAAAACTAGGGGCGCAATTGACAAGCCCATTTTTACTGTAAAAACAGTCAGGAAAATGATCCCTATCAGAAGTTTACATGAATCTCTATTCATTTAAATTAGCTTTCCTTTAGAACGTTCAACGTCCTAAACTGTTTCCAAATTTATATTTTTTTTGAGTTTTCAAATCAAATAGACCAACTTTTTTTCTCTTTTAAACGTAAAATTTTTGTATCTATTTAAAGACCAACTGTCTTTTATGCATAAAACCTAATCTTATTCCGACATTTAACCATATGATACAAATCGAACAGATCAGACATGAATTAACCTGGAGATTGAGACAAAAAGAGCTGTATCCTCATCTTCCCATCCATGAAATGAAGCTGGAGGAAGATTTAGAGGGGATACATTTCGGACTTTTCTCAGACAATCAATTAATCAGTATAGTTTCTGTATTTGACAAAGGCAGCGCTATGCAGTTCAGGAAATTTGCCACACATCAGGATTATCAACATAAAGGGTATGGTACCTTATTACTAAAATATATTATCGCTTTTGCTATACAGGAAAGTAAATCTTCTTTATGGTGTAATGCCCGGGAGAGTGCAACAAATTTTTATAAGAAGCTGGGTTTTGAGGAAACAAAAGATAAATTCTCCCGCTCGGGGATTAATTACATTATCATGAAAAAAGAATTAAACATTTTATCTTAATTTCCACGTTATAAGTTAATCCTACATAGCAATATTATATTTGCAATAAAAATCACTGTTAATGGCAAAGAAAAAAGATCAGGAAAAATCCGCAATAGTAAACGAAACATCTTTAGCGTTTTTTGAAAAATATATAAACAACCCTTCTCCTACTGGTTTTGAATGGGAAGGACAAAAATTATGGTTAGATTATATTAAACCATATATAGATGAACATTATGTAGATAATTACGGGACTGCAGTTGGTGTGATCAATCCAAAAGCCAAGTACAAAGTAGTAATTGAGGCTCATGCCGATGAGATTTCCTGGTTTGTTAATTACATTACCAGTGACGGTTTAATATATGTCATCAGAAATGGCGGGTCTGATCATCAGATTGCTCCGTCTAAAAGAGTAAATATCCATACCGATAATGGGATTGTGAAGGCAGTTTTTGGCTGGCCGGCAATTCACACCCGCCATGGCGGAGAGAAAGAAGAAGCGCCTCAGTTAAAAAACATATTTTTAGATTGCGGCTGCACTTCTAAAGAAGAAGTAGAAAAATTAGGAATTCACGTAGGTTGTGTAATCACCTACGAAGATGAATTTATGGTTCTTAACGACAGGTATTATGTTGGCAGAGCCTTAGATAACAGAGCAGGCGGTTTTATGATTGCCGAAGTTGCCCGCTTACTTCACGAGAACAAAAACAACCTCCCTTTTGGTCTTTACATCGTAAATGCAGTTCAGGAAGAAATTGGTTTACGCGGTGCAGAAATGATCGCACACAGGATTAAACCCGATGTTGCCATTATTACCGATGTAACTCACGATACTACTACTCCCATGATAAATAAGATTACTCAAGGAGATTTATCAGCAGGAAAAGGACCAGTAATCTCTTACGCTCCGGCTGTACATGTCAATTTGAATAAGCTGCTGGTAGAAACAGCACAGAAAAACGATATTCCTTTCCAAAGACAAGCCTCTTCCCGGTCTACAGGTACAGATACTGATGCTTTCGCATATTCTAACGAAGGCGTTGTATCTGCTTTGATATCTTTACCGTTAAGGTATATGCACACTACAGTAGAAATGATTCATAAAGACGATGTTGATAATGTCATCAGGTTAATTTATCAGACGCTGTTAAACATAAAAGACGGACAAGATTTCAGGTATATTAAATAAGCTCCTGTTTTTGTTTATTGCTCTCATTTGATATGATTAAAACTTTCAATAATTTATTAAAGCTCACCGGGGTCTTCATGATCCCGGTTCTCCTTATCACACCAACCTCTTTTGCTCAGGAAAATCTTTCTTATAAAAAGCCTCCCCAGGAAATAACAGATATTATTGAAAATTCTGTTAAACGGGATATCATTATTAGCGGAAAGGGAAATTTTTTGGCTGTTCTACAGAAGCCCTCCTACTCCTCGATAAAGGAAATATCGTTGCCTTTCTTAAAATTAGCCGGACTAAAAGTTAATCCGGCAAACAATACAAACATAAATGCCTCCTATTACTCTGATATTTTCATAAAAAATATCAATACATCTGAAGAATTCAAACTCAATGGTCTCCCTAAAGATGCTTTAATCGGGAACGTAACGTTTTCCCCTGATGAGAACCGGATAGCCTTTAGCATAAAAAAGGATAATGCCGTACAGTTATGGGTAGCTTATTTACCAACTAAAGAAACTCAGAGATTAACTAATTTCTCATTAAATGAAGCCTATGGTAAATTATATGAATGGGCATCCAATGGAGAAACAATTTTAGCAAAATTTATTGTCGATAACAGGAAAGACTTTAGTACACAGGATATCCCGTCGGGTCCGACAGTGATGGAAAATTCTGCAAAACCGGGCGTTTCCAAAACATATCCTGATCTTTTAAAGGATTCAAAAGACGAAGCACTTTTTGACTACTACCTTACTTCACAGCTCAAAATCGTTTATTTAAATGGACTGGCAGTAAATTTTAACCGTCCGGGGATTTATCGGGATTTTAACTTTTCACCAGACGGCAATATGGTGATGATATCTACTATAGATAAACCTTATTCTTATACGGTGCCCTTAGAATATTTTCCTTACCACACCGAGATTTTCGATAAATATGGTAAGCTTGTCCGTAAGCTAGCCCAGGCACCTTTGGCTGATCATCTGCCCGCCGGATTTGATGCAGTTATTACCGGTCCGAGAGCTTATCAATGGCGTTCTGACAAACCACAAACTTATATTTGGGTAGAAGCCCAGGATGAAGGCGATCCTTCTAAAAGAATATCCATTAAAGATATCATTTATATGCAGGAGGCCGGTTCTGAGAGAGTGGTTAAATTAGCCCAATGTTATTTAAGATTTCATTCTATTGTTTGGGGTGATGATCAAATAGCGATGGTAACCGAACGCTGGTTTAAAACCCGTGGAGAAAGAAGGGTATTTATTAAACCTTCTAATGCCTCCTATCGTGTTAATTTATGGGACAGGTATTATGAGGATGCTTATAATGATCCGGGCAAATTTGTTACCATGAAAAACGAGTTTAATCGAGATGTTCTATTGTTATCTTATAACCAGTTTAGACGGGTTGCCGATCCTAACAATGTAAACATTTTTTCTTTCTCAGAAGGAGGATCAGCACTTGGAAACCGTCCGTTTCTGCTTCAGTTTAATGTTAAAACAAAACTTACCGACACTATTTTCCGGTCTAAAGCGCCATACTACGAAATACCCTTATACTTCGACAACAAAGAAAAGCTAATTATCAGTAGAGAATCAGAGATGGAGCCTGCCAATTATTTCGCATTAGATATTAATGGAAAACGTGGCAAACAGCTCACCTATTTTGCCAACCCTAACCCCGGACTTTCTGTAATAAAGGAACAAATTTTTTATAAACGTTCTTCTGATAAGTTAGCGCTTTCCGGTACATTATATCTTCCGAAAAATTATTCCCGTTCACAGGGCAAGTTACCGGTTTTGATATGGTCTAATCCCACAGATTACAAAACTACTGCTGCTGCAGAACAAATGAGGGTTTCTCCTTACCAATTTATAGATGTGAGCTGGAACTCACCCGTGTTTTGGGCTACCCAGGGTTTCGCTGTGTTAGATCATGCAGCAATGCCGATTCTTGGCGAAAGTAACGACCAGCCTAATGATACTTTTATCGCTCAGCTGAAAGATAATGCTACCGCTGCCATTCATAGATTAAATGAATTGGGTATCGCTGATGCTAAAAGAATAGCCATTGGCGGACACGGATATGGTGCATTCACAGCTGCAAATCTGTTAGCACATACCAATCTGTTTGCTGCTGGGATCGCAAGAAGCGGGGCCTATAACAGGACATTTGATCCTTTTGGTTTTCAGTTTGAAGAAAGAACACTATGGGAAAGCCCGGAAGTTTATCAACAAATTTCTCCTTTTAATTATATTCATAAGATAAAAGCACCCTTATTATTGATTCATGGAGAAAATGACGAGCATCCTGAAATGCCTGCCTATCAAAGTGAAAGGTTTTTTAATGCTTTAGCAGGCCAGGAATCAGCTTCCAGACTAGTGATTTTACCAAAAGAAACCCATCAATATACAGCAAAAGAATCTGTTTTACATATGCTTTGGGAAATGGACAACTGGCTTAAAACATACGTTAAAAACAAAAACGATATCACAGCCGGTAATTCTGCTAACTATATTAAAAAGTAACCCGATTCAAATATAAAAATGGCACCCAGGTATTGGGTGCCATTTTTTATTTCTCAATAATAATAAATTCTATAACTTAGAAAAAAATTATCGAAGCCTTATTAAGCATCTAAATACTTTGAAATTAATTAAATGAAAAAACCCACCTTATTAATTCTGGCAGCAGGTATGGCAAGCCGCTACGGAAGCATGAAACAAACGGATGGATTTGGTCCAAATGGAGAAACGATCATAGACTATTCTATATATGACGCAATAAATGCTGGATTTGGAAAAATCACTTTCATTATTCGTGAAGAATTTGAGAAAAATTTCAAAGCCATATTCGAAGAAAAATTAAAAGGTAAAGTTGAAACTGATTACGTATACCAAACTTTTGATTTAAAGAAATACGGGATCGACCAGGAGATCTTTAGAGAAAAACCCTGGGGAACCGGACATGCTATTTTAGAAGCCAAAAACCAAATTAACGAGCCATTTTGCGTGATAAATGCAGATGATTATTACGGTTACGAAGCTTTTGAAAAAATGGTTGATTTTTTAAATAACGAATCATCAGACACTTCTTACTGTATGGTAGGTTATAAGATTGGGAACACGCTCTCAGAAAATGGTTCGGTCTCAAGAGGGGTTTGCCAGGCAAATGCAGAAGGAAATTTAATCGCAATTAACGAAAGAACTAAAGTATACCCTAAAGATGGTGGAATTGTTTTCGAAGAAGATGGCAAGGAATTTCCTTTAGATGCCTCTACTCCTGTTTCCATGAACTTTTGGGGATTTACTCCTTCGGTTTTCCCTATTACTGAAAAGCTTTTCATTGAATTTGTTAAAAATAATGCAGATAAACCCAAAGCCGAATTCTTTATTCCTTTAATTGCTGATCATCTCATCAAAACAGGAGAATGCAATTTTAAAGTTATACCAACTGATGAGAAGTGGTTTGGTGTAACCTATAAAGAGGATAAGCCCATTGTACAGAATAGCATAAATAAATTAGTAGAAGCCGGAGTTTATCCGGAGAAACTCTGGTAATTATTCCTATAAGCATGGGATTGGATTTCAGTCTCATGCTTTTTGATTTAAACATCTTTCTTCCTTCGACCAATATAAATCTTTAAAGACAACCTAACAGGTTTAACTATAGAAACAATTGATAGTTCATTTGAATTTATAATTAACACTTTGAAGCTTAGATTTTTTTAATCATCAATTTAAGTTTACCTTAACAAGTAAAATTGGTGCTTTAAAGTTATGCCTATGAATACCATCAAGCAAGTATTAAAATCAGATCCGATGGTAAAGAAATTTTCAGACCAGCTCTTAGAGCTCTCCGAAAGATTCCAAGTTTATGAACTGGATGAAAAGTCTCATAAATATACCAGAAGATGGACCTGTAAAGAAGCACAGGCAAAATATATTTTTCTAAAAACAGAATTAGAAGAATACATAAGAATAAACTTTCCGGAAGTTAAAGATTACGAACTCACCTAAACCTATCAACTTATACACTACGAAAATCATATTTT
>JAZQRF010000036.1:0-28737 GCA_045629485.1 Pelobium sp. | reverse complement strand
AAAAAGCAGATAGGCAAGCAATTATTCGAGTGTTGCAGAACCAAAAAATCAGCAATAACATTCACACGACTTATAATTGCAGATAAAGATTTATTGAGTTTTTACAAACAAATCTTCTGTAGCCTTGATTTTTTGGTCACTTTTTTATCAAGAAAAAAGTGACTAGGCCCCGGCCCGGCCATGAGGGCCGAAAAGCCTTGAGCGCTCGCAACAATTTATTAGGCCAAAAAGCCATAAACACATAAGCCACTTACAAAATCATTTAATCCACTAAATACCTCCCAAACCCCACAGAAGCAGTATCCCCAACACTCCCATCAGGTTTCAAATAAATAAAATACGCTTCCACACCCTTTTTCTTCCTCACAAAAGCCAAAGCATCCTCCACCGTCATCGCCATTAAAGCATTATCATACCCATCGGCAGTAATTGCATCTTTAGCAATAACGGTAGCACTAATTAAACTTCCCTGTAGCGGATACCCGGTAAATGGATCTATGAGATGTGAAAACTTCTTTTGGTGGTCTTTAGAAGTCGCATACTTGCGGTAACTTCCCGAAGTGGTAATTGCCCCTCTTTTAATAGCAACCTTCTTCCTGATCACTGGTTCGTCGAAAGCTGTCTCTGAAGGACTTTCTATCCCCACCTTCATCATATCACCATTAGGTTTCCGCCCACGTATTCTTAATTCACCACCCACCTCTACCAGGTAATTGTTAATACCTTGTTGCTCTAGATAACCTGCCAGTACATCTACACTATAACCTTGCGCTATCCCGTTCACATCAATTTTTAAACAGGGTATTTTCTTTATAAGGCTTGTGTGGTCTAGTACCAGTTTGTCTGATCCTATACAAGTCAAAATCTCTCTGATTTTAGTAGAATCTGGCAGTTGCGCCACCTTCTCATTTCCAAAGCCCCATGCATTTACCAGCGGGTAAACAGTAATATCAAATTGGCCATTCGTTTCTTTATAAATAGATAAAGACTTTTTCACCACTGCCTGCAGGTGTTTATCTATTTTTACTGAGGTAGAAGAAGCATTAAACTCTGAAATAAGCGATTTTGGGTGATAGATAGAAAGCGACTGATTCAGCTTATTAAATATACTGTCTATGGATGTCTTTACTATTTTTTCCTTTTTCGCATAATAGGTAATATGGTAAGTAGTGCCTTGCGCATAACCATTAATATGAAAAACTGTAAGCTTTGGTTTCGAAAAAGACAGTAATGAAAATGAAAGTACCAGAATAAGAAAGCGCATCCGCATAAATTCTCAATAAATATTTATTCAGCCGTTAAACCTAAGCTTTTATTTAAGGTCTATAACAAATTACATAGCAATATTAGCAATATAACTATTTATTTAAGCCGTTTCCTTTGAAAAAATCAATACTTATCTTATTCATATCCTTCTCTCCTCTAATTCTTTTAGCCCAAAACGTATTACCGCAACGTGATATTATTGGGATTGTGATAGACAGCACCAAACAAACTGTTATAGGTGCAAGTGTAAAGCTAACTTCAGATAAAGACACTATCCTCACCAGCACCAATGTAGATGGTAAGTTTGTCTTTAAAAATGTAAAGTCTTCTAAATTTACCCTTGTTACCAATAGTCTTGGTTTTATTTCTAATACTAAATCCTACCAGGTAAAAGAAAATGTAGCCCAGGTAAACCTGGATCCTGTAGTTTTAAAAGTCCAGTTAAATATGCTCGACCAGGTGGTGGTAGATGGTACGCCTACTATCGTATATAAAACGGATACTATGGAATACAGGGCAAGTGATTATAAAGTAAAAGAAAACGCAACCGTAGAAGACCTCGTAAAGAAAATGGACGGAATGGAAGTGGACCGCGATGGAGCTGTAACAGTACAGGGCGAGGCAGTTACCAGGGCAAGAATTAATGGTAAAGACTATTTTGGTGGGGATGTTGCCAGCGCCATAAGAGATTTACCATCAGATATCGTTGATAAAATCCAGATTGTAGACGATTATGGAGATGAAGCTGCCCGAACAGGTATTAAAGATGGCGATCCGCGAAAAGTACTA
This sequence comes from Pelobium sp., assembly GCA_045629485.1. Lineage (GTDB taxonomy): Bacteria > Bacteroidota > Bacteroidia > Sphingobacteriales > Sphingobacteriaceae > Pseudopedobacter. The sequence continues at coordinate 26,682 of JAZQRF010000036.1, read as the reverse complement.
AACATTGTAACCAAAGCAAATAAGAGAGTGGGCATGCGTGGCCGTGTAGAAGCAGGCGTTGGAAACGACGACCGCTACGAGCTCCGCTTAAACGCTAATCGTTTTGATGGTAACCAGCAAATCGGGATAAGATCTAACCTTAATAACACCGTTACCGGGATAGCAGGCGGAAATGAAGGCGATGGCGGCAGAGGCGGAAATTCAGGATCTGGTGGTGGCGGTTCTAGTGGCGGGGGTTCGGGCGGAACCAGGCGAACCAGTCAACTGGGATTTAATTATAACGATGATCTGAGTAAAAAAATAAAGTTAAACTCTAGTTATAATTTCAGTAAAACTGATAATAACAGTGAGAACAGCTCTACTTCTGAAGAATTTCTTACAATGGGGACAGTTTTTGGCATACGTAACGGCAATTCGGTAAATAACAGCATCAATCACAATTTCAATGCTAAATTAGAGTACGAAATAGACAGTGCCAACTGGTTGATATTTACTCCGGAGATTAGTTTCAGGTCTAACGAAAGCAGAAACTTTTCCAATTTTAGTCAAACAGGTGCTTTTAAACAAGATCAAATTAACCGAAGCAGCAATACTTCAGAAACCCCAACATTTGGCTTTACTTTAAATTATGGCCACCGCTTTAATAAAAAAGGAACTGTTATCTCTTTACAATTGAGCGCTAACACAACCGATACCGAGCAAGCCAGAGATGCAGAAAATAACATTATTGCATTCGACTCTTTAGACGTAAGGCGTGATTCTTTATTAAAAAGACTCATTTATATTGATAACCTTGCCAATAATTATCGATCGAGCTTAACCTTTAGTCACCCCTTAACAGAAAAAGCAAGACTGGAATTTAATGCGCAGGTAAATTACCGGGGATATGACAATAGCCAGATAACAAATGTGATAGATCCCAATGGATTTTCTAATCGTGTAGATTCACTGAGCCGTATTTTCAACTATTCTTTTACAGAGAGCAGGTTTGCCCTTAACTACCGGTTCAGAGAAAAGAACTATAGTTACTCCCTTGGCTTAACAGCAGTTCCGGCCTGGCTGCAGGGAGAATCGCAAAGCCGAAACAATACCACTAAAAGAACAAGCTTCAACCTGATTCCTATTTTCAGGTACGAATACCAATGGTCTAAACAAAAGAAGTTTACTGTAAACTATAACGGAAGGCCACAAGAGCCATCTTATGATCAAATTCAGGATGTACCCGATGTTACTAATCCGCAAAGCCGTATTATCGGAAATCCCGAACTAAAAGCAGCTTTCCGTCATGATTTAAGAGCGAACTTTAACAACTACATCATCAAATCTAAGCTTACGCTTTATGCTGGGGCGGGTGCCACCTATAACCAAAACCAGGTAATTAGAAACACCCTCCTCTTTAGGGATTCTTTAGGTGTTATAAGAGAAACAAGGTTCATGAATGCTGATGGGAACTATAATTACACTGGTAACTATGGTATTTCAAAAAGGTTTCCTGATAATAAATATGCAGTTTCTTATGATGGCAATATAGGTTATAACCACGGCATATCCATGAGTGATAATGTAGAGAATGTGAGCGAAACCTGGTCGGCAAGACAACGTGTAGGCGTACAAATCACCCCTCAGGAATGGCTGGAGATTGTACCCAATGTACGATATACCTATTCCAATACTGATTATTCTTTAGCTTCCTCAAGAGATATACAAAACAGTATCTGGGCTTTAAGCATGGAAGGGAAAGTTTATATCTGGAAAACGTTTCTTGTTGGATACGATATCAGCAAAAACTTCGTAAGCGGGATCAACTCAAATATAACCAGCAATCCGCTTATCATTAATTCGTATTTAACAAAAGAATTCTTTAAAAAGAAGAATGGTACCATCAGCCTGAGAGCTTTCGATTTATTAAGCCAGAATAACTTTGTGAGCCGGCAACAAATAGAGAATGGATTTGTAGATACCAGGTCTAATGCCTTAAGCAGGTATTTCATGCTTCACTTGTCATGGTCTCCGCAGAAATGGTCTGGTGGTGGTAAAAAGAGTGGTAACAGGCCACAATCAGGCGGAACGAGAAGAGGAGACGGATCTTTTACAGATTAATTTGCTTATTAGAAGATGCTACAGAATAGCATCTTCTATAGATTCTCTTTGCTTCTCTGCTTTCTCCTTATTCATTAAAGAGATTGCCGCTGCTGTAACCAGGCCTCCAAATAAATAGTAACCAACTGTTAGTACAGAAGAAGTTATAGTTTTATTTACCGGACGATCATTTAGTCCTAGAGGTTCAGGAAGTGTAATTGCTCCAACACCGGCCAATAAACCTGCTGCTGCACCTCTTAAAAACAAATGTCTGGGGTTTCCGGCGCCTATAAAACTAAAGTAAACAGCATTGCTCAGTACATCAGCTGCTAGAGTAGCCTGGTAGAGCTTTTTCCCGGAGGGTGGCTTAATGCCTGCTGAAGCTAAAGATTTAGACAAAGCCTCCTTGCCCAGCTTATCAATTCTTGGTGCCGAAGAACATAATCTTCTGGCTGTTTCATGTAAAAGATTCAACGCAACTGCTCCTGCTAAACCTCCAATTACTGATGTTAAATTTTTCATAATGTAAGTAGAATAGTTACCTATCTCATTACAAAAAACGTTCCCATAATATCAGCGTAACCTTAATCAGGCCACTTGATGCCTTCTATATCAATAATGTATTTATTTTGAATAAGGAAATCGTATAGTGGCTTGGCTTCAACCGAAACCTCAAGGTTTTTAGTGGTAATAATTTCTTTAGTTTTTAGATCTCTGTAAGGATAAGTTAGCAGTTTTACTTTTTTGCTGAACAAATCGCTGATATAAGCCAAAAGCTCGTTTGTATAGTTTTCTCCGTAATTTTCTGACAGGAAAATATGTTTAAGATTGGCAATACTGGTGGTGATGCCGGTGCTTAATGGTTTAGCAATAGAAAGGTAATTAGCCAGTTTGCTGTGCCTGTTAAAGTTAGATATAATAACCGCATGCTGATGTTCCATAATTTCTCTGGCTCTCTTTGCTACCCTAATCAAAAGCTCTTCATCATTGTTTGGAGCCTTTTCCATCATATTATTCAGCGTGAGCTCGGCAAGGGTAATCAGCTCAGAATCATTAATACTCATCCCATCCTGGTACTGTTTAACGGCATGCTCAAACAAGCCAAAATCCGGAATAGATTTCTGGTTAAATCGCGTTCTAAGAATCATGATATGCTTTTTGTACAGCATATCCTTAGCCTGTTTTACTTTTCCATCCGGAGTAAATATAGCTGCTGTAGAGAAGCCTTTTTGGATAAGGTAAAGATTTACCAGAATATCGTCAGAAGATTCGAAAATGGGTCCTTTTAAACTAATTAAATCTATTTCTACCGAACCCCGGTTCAGGTTATCTGCCAGGGATTCTATCATTGCCCTTGGATTGGCATTTAAATAGAATGCTGCGTAAACCAGGTTTACTCCAAGAATACCCAGCACATTTTGCTGCAGGGTAGCATCGCTGTCTAATAACCTTACGTGAAATATAATTTGGTGTTCTTCTCCTCCCGGCGTAAGTTCGAATTTAATTCCCAGCCATCCATGCGGATCGTTTGTTTTACTGTAATTTAATGTTGTTACAGTATCTGCAAAAGAGAAAAAGGTTTTATTCTCGTATTTTTCTCCACCAAGCCTGTCTTTTAAAAGCTGGAATTCGTAATCCAGCATTCTGCCTAATCTTGATTTTGAAACATAACGCCCAGATTCTTCCAGTCCGTAGATTTCGTTACTGAAAGTCATATCATAGGCCGACATAGTTTTAGCTATTGTGCCAGATGCTGCTCCGGCATTAAAAAAATTCCGGGCTACCTCCTGCCCGGCTCCTATTTCGGCAAATGTGCCGTAAATATTTTCATCAAGATTAATGGTTAATGCTTTACGACGGGTATCAAGAACTTCTAAACTCATATTCAAAGTTATAAATAATGACCGGTATTTATAAAAAAGCAATCCCGTACTGAAGAATCAATACGGGATGCCATCATGAAAACTTAAACCTAAACATATCAACTAATCGAAATTTCTCTCGACATTGCTTTTGCCTCTTCTTTTTTAGCTATCACCACATTAAGCAACCCATTTTCGTAGGTAGCTGTAATGTTATTAACATCGGCTATTTCAGGTAAGGTAAAAGATCTGGAGAAAGTCGAATAGCTAAATTCTTTCCTGGCCATTATCTTCTTCTCATCCTTTTCAGAAGTTTCTGCTTTCTTTTCTGCCGAAATGGTTAACACATTCTTCTCTAAATTCAGTTTAAAATCTTCTTTTTTCAAACCTGGTGCTGCCAGTTCAATTTCGAAAGCATGGTCTGCTTCTGCAATATTAACTGCAGGTACTCTGGATAGCGCCCTGTCATTCACATAGCTATCTTTTAATAAGCTATCAAATAAATCGTTAAATGCTGAATAATTTGAAGCTGAATTTTTCGTGTTGTTGAATTTTACTAGTGCCATATTTATAATCTCCTTTTATAATAAACTTTTAAATATCTTAGATGTTAAACCTTAATCAACAGGTATACCAATGCAAAATACAGATAGTTTTAATGACATTTTGTCCTTACCGATTTACTTTTAGATGACATTGTTTCCGATTATGTATAATTTAAAAGAAAAACTCGCAGATTATAAGTTTAAAACTCAAATTCCATTACGGTTTTCTGATATGGATATGTTTGGCCATGCAAATAATGCGGTATACCTTACTTATTTTGAACAGGCCCGTTCTCAGTACTGGAAAGAAATATTAAACTGGAGTTGGGAGACGTATGGAATTGTGTTAGTAAAATCAGAAATTGAATACATCAAACCCGTTACGTTAAACGAAAATATTTGGATTTACATTAGAACTTCTAAAGTTGGAAATAGTAGTTTTGAAATGGAATATGTTGTTGTTTCTAATGATGGAGAGCAGGAAGAAATAAGAACTATCGGAAAAACAAAACAAGTGACTATAGATTATTCAACTAAAAAACCTACTGCTATACCCCATGATGCGAGGGAAAAAATGATAGCTGCAGACAACCCGGAGGTATGAAAATATTTGAATTAGATTTTGATGTTAGAGATTACGAATGCGATTTACAGGGAATAGTTAACAATGCTGTTTATCAGAATTATTTTGAACATACCCGCCATCAACATTTAAGAGCCGTTGGATTAGACTTCGCGGAACTACATTTGCAAGACATAGACCCAGTTGTTTATCGTATAGAAATTGATTTTAAGAAAGCTTTAAAAAGCGGAGACCAGTTTAAATGCACCTCGCAAATTTCAAGAGACGGGAACTTAAAAGTTATTTTCGATCAGGCTATTTATAGAGGAGATCAGTTAATTAATAAAGCTAAGGTTGTGGTAGTATTTACCTCTAAAGGAAAACTTATTCATCCTCCGCAACATGTTATAGACAGCATTCCGGGTAATGCGTAATAATTAGTTTTTGGTTAAGAGATGTTATTGTTCTTTGTTCTCACAGAACATTTTAACAACAGATTCATAAAAGATGGTTAGTGGCAAACGGGCACACTTATCAAATCTACACCACCACTATAAAGATTAATACTGGCCTTGTTTGCCATACGATATGTTCACACCGGTTTCCGCCAGCACCTTCTGAATTAGAACCTTAATAGATTCCACTACTCCTCTTGTTTAAGTCTTTTAACGGCTAACTTAAATGCTCGTTAAAAAATAAGGGCTCTGTCCAAAATATTTACACTGCCATTTATTAATTTTAAATAGTATTGTAATGAATATTATTGAAGGTATTTAGTTACAAGGCTATTAACTAACCCAATTCCTCCCACTCCAAATCATTTCCCCTAACCACCTCTTGCTTTTCCACAACTTCCGGAGCAACATATTCCCTCTCTACCAACTCCCCATCTGAAAAATGTAGAACTTCAGCAATTACCCCGGCCTGAAAACGTTTATTACCAATAAGATCTAAAGCCCCGGAAGAATTACGGTGGAAGCAAACAGTAAGCATTACAACCCATACCCAATCTCCCTCTTGCGGAATACTTATCTTTAACCTGCCTCCTTTAAATGGTTTTTCAATAGCTTGCAATATCGGACTGGCATTTAAAGTCTCAGATATGGAATTTTTGAAATCTATCCAGGCATTACACACAGTAAGCTCAACTCTTTCTGCCTTTACAGGCACATTTTTAACAAATACAGGTGCAGAAGAATATAAATCTACCCATATTTCCTTATCTATTTTTTTAAACCTGGTTTCCAACGACACCAAATCGCTAAAACGCCTTTCTTTATTAAATTCAAAACCTCTTAATAACCCAACATAACCATCAAAAACACTTCTTTCGCCAGCATCATTAGCCACACCACTTCTTATAATCTCGCCAAAAATCTTAGAAAGCCTGTTGTGCAAATTGGTTTTAAACGGACTTAAAAATATATAGCCTAAAGCATCCCTTAATAACACAGAAGCCTTACTTGCCAAACCAAATTCTTTAGCTCTCTTATAGCTATTTTCATTCAATAGATAAGGTGCAGCTTTTTTCCGAAGGAAATATTTTCCGCCTCGTTTGTAACCTATTTTATTATCTAAATTCCCCGAATAAGAAAAAACATTTTTTTGTTCAGCCATAATTTTATAATTTAGTTAATTATCTAAATATAAACAGTTTAAGCTGATATTACAAAAAAGCTAAGTCTATAAGTCCCCTTATCGCCCATTAACTCGCCTTCCGGTCCCCATTAAATCCCCTTATCCTGTATTGTAACTGGCTTTATCCTTGTGTCATCATGTAGTGAGGGATAGTTAATTATCCTTAAAGCACCTTTTAACCAGATAGTTTACCGACTATCCTGCCGACTGCCCGGAATGTTCATTGATAGCGTCACTCCGGGTTGTACAATTAAAAGGAGTTTTCAAACTCTACTAAATATAATAAGACTGATTTTTTAAATCAAAGCAGAGTGACAATCTGTAGAGACGCTAAGCTTAACTCTACAGACACAGAAGAACAGGATTTATTATAGAGATAATCCCTTTTATTTTGGGATAACCCAAATGTTATCCCTATGTTGTTTTATATAGATAAAACTCTTTTACAACATTTTAGGCACTCCCTCTCCTTTAAAAGACTTGTCACGAAAATCGGGAGGGCTGGGCTAAGGCTTTTTACATTCTCTCCGGAACTTCTATCCCTAATAAAGCCATTGCCTTTTTAATTCTCAAAGCGGTATGGTAAGAAAGACTTAACCTGAATAGTTTCAAGTCCTCATCTTCTACCTTAAGTATGCTTTCGGTTTGATAAAATTTGTTATAAGCCTTCGCTAATTCATAAGCATAGTTAGCAATGCTTCCCGGATTATAATCTCTTCCGGCAGCAGCCAATACAACGGGATATCTATTTAATATCTGAATTAGCTCTAATTCTGTTTCTTTTAAGCTCTCTGGCTTTACTATAGCTCCGCTTTTATCAAAACCTACTTTATTTAATACCGAACGAATTCTGGCATGCGTGTACTGTATAAACGGCCCCGTATTCCCCTGGAAATCTATAGATTCGTTAGGGTCAAAAAGCAAACGTTTTTTAGGCTCTACCTTTAAAAGGAAATACTTAAGGGCGCCCATGCCTATCATGTAATAAAGCCGTTCTTTTTCTTCCTCTTCAAAATGGTCTACCTTACCCAAAGCTTCGGTTTTCTCTTTCGCAGTATCCTGCATCTCCTGAATCAAATCATCAGCATCTACAACTGTTCCTTCCCGTGATTTCATTTTCCCGCTTGGTAAATCCACCATTCCATATGAAAGGTGATACAAGCCATCAGCCCATGATTTTCCTAATTTCTTAAGGATCAGAAAAAGAACTTTAAAGTGATAATCCTGCTCATTGCCAACCACATATATAGATTGATCTACCTTATACTCGTCATACTTGAGCTGGGCAGTTCCTAAATCTTGCGTAATGTAAACAGATGTTCCGTCAGCTCTTCTTACCAATTTCTCATCTAACCCATCTTCTGTTAAATCTATCCAAACAGAGCCATCTTCTTTCTTAAAGAAAACACCTTTAGACAAACCATCTTCAACAATATCTTTTCCTAATAAATAGGTATCAGATTCGTAGTAGTATTTATCAAAATCAACACCTAATTTTTTATAGCTTTCATCGAAACCTGCATAAACCCATTCGTTCATGCGCTTCCATAAATCTTTCACTTCTTTATCATCAGCTTCCCATTTCAAGAGCATTGCTTGCGCTTCTTTAATTAATGGAGCTTCTTTTTTTGCTTCTTCTTCGGTCTTGCCTTCAGCCTTTAAAGCTTCTATTTCCTTTTTGTATTCCTTATCAAAAATAACGTAGTACTTTCCAACTAAATGATCGCCTTTTAAGCCAGAAGATTCCGGAGTTTCGCCATTACCAAACTTTTGCCAGGCCAGCATAGATTTACAAATATGAATCCCTCTGTCGTTAACCAGGTTAGCCTTAATCACCTCAAAACCATTGGCCTTTAGAATTTCCGCCACAGCGTATCCTAATAAATTATTTCTCACATGTCCCAGGTGTAAAGGCTTATTGGTATTTGGTGAGGAGTATTCGATCATCACCCTTTGGCCGTTTGCAGGCAATACACCAAAATTTGCTGCACTTATTTGCTCTTCAAAAACCTGCAACCAAAAAGAATCTGCCAAGACAATATTCAAAAATCCTTTGATTACATTATAATCAGCAATTTCCGGATAGTTTGCTTTAAGATAGGCCCCTAACAGCTCTGCAGTTTGTTCTGGTGATTTTTTAGTTTGTCTTACATAAGGAAAAACCACTAGTGTGGCATGGCCTGTAAATTCTTTCTTGGTTTGCTCTAAACTAATTTGTTCGGGGGCTAAATCTATATCAAAAGATGCTTTTAATGCTTCGCTAATGGCAAGGGATAAAAAATTCATGCTGCGAAATTAATTAATATTGTGTTCATCTTAGAAATTTTATTGTGGTAGGTTTATTGTTTAATTAAAGAAGGTTATTCATGCTACTTTAAACCCTATATAATTACTCTAAATAATTTGATTACATTTTTTTGATAAAAAGTATCAATATTTTTAAAAACGAATAAGTTATATATCATTTTAAAATTACATTTTTGCGCAAATTATTTTTATTAAAAAATGCAGAGTTACGAAGAATTTCTTGACCTAAGTGTTGGATTCCCTCAGGAAGGTTTTGATATTATTGATGATGAATTATACTTTCATGATCTAAATCTAATGGAAATGATCGAAACTTACGGTACTCCGCTACGTTTCACTTATTTACCCATAATTAGTAAAAAAATTCAGCAGGCAAAGATCCTTTTCCAAACTGCTATTTTAAAGAATAATTACAGGGGTAGTTATAAATATTGCTATTGTACCAAAAGTTCGCATTTTAAGCATGTGGTAGAAGAGGCTTTAAAAAACGACATCCACCTGGAAACTTCTTCTGCCTTTGATATGCCAATGATTGATGCTTTAGAAAAAAAAGGCAAGGTTACAAAGGATATTACGGTAATATGCAATGGTTTTAAAACCTTCCAATACAAGCAATATATTATTGATATGTTGCATGATGGATTTAAAAACATTATCCCTGTTTTAGATAACAAAGAAGAATTTAATCTTTATGATGATGAAATAGAGCTGGATAGTAGTCCCTGCAACTTAGGAATAAGAATAGCAGCCGAAGAGCAACCCGACTCTCAGTTCTATACCTCCCGTCTGGGTGTAAGATTAGAAGATGTTATTGAGTTTTACAACTCGAAGATCAGCAAGAACAAAAATTTTAAAGTTAAGCTTTTACATTTCTTTATAAATTCCGGTATTTCTGATACACCTTATTACTGGAATGAATTAGAAAAATACGTTACGCTTTATTGCAAATTCAAAAAGATCAATCCAGATTTGGATACTTTAGATATTGGTGGCGGGATGCCTTTTAAAGATTCTTTGGTTTTTGATTTTGATTATGAATACATGATCAATGAAATTGTAAAGCGGATCAAAGAAATTTGTGCAGAGCATGAAGTGATGGAGCCCGATATTATTACCGAATTTGGCAAGTATACAGTTGCAGAAGCCTCTGGAATTCTATATAAGGTTATTGGCCGTAAACAACAAAACGACCGTGAAAAATGGTTAATGTTAGATGGTTCTTTCATTACCAACTTACCAGATGTTTGGGCATTAAACCAACGTTATGTTTTAGTACCCATTAACAATTGGGATTCTGAATATGAACGTGTTAACCTTGGCGGAATTACTTGTGACGGGCAGGATTATTACAACCAGGAAGCACACATGAGTAGTGTATTTATGCCAAAAACACGTAAAGTACAATACTTAGGATTTTTCCATACTGGCGCTTACCAGGAAGTTTTAAGCGGTTATGGTGGTATTCATCATTGCCTGTTACCTTCTCCTAAACATGTTTTGGTAAGAAGAAACAGAGACGAAACTTTTAACTATGAAGTTTTTGGTGAAGAGCAAAACAGTAAACAGGTATTAAAGATACTTGGTTACATGTAACTATATAAAAATAGAATAAAGAGCTGCCTTTTATAGCAGCTCTTTTTTGTTTTATACATCCAGTTCACCTTCTACAGAATCATCCATTGTTTTACCAGTTACCAGAGATGCCGCCATTTTAGCAAATGCAACCAACTCACCACTTTTTGTATCCCAATAGTACGACTGTGTAGGCACCACCTTTATTAAGCTTATAGTTGGGTCGTCTACTCCTTCCGGGAACCATACTTTATGTAAGGGTTGCCAAAGTTCTTTAATCTTATCTTTATCAAAACTTATTTCCGAAATGCCGTAGACGTTTAAAAACCCGGAATGCTTTGAACCCTGAAAAAACAGATGTGTAAAGGGATCTGCTTCTATTTCCTTGTTTCTAGTACTGTCTTTTTTACTTACAAACCAGAGGTTCCCTTCATCATCAACATCTGCAACATCCATTGGAGAAGCAGTAAGCGGTAAGCCGGTTTTGATATTGGTACAAAAGAAACAGGTTTCTGCTGCTTTTGCCAATTCGCGTAGTTTATCTATTGCTTCTTTTCCCTGAAGAGGTTTGATGTGCTCATCTGGATTTTGATTCGGAGTTTTAGAACTGTTATTATTTTCCATAATTTATGTTTTAGTAGGATTTATGTTTTGCACATTTATTGCAAACACTGTTCCACATATCTTCCATAATTAAAGAAAGCATAGACTTGCTTTTTACAACAACAAAGTTATATTTGTTAAACAATTATTAACCAAATGAGAAAACTCCTACTTTTTTTATCTCTTCATTTGATCTGCTCTTTTGCTTTTTCCCAATCAACGGTAAATAAACCAACTTCCAAATCAAAAATTGGAGAAAATTCGGTAATTATTGATGAATTGGGAAATCAATACAGTTATGCGCAGTGGAAAGCTATTGAGGCTAAAAACAACCACTACCTTATTCGTCGTAATGAAAATGATAAAGATATTTTTTTAATCAAAGCTTATACCTCCGAAGAGGAAAAAGCAGAGCGAATGTTAGCTATTTCAAAGCCTAAACCGAGTCCTGCATTTACAGAAGGAGAAAAATTTAAATATTTCGACCTTAAAACTTTAGATGGTATAAAGCTTAAAAAAGAAGATCTGTCCGGAAAAATCCTCGTCTTTAATTTTTGGTTTATCAACTGCCCGCCATGCAGAAGAGAAATGCCAGAATTGAACACACTAACCGAAAAATATAAAGATCAAAAAGATGTGCTTTTCCTGGGAATTGCCTTAGATGAAGTATCTAATCTTAAAGAGTTTTTGAAAAAAGAGGCCTTTTATTACACGCAGGTAAGAGGCGGCAGAGTAATCTCAACCCAACAAAACATCAAAGCCTTCCCAACGCATGTAATAGTTAACAAGGATGGGCATATCACATTTAGCGCCCAGGGCTTAAAATCCAATACTGTTTTTTGGATAGACAAAACCATTAAAGAAGCCCTCTAAACTTATTTTTTTTCTAAACCCAATTTATCCCTTTCTTTAACAAACTTAAAGTTTCTGCTTCTAAACTATCCGGTTCTGCTTTATAATCGTATACCCATGATGCCATTGGTGGCATACTCATAAGAATAGATTCTATCCGTCCATCGGTTTCCAAACCGAATTTAGTTCCAGAATCATAAACCAGGTTAAATTCTGCATATCGGCTCCTCCTCTGGAATTGCCACTGCTTATCTTCCAGTGTAAAATGTTTATCTCTTTGATTCACCAAATGTGAATAAATGGGGACAAAAGAACGCCCTACATTCTTAGAAAAATCAAATATGCTTTCCCAACTGATTCCGGTATTTTCGGGTGTAAGTTTATCGTAAAAAATCCCGCCTATTCCCCTGGTTTCCTGGCGATGTTTAATATAGAAATAATCATCGGCCCAGGTTTTAAATTTCGGATAGAACGCAGGCTGAGACTGATCACAAACATTTTTGAGATATTGATGAAAAAATGCAGCATCTTCTTTAACCACGTAATGTGGAGTAACATCTATACCTCCACCAAACCATTTCAAAGCCTCGCCATTACCGCTTTCCATTTCAAAATACCTTATATTCATATGAATAATAGGCACCCACGGATTTTGAGGATGCAATACTATAGAAACCCCGGTAGCAAAAAAATCTTCTTTCTCCGTCTTAAAAGCTTTCTTTATTGCCTCCGGCAATTGCCCATGTACTGCAGAGAAATTAACGCCGCCCTTTTCTATTAAAGCACCATTCTGGATCACCCGGCTTCTGCCACCACCGCCGCCAGTGCGTTCCCAATTTTCTTCCTCAAACAATGCACTTCCGTCCAGTGCTTCCAGAGCAATGGTAATTTCATGCTGTATATCTCTATACTGTTCTGCTATATCTTCTTTTCTCAGCATTAGCTTATGGTTAATTTTAATTTATTTCTATAAGCGGTTAACAATAAGGTTTTCGAAATAAAACCTATAAATACTTCTTTCTCAAAAACCGGAATATAAGAAATATCATCCTTTTCAAAATCCTCTATCAACTCAGAGATACTATCATTTGTAGAAGCCTTAAAGTAGTGTTTCGTCATCAACTCCCGTACCGTTAATGTATCTTTTAATTCCGGATCGAGCAGAAATTTCCTTACTTTATCAAACTGTATAAAGCCTTCAAATTTCTCTCTTTCATTCATAACAGCAATAATATTGTTTTCCGAATTTCTGATAATCGCTAATAACTCAGCAAGGTTTTGATCAACATAAGCTACATCATATTCGGTTTCTATCACTTCATGAACCTTAATTAAACTTAGAATATTTTCGTCGTAATTCTCGGTAAAAATCTTTTTACCCTTTATCAATTCAATGGTATCCATAGAATGAGGTTCAAAAATCTTGGCAATGGTAAAGGAAGAGGTAGCCACTATCATGAGGGGAATGATCAGTTCGTAACCTCCGGTAACTTCTGCAATAAGAAAAATTCCGGTGAGTGGCGCATACATTACTCCGCTTAATATGCCACACATACCTACCAGGGTAAAATTATTTATAGGTAATGTACCCAGGTTTAATTTATTGAAAATACTGGCAAAAAAGAAACCAGCAAATGCTCCTGTAAATAATGCAGGTGCAAAATTTCCGCCTGAGCCACCGCTGGATAATGTAATAGATGTAGCAAAGACTTTGGTCAAAAATATGAGGCCAACGAAAAGGATAATCGCCCAATCGCTATTGCTTTCGGTAGCAAAATAAGTTCCTTTTAAAATCCCTCCGGGGTTATTGGCAGCTAAAAATTTCACACTATCATAGCCCTCGCCAAATAGAGGAGGAAAAATAAAACACAGAAGTGCCAATATCAAACCACCAAAAACAGCTTTTGAATAGACATCCCATTTTAAGTAATGATGAAAAAAATATTCTACTTTTTTTGACATGCGGGAATAGTAAACAGACAATAGTCCGCATGCTATTCCCAGGAGGATGTAATAAGGAACATTATGATGATCGAACTCTTTTAGGCTTTTAAATTCAAAAAGTATACTGTCGTCTAAGATTATTTTTGATAGCAAGGCTCCTGTAACTGCCGAAATAATTAATGGAATAAAATCTGAAAAGACAACACCTACCAGAATGATTTCAATTGCGAACATTACCCCTGTAACGGGTGCATTAAAAACTGCAGAAATCCCTGCAGCTACCCCACAACCCAACAACAAAATTCTTTCGCGATAAGTTAAACGGTAAGTTCTGGCATAATTAGAGCCAATAGCGGCCCCGGTAACTGCAATTGGACCTTCAAGCCCTGATGAACCTCCAAATCCAACGGTTAGTGCACTTGTAATTACCTGTGCATACATTTTAAATTTTGGCATTACACCAGAACGTTGTGAAATATCCAATAATATGTTTCCAATTCCTCGCCCATCTTTACCATTAAGAAACCTTTGAGTTACCCAAACTGTAAGTAAAACACCTACCAGTGGAAGAAAAAGATTTAAATATGGATAATTGAAAATTTCTAATTGAGAATTAGACAGGGTATGAATATAATGAACCAGTGTTTTTAAAATAACTGCCGCTGTACCAGCAGAAAACCCAACAAGTATACCTGACAAAATTAGGAACTGATTTTTTGTTAAGTTAGCATTAATAAATCTGATGATGAATTTATGATGCTTTAAATACTTCATTTCTAAATTATAAAATGATCAGGGTTGAAAGTGTATCCGTTTCCGCTCAAATCTCTGAGCATTTTTTAAAATATATCTTAGACTAAAACCGGTTCAGATTACTGAATATGCTACTTATAAGCCGCAATACTACCAAAAATAACCTGAAACCTGCAGAATTGTTTAGCAAAACCAAGCCGTCTTGAAAATTTATTCAATTGTAATATTTCATTCATAAATGGCTATGCTTTTTTTAAATCGGGCGATAATGCTGAACTTTGTTTTTCATGAAGGTTTCTGCAAACACTTTAAAATGGGCTTTAAGATTTTATCCTCCGTTATTCTTCCAAAGAATTTGGGTATTGAAGTTTGGCAATGATTTTAAATCTGCAGAAGTAAAAATCAACAAAAGTCTGCTTAACCAAAACTATAACAAAACCATTTTCGGAGGTACCATATTTAGTGCAACAGATCCTTTTTATGCTTTACTCTTCGATCAAATCTTTAGAAAAAAGGGCTATAAGATTCGTGTTTGGTTAAAAAGTGCTTCTATACAGTATTTAAAGCCTGGCAGTACAGATTTGTATTTTAAGATACAAATCACCAACGATGATATTAAAGAAGCAGAAACCGCATTAAACTCTGCAGGCAAATACGTTAAAAGTTTCCCTATGGAAATACGAAATAAACAGGGAGAAATTTGTGCGATGGTAAACAACGAAGTTTATTTAAGGAATTTATATAAGGGAGAAACAGAGAGCATTGATTATTAACCTGATATGACGTATAAAACTATAGTTAACGAGAAATTTTTCTTATCAAAAGGTTTTGTGATTTCTACAGACCAATCTCTTTTAGATCTCCCGTTCATTCATCATTTCCTGGATAAAGAATCTTATTGGGCAAACCATATTCCACTCGAAAGATTAGAAACAGCAATAAAAAACTCTTTGTGTTTTGGTGTTTATCATCAAAACAAACAAATCGGATTTGCAAGGGTAATTACTGATTATGCAGTTTTTGCCTACCTGGCCGATGTTTTTATTACACCGACTTACCGTAAACAAGGTTTATCTAAATGGCTGGTTCAAACCATTATGCAGCATCCCAATTTACAAAATCTAAAAAGGTGGTTACTGGCAACATCAGACGCACAAGGCCTATACAAACAATTTGGATTTGAACAAATCAATAATCCTGAAAATTATATGCAGATTTTCAATCCATACCACAAATCAACTCTTTCTTAGCGTTTAGCTAAATTATGAAAAGCCTTTACCAGAAATACAAACCTCACTATAAAGAGAACTTAACCCTGGCCATTCCGGTGGTAATTTCTCAGCTGGGCCATACGCTTGTACATACTGCCGATAGTATAATAGTAGGCCAGTTTGCAGGCACTATTCCCTTGGCTGCCGTTTCTTTGGTGAATAGTATTTTCATGATTGTGATGGTTATAGGGATAGGTATTTCTTATGGTTTAACCCCTCTTATCGCACAGGAAAACGGCAAAGGTAATTTCGAAGAATGTGGTAAATTATTAATCAACAGCTTATTAATCAATGCTTTTTTCGGAATCTTACTTTTTGGGGTGCTCTACTTTGGTTCTGTGTTTTTTTTAGACCATCTTAACCAAACTCCGGAAGTTGTAGCACAAGCCAAACCCTACTTAAACCTGCTGGGCTTTTCTATCATCCCATTAATGCTATTTCTAACCTTTAAGCAATTTGCCGAAGGCCTGGGTTTTACTAAACAAGCAATGATGATTTCTATATGGGGAAATATTATCAATATCATCTTAGGGGTTATTTTTGTAAAAGGCTTGTTCAGCATCGATCCGATGGGTGTAAGAGGTGTGGGTTACAGCACTTTAATAGACCGTATGTTAATGGCTGTAGTGATGACCATTTATGTACTCAGGTCTGAACACTTTAAACCTTATCTTAAAGCATTCGCAACCCGTTACTTAGATAAGATGCGTTTAAAACGAATTTTTAAACTCGGCGCACCTACGGCTTTGCAGTATACTTTTGAAATTAGTGCATTTAGCGGTGCAGCTATCCTGATTGGAACAATTGGAGCTGTAGAACAAGCGGCCCATCAAATCGCTATCAACCTGGCTGCCATAACGTATATGATGGCCAGCGGGATATCTGCAGCCGCCACCATCAGATCGGGAAATAACTTCGGAAAAAGCAATTTTAGCTACCTAAGATTATCTGCCATTAGCAGCTACCATATTGTTTTAATTTTCATGAGTATTACAGCCTTGCTGTTTGTATTACTTAATCAACAATTGCCAAAGTTATATTCTAGCGATAAGGAAGTAATTGCTATCGCTGCCAGCTTGTTACTCATCGCTGCTATTTTCCAGTTATTTGATGGCGCCCAGGTGGTTGGTTTAGGTATTTTACGTGGAATGGGCGATGTAAATATCCCAACGCTTATCACTTTTATGGCTTACTGGGTATTTGGCTTGCCTGTTGGCTACTACTTAGGAATTTCACTTGGATATGGCGTATACGGAATTTGGATAGGACTTACAGGTGGCTTACTGTTAGCCAGTGTATTGCTTTTTCACCGTTTCCATAAATTATCAAAAAATTTGGAGGTTGGCAATGATCATATCGCATCAAATTTTCCGGAATCTTAACATTAGAATTTTTAGCAGATCAACTCAATATTTATTAACGATTTACCCAATTTATGATGATGACAATTAACAATGCACTTGGCCGGTTTAGAATTATAGCTCTGATAGAAGGCTGCTCTTACATTTTAATAGGTTTAACCATGATTCTTAAATATCAATACGGAATCAAAGGTCCGAATTACATTGTTGGCATGGCACATGGCGTACTATTTATTGCTTATATCGTTTTACTTTTACAGCTAGCATATATCAAGAAACTATCTTTTTATCATTTAGTACTTGCATTTTTAGCTTCGCTAATTCCTTTCGGAACTTTTTATGCAGATAAAAAGCTTTTTAGCAAATGGTAAAATATCATCCTAAAACCAAAGATACAACTTTGGTTTTAGCATTTACAATACAGCGGATTTTCTCCCGTTAAGGATATTTCCTTTATATTTATTTCTAAATAATATAGAGCTTAGATTAACACATGGCAAAAACAAAATATTATTTTAATTCGCAAAGCTTAAAATACGAAAAAGTAAAATTAAGTATCCGGATTAAAATCTTAAAGGCTATCGGCTTTATTTCTACTGCATTAGTATTTTCATTTGTAATTATAGCATTTGCTTACACTTTCTTAGATTCTCCGAAAGAGAAACAACTTAAAAGAGAAATTAGCCAGCTTAGCCTGCAATATGAAATTTTACAAAACAGGTTAAAACAGGTGAATGCAGTTGCTAAAGACTTGCAGGAAAGAGACGACAATATTTACAGGGTGATATTTGAAGCCGAACCCATCCCTGCCGAAGTAAGGAATGCTGGTTTCGGTGGAATTAACAGATACAAGAACCTCGAAAATTACGATTATGCTAACTTAATGATCGAGACCACCAAAAAACTTGATATCCTTACCAAGCAGCTTTATGTACAATCTAAATCTTACGATGAGCTGGCTAAAGAAGTAAATTCTAAAGGAAAAATGATGGCTTCTATTCCTGCTGTACAACCTGTTGATAGCAGGAAATTACGTGGTGCCATCTCAGGCTTTGGATACCGGATCCATCCTATTTATAAAATCAGGAAGATGCATGCTGGGATAGATTTTACAGCTCCTATTGGCACACCCATCTACGCAACTGGCGATGGGGTAATTATAGCTGCCGGAAATGAAAGAGGTTATGGCAACCGTTTAATGATTAACCATGGTTATGGCTACGTTACCAAATATGCACATATGAGCCGGTTTAAATCTAAAAAAGGGCAACGGGTTAAAAGAGGAGACGTTATAGGTTATGTTGGCAATACCGGTGCTTCTACTGGCCCGCATTTACACTATGAAGTGTTTAAGAATGGGAAAGCCGTTAACCCGATAAACTTTTTCTTTAACGATTTAACGCCATCTGAATACATGACCATGCTTGAAGTTGCATCAAGAGAAAATCAGTCTTTTGATTAATTATTTATAATGCCTAATTTTTAGTTTTCAATTGTTAATTTTGAACTTTGATTCTTACCAATGCCTTATAAAGAAAAAGAAATCACCAAACTATATTACCCGATTGGCGAAGTAGCAGAAATGTTTGACGTAAATACTTCTATGATCAGGTTCTATGAGAAAGAGTTCGACATTTTGCAGCCAAAGAAAAATGCAAAAGGCAACAGGCTTTTCAGGCCCGAGGATCTTGAAAATCTTAAAATCATTTTCAATTTAATTAAAGACAAAGGTTTTACGCTACAGGGGGCAAAAGACTACATGAAAAGCAACAGGAATGAAATCGCCGAAAATCAGAAAATTATTGATTCTTTGGAAAAGCTTAAATCTTTTATGTTAACGCTTAACGAGCAGTTGTAGTTTTTTTTAGCTGAAATTGTTTTTTTATAAATGAGTTGTTTAAGGAGTTGGGAAGACTCCTTTTTTTATCTAATAAGAACATTGGCTTAGAAGAAGGACAGTTGTTTTTGTAAAGGTTTTATCTCTTTAAAATCCATAAAGTTTATTTATGAAGTTTAAACAAATTAATAGTGTAATTGAGAAGTTCTTTATCTCCATACTTCCCGTGTCCTGGAATAATTAAACTTACATTTGGATATTCGTTTTTAATTTTCCTCACCGTTTTAGACCATTCTGAAACATTTGCATCTTCAAGATTTCCTTTACCGGCACCTGGTTCTTTTATTAAGCATCCGCCGAACATTACATTTTCGGTTGGGAAGTATCCTATCACATTATCTCTGGTGTGACCTTCTCCAAAAAATTTTGCAATCACTTTTTTATTGCCAACTTCTAAAATAAGAGAATCTTTGAAACCATTGGTCGGGACATTAAATCCTTTTGCTTTTGTAAATTCAATTGTTTTGAGGTTTGCATAAGAGGGAATGTTAATTCTATCGAACTCTTTGAGTCCACCTACACAATCAAAATGAAAATGCGTGGGAATGAGTGCAATAATCCGACTTTTTAGTCCATTTTTGACCCACTTTATTAACTCATCTGAACTGGACGAATCAGCAGGAGTGTCAAATACTACAACTTCATTTTTATCATGAACGATCAAACCATTGCAATCGACTTTCCCAAAATCTTCTGACAAGAAGTAGGATGTATGTTGAAAAGTATGTTTAGAAAGTTGAGTAATTATTAGATCCTCAGTTTGATAAACAACTTTAGGTTTAAAAGCTTCTTTGTTGGGCTGCAAACAAGAATATAGTATTATAGTAATAATAAATATTAAAATTGCCGTTATTATTTTTCTCATTGTTTTATTTTCACCGATTACATTTGTTAAGTTTAAGAATTCAGGGTTTAACTTGAGGGAATTTATAGCACTTCTCCTGTAATTTCATAAATCAAAAATAGCTAATGCTGCAACAAAATCAGGCATTAATTCACCAAAAAGGTCCCTCTAGATGATTAAATAGTTTGAACGGTACATGAAAGAGTTAAGCGGAACGAATAAAACAACACAATAATCATAGTAATTGAAAACCTTATAGGTTGAGCAAAATTCAAAAACATCTTTGTTTCAACTTTTACCACGTCAAAATTGCTGAAGAACAGATGATGCTTTGTTGTTACGAATGGTTAATTCGGCGCAAGAAATACCTCTCTCTTGTTAAGCAAAAACGTTTATAGGATTTAAGCTGATTCGGAATCGGGACAAACACATCTCATCAATAATAAACCCTTTCCTTTCACCAGTAAAAATCTGGTGTAATTGTTGCTTAAGGCTTTCTGGAGAATTTATATCTTCCCGCAAGAATGGCATTAAAGAAAGTATTGTTTATTGTAAATCAAAAAGCGGGACAAAACCACCGCATTAACCTACAAGAGTGTTTGGTAGACAAAGAGGGCCAATATGAATGCAATATTCATGTTTTGAAAGAAAATCCTCTAAAAGAAATTAAAAAGATTATTAAACAATTTGATCCAGAAATTATTGCAGCTGCCGGCGGAGATGGCACTGTTAACCTTGTCGCTAGATTAATTCAAAACACTGCTATTAAGCTGCTAATCATTCCAACGGGTTCGGCTAACGGTATGGCTAAAGAGTTTGGTATACCAGAGAACATGGAAGACTGCCTTAAATTGATCGAAACGGGCAGAACAGTAGCCATAGACCTCCTTAAAATTAATAATGAAATTTCTATTCATCTGGCAGATGTAGGTCTAAACGCTAAAATTGTAAAACGCTTCCAGCTGGATAAAAAAAGAGGCATGCCCACTTACGCCAGGCATCTTTTTAACGAGATTTTCTTTATTAAGCAAAGAACATTTATGCTCTACCTGGAGAACGAAACCCGTAAAATCGAAGCCGTTTCTATCACCTTTGCCAATGCTACAAAATATGGAACCGGGGCCGTTATCAATCCGGATGGAAAACTTAATGATGGTTTATTTGAAATTTGCATTGTAAAACCTTTTCCTAAGGTACATTTGCTTTCTATTGCCATTAAAATGTTTAGGAATCGTTTAAAATATTCTGAGTACTTTGAAACCATACACTGCACCAAAGCTAAACTTGTAGCAAAATATAAAACCCTATTACAGGTTGATGGAGAAGTAATTGGGTATGTTAAAGAAATAAATATGGAATGTTTACCCGGAGCAATACAAATAATTATCCCTAACGGATCAGACTATCCAACTCTGGTAAACTAATTTCCCCATGGCATTAAACGGATCGGTAACCAGCACTTCTGTTTTCACTTTATGGTTGGCATAAATCTTAAGTTTAAAAAACCCTTTAGCAGATACTCCAAACTTAGCATACTTACCATCAATAACATAAGTAGCTTTAGATGCAGCACCACTTACAATAAAATGGTTATTGTACTTTTCTATATGCTGCAAATTATGCTCGTGGCCGGCTGCATAAATTAAGCCCGGGTAGTTTTTAAAAATATCTTTCAGCTTTTGCCTTAATATTTTAAAACGAGGATGAGATAAATCTTCTCTTGCTCCAAAATATTTCCTGTATAAAGGCAATAAAGAACCTACTAAAGGCATTGGCACTAATGCCCGTCGCTTATAAATAGTTAAAGGAAATAAATGATGCCTAAGCTTATATCTGCCACCATGTAAAGAATAACTGTAGATGGGATAATGGCCAATAACTATAATTCTTTTGCTTTTATTCGCTTCAAGTATATCTCTCAGCTTTTCGAAAAATTCGGCTTCTGACTCTACATTACAGTTGTTGGTTTTTCCAATGGGCCTGAAACCTTTTTGTACCCACCATTGGGTGTTAATGGCCACAATGCAAACATGTTCATTTAAATTAACCAGTGTTGGTCCTGGGCAGCCCCATTCTGGGATAAACAATGCCTGGTGATGGAATAATTGATGGATGTATTTCTCTTGCCTCAGTACATATTCAATTCCATCTGCTTTACCCTTGTTCCAGTCGTGGTTTCCGGATATAAAGATTACTTTCCCCTTATAGCCCTGCAAAGCTTCATGATGCTTATTTAAAACAGCTTCTGCATCTTTCCTTAAGGGATGGTTCTCATCTGGAAGGCCTTGTGGATAAATATTATCACCCAAAAACACGACACAGGATTCGGGTTTACTTGGTAAATGGTTTTTCATTAATTCCAGGGCTTCATCAGGATGATTTCTTTTGACATTTCCTGAATCACCTATTAATAAAAGTTCAAAAACCAATTCTTTATTACCCATATAGCAAATGAACAAAAATTAAGGCGCTTTGCTTTATTTTTTATATAAAACATTGAATAATAGAAAATTATATTTATTTTCATATAGATTTTAAAAATTGCGTATGAAAAAACTCTACTCTCTATTTATCATCTTATTTTTTGGGCACCAGGCTATTTCACAAGTTTTATACGGACCAAAAATGACTTCAATGGGCAATGCTGGAGTTGCCCTGCAAAATGTGTGGTCTAATAACAGTAATGCTGCAGGCCTGGCTTCCGTTCAAACACCTGCATTTGCGGCAGGTTACGAAAACAAGTTTACTATTAAGGAATTAAGTTCTAAATCTGTTGTGGGTGTTCTTCCAATAAAAAATTATAGGCTTGGAGCTTCTTTTCAGTCTTATGGTAATAAGGGTTACTCGCTCTCAAAATCCGGGCTTAGTTTGGCCAGGGCATTTGGCAAGAATTTCTTTACTGCCATTACCCTAAACTTTCATGAAATAAATATCGAAAATTATGGAAGTGCCAAGGCCTTTTCTGTGGAAGCAGGCATGCAGCTGGAAGCTTTACCAAACTTTTGGATTGGTGCCCATCTGGCAAATCCTAATCAAAGTAAATTTGGTAATAATACAGACGAGCTTATACCTGAACATCTAAAGTTTGGTGCAGCTTTTATCATGAGCAATAAGTTACTCATCAGTACAGAAATAGAGAAGGTATTAGATGCTCAAATGGACTTTAAAATTGGCCTAGAGTATAAGATTATAGAACTGCTAGCCTTAAGAGGCGGAATTTCCGCTAACCCATTTAAGCAATATGGCGGATTTGGTTTAAATTATCAAAAATTCGAACTCGATTTTGCTATAAGCTCCCACCCTGTTTTGGGTTATTCACCACAAATTGCTATTGGTTATGCGTTTTAAGATAAGATTTATCTTATGTTTTTGCCTAGTTGCCAAAATTGGTTTAGCCCAGCAGGGCAATGATGCCGTTATCGAATACATCCTTGAATCTATTGCCGAAAACCAGTCGGAAGATTTTGACTACAGCGAACTGGTAGAAACTTTAAATAACTACAGAAGAAATCCAATAAATCTTAATAAAACTAATAGAGAACAACTAAAAGAACTCGTTTTTTTAAATCCTATCCAAATAGATAACCTGTTAGAACATATTGAAGTTAACGGAAAGCTGATTGACCTTTTGGAATTGCAAAGTATAGCAGGATTTGATTTAGAGACCATTAAAAAACTCCTGAATTTTGCATCTATAAATGGTTTGAGTGGTTTTGGGAGTTTCAATTTTAAAAATATATTTACAGAAAGCAGGAATGACCTAATGTTGCGTTACGGCAGAATTATTGAAGAGCAGGCAGGCTTTAAAATTCCAGCATCATCAGGCAAAACACGCTATTTAGGAACTCCAGACAGGGTTTTCACTCGGTACCGGTTAAATTATCGAAATAATCTGCAGTTCTCCTTAAATCTTGATAAGGATGCCGGAGAAAAATTCTGGAATACCCGGGGCAGCTCCGTAGGCCTTGATTTTATATCTGCAAGTTTATTCATAAAAGATCTTTACCAATTTAAGAAAATTGTTATCGGAGATTATGCATTACAGTTTGGGCAAGGGCTAACTTTATGGAGCGGCCTAAGCTTTGGTAAAGGAGCCGACATATTTTCTGTTGCCAAACAGGACCTAGGCTTAAGACCTTATACTTCTATTAACGAGTTTTCATTTTTTAGGGGAATAGCTTCTCAAATTAATTTCGGCAAATTTGATATTACACCTTTTCTTTCTTACTGTAAATTAGATGCAAGCACAACCTTAAACCAGGAAACGAATTTTGAAGAAACCAGCAACTTTCAAATTAGCGGGCTGCACCGTACCAGTACCGAACTGGCGAATAAGAACAGAGTTGGGCAGCTCCTATATGGGGGGAATCTTCAGTTTAATCACAGAAAATTATCTTTAGGTTTAACAGCTTACCAATCTCATTATAATCAAAATTTCGCACCCTCTGCATTACTCTATAAAAAGTTTGATTTTGTTGGAAAGGATTTAACTAACCTTGGCTTCAATTACAGCTATACAAAAAATAACTTCTATTTATTTGGAGAAGCTGCCCATAGCCTGCGTTCTGGTTATGCTTTTATAAATGGAATAATAGCGAGTTTAACTCCGCAAGTTTCTGCAATTGTTTTTCATCGGAATTACCAGAAGGATTATCACTCGTTTTACAACCAGGCCATTGGAGAAAATAATATTGCAACTAATGAAAAAGGATTTTTTGGTGGTTTGCAATATAAATCTGGCAGGAAATACGAGCTAAGTTTTTATGCAGATCTTTTTAAATTTCCATGGCTAAAATTCCGGGCAGACGCCCCTTCCAGCGGGCATGAAATTCTGGGCCAGTTTACTTATGCTCCTAATAAAATCACCAAATTTATTTTCAGGTATAAGCTGGAAGAAAAAGAACAAAACGGGTCATCCGAAGCAATTACGAATTTCTTGGAATATGCAAGAAAACAGAATTACAGGTTCGAGATCCAATACAAAGCGAACAAGAACTTTAATTTACGAAACCGGGCAGAAGTAGTTCAATTTAAAAGACTAAGCTCTGGCAATAGTTATGGCTTTTTAATGTATCAGGATGTGATGTATGCACCCGATAATTCTAAATTATCTGGAAATATGCGTTTTGCTTTATTTGAGACCGAGGGATTCGACACCAGGATTTATGCCTATGAAAATGATGTTTTATATGGTTATTCTATTCCTGGATTTCAAAACAAAGGAGTAAGATTTTATTTAAACGGAAGATATAACATTAAACGTGGTGTAGATACCTGGATTAAATACAGTTTCACTAAATATAATGATGCCGAAACTGTAGGATCAGGCTTAGACCTCATAAACGGAAACTTAAAATCAGAAATTAAAGTCCAGGTAAGATACCAGTTTTAATATGATAGCATATTTTAAAGAGGAAGTTCCATTTTTTAGGTATATATGGTTTTTTATTACAGGTATTGGAATATCCATTTACCTTGATAAACCCTTCCCTCATTTATTATTCTACTGGGTTTTACTGTTTCTTTGTCTTATATTTTTTCTCTTAACTACCCAACGCTTAAAAAGATTTACACATAATTATATTGGTGGTTTTATCACCTCACTCCTATTTATATTTTCAGGAATACTTTTTTGCGATAGCAGCAAAGACATTTATCATCCTAAGCATTTTTCTAAATTCCCATCAGAAGGATTAATTGTAGTGATTGATGAAGCCCCCAAGATTAAAAGCGATATCGCTCGTTTTGTAGTTGATGTAAAGGGATGTATCAATAATAATCATTTTATAGAAACAAAAGGTAATTTACTTTTAGCCATGAGGTTTGATACCCTCCAAAAACTTAATTATAGATATGGAGATCAGCTCCTCATCAAATCAAAAATTAAAGAAACCGAGCCGGCTTATAACCCGGCAGAATTTAATTACAAAAAATTCCTGGCTTCAAAGCAAATCTATCATCAAAGCTTTATTAATATTAATGAAACAAAAAAAATAGGATCAGAAAGAGCAAATCCAATTATCAAAGAGGCCTTAATTTTTAGAGAGAACCAAGTAGAAAAATTCAAAAAACATTTAAAATTTCAAGATTCCCAGTCTGTGGCCTCTACCTTAATTTT
This sequence comes from Pelobium sp., assembly GCA_045629485.1. Lineage (GTDB taxonomy): Bacteria > Bacteroidota > Bacteroidia > Sphingobacteriales > Sphingobacteriaceae > Pseudopedobacter. Next base: position 474 of record JAZQRF010000036.1, on the reverse strand, counting down.
AGGATACCGGGCCGAACTGGATCAACATATTCTGGATGCATATTCTAAAACCGGAACCTTGCATATACTTTCTGTATCCGGAATGCATGTGGCTATTGTAGTTCTTTTGTTAAACTGGATTTTTAAACCACTTCAAAAATATAAGTATGGCAAACCGGTGAAGTTAGTTTTAATAATTTCTCTCATTTGGTTTTATAGCTTAATCACCGGGTTGGCCCCTTCTATCTTAAGAGCTGCTTTAATGCTAACCTTGGTATTAATTGCCGGTTACCAATCAAAAAAGGTAAACACGTTTAACATAATTTCTATAGCGGCCTTCATCATCTTACTTTATAATCCTTTTATTTTAATGGATGTTGGTTTTCAGTTATCTTTTCTAGCCGTAATGGGATTAATTTATCTGCAACCAAAAATCTATAAGCTTTTCGTATTCGATAATAAGGTTATTGATTTCTTTTGGTCATGCGCTGCAGT
>JAZQRF010000035.1:0-5566 GCA_045629485.1 Pelobium sp. | reverse complement strand
ACTAATTTTTCTGATTCGGTATCCAGGGCGGAAGTAGCTTCGTCTAGAATAAGGATAGCAGGATTACGGAGAACTGCTCTCGCAATATTTAATCGTTGCTTTTGGCCGCCAGATAATTTCATTCCTCTGTCGCCAATATTTGTTTCGTAACCTTTTTCTGTAGCTACAATAAAATTATGAGCGTTGGCAATCTGAGCTGCTGCTTCCACTTCCTGCTGGCTAACATTCGTTAAACCGAAAGAAATATTGTTAAATATGGTATCGTTAAATAATATAGATTCCTGACTTACTATACCCATTTGAGAACGGAAAGATTCTAATTGAAGATCACGTAAATCCGTACCATCAAACAATATACTGCCATCATTTACATCGTAGAATCTTGGAATTAAATCTGATATGGTACTTTTACCGCCTCCGGATGGCCCTACCAATGCCACCGTTTGTCCTTTCTTAATTTCAAAATTGAGTTGGTCTAAAACCAATTTATCGTTATAACCAAAAGAGACATTATTAAAGGAAATGCTTTTTGAAAATGGGGGTGCTACTATGGCATTGGGCTTGTCTACTATCTCAGGTTTGGTATCTACCAATTCCAACACACGTTCTCCTGCGGCAATTCCTGAATGTATTCCACTAAAAGCATCCGTCAAAGCTTTCGCGGGACGCATCACCTGAGAAAAAATGGCGATATAAGTGATAAAAGCCTCGGGACTTAAATCTGAACTTTGATTGAAAATCAAGTTTCCACCATAAAGCAAAATTCCGGAAACTGTACATATCCCCAGGAACTCTGAAACCGGGGATGCCATTTGTTGTCTCCTGGACATGGCTCTTCCAATGTCTGAGTATTTTTCGTTTTGCTTATTGAACCTGTCTGTTACAAAAAAAACAGAATTGAAGGCTTTAATGATTTTGATACTCGACAATGCTTCGTCCAGATACGAGATCATCATGCCATATACTTCCTGGGATTCGGTAGCTTGCTTCTTTAGGGATTTTACTATTCGGGCAATGATTAATCCGGATACAGGTATTACCAACAAAGAGAACAGCGTAAGCTTTACAGAAATTAAAAGCAAGGCGATGATATACGCGATGAGCTGTAGGGGCTCTTTAAAGGCGACTTGTAATGTCCCGGTTACTGAGTATTGCACCACCTGAACATCAGAAGCTATTTTGGAAATGATATCTCCTTTTCTTTCGTTACTAAAATAACCCACATGCAAATTCATTACATTACCAAAAACGGTTTTACGCAGCTTTAATAAAGTATGAATCCTTAGGTCCTCCATAATACGCTGGGAGAAGTACTTAAAAAAATTGCCCAACAGATTAGAGGTAATGATTACCACACAAACAAATTGCAAAGCTCCTATTCTACCCTGCTCTGCTATTGAGGTATTAAAATAGTATAGGAAAAGATCCTTAAAGTAAGTGAATGAAAAACTAAATTCGGGCATAGCGCCCGGAGCTACAACTTCTTTGTTATCAACAAATAAAGTATTTAGCAAAGGAATAATTAACGCAAAATTTAAAGTACCAAAGGTTACAGCAAATATGGTACAGATCACATATGGAATCGCAAATTTCTCTATAGGTTTGGCAAAGGATAATAACCGGAAGTATGTCTTCATTAATTTTATTTAATCTCGCAAAGATACTTAATCAACCGGAAAGTACTTTCCTTAAAAAATTAAGCTTTTTTAAATAATTTTTTTTAACTGGGAAAAGTACAATTTTAATGTTTTTCAGAAAGAAAAAGAAAAGATATAATTTGCCCAGAAAACCTTCATCATACTTGGAAATAATCGCTTTAAAAAAATTTTGATTTTTTGGGAGATCTAACTTCGAAATATATCTAATCCACTCGATGGGATGCCCTTCTTTAATTTTAGGATCATTGCTCAGAGCATTCCTCTTATCCTTAACAGTAAGATTATTTTCATGGTGGCGGTAATACTGCAAAACCTCGTCGATATAGAGCACATTCCCGTAGGTAAGGGCTAAAAATGGAATCCATTTATCATGATTAAATCCCTCGGGGACCGGCTCAAAATATTGAATTAGCTTGCGATTAAACATCATCGTATGTCCCCATACAAAATTATAAAATGATACAATCCTATTATCATTGCCACTATAGAAGTTGATGATATCGCTAAGGAAACTAATCTGGAATTCTCCGATTGAATTAATATTTTGAGAATTAGCAAACACAAGCATTGCATCCTCTTGTTGTATTACCTTAAGTAACCTTTCAAGTTTTTGAGGAAGCCAAACATCATCCTGATCACAAAGTGCAATAAATTCTCCCTTTGTTTGATAAATTCCCTTATAAAAAGACAGACGAGGCCCTAAATTACTTTCATTTTCGAAGAAGGTTATTCTACCATCAAGCTCTCTAAACTCTCTAATAATATTAATTGTATTGTCTGAAGATAGATCATCTATTATTATCAATTCGAAGTCTTGATAGGTTTGATTTAAGATTGATTCTATTTGTTGACGAATGAATTTATCGCCATTATAACTACATAATACAATAGAAATCATTAAATAGATGTTATAGTTTAATTATTCTTTTATCTTTCAAAAGAAATCTGATTTTATGAATGACATCTAACATGTCTAGTTTAGAAGAATGGTTTATCATTTTTTGTTTAAATGCTCTCTTCTTTCTGTTTAATTTCTTCCTGTTGGTAAATACAGATAAATAAGCCGATACTTTATATGTTTGAAAGGTAAAAACAGCCATTAAAACATCAGAAAAGATAACTTGTAAATGCCATAACAATAAATCGAATCCATACAAATGAAGATAATGAACATAGTACCTGTTTCTAAAATAAAGCTCTTTAACTTTCTTTCTAGAACTATGATTCTTTGTACTGGCAGCAACTTCATGCCTACAAATCGCGTTGTGCTCATAATAACATTTCCAGCCTAACCTCCATGCTCTGATACAGAGTTCTTGATCTTCACTATAAAAAGGATTAAAAAGCTCATTAAAACCATTTATTTCCTTAAGTTTTTCGGTATCCATTAAGGCTATCGCCCCCGAGAGATAAAACGTTGGGGTTAAAATACTTTCGTTTTTAAGATAGAAAAAATTACTTGGCTTTATTTTCCTTCCGATTATTTTGGGACACCTGGCGGACTCCTGGATAACATCGTCGTTCATCCCTATTATTCTGCCCATAACACCAAAGGTATCTGGAGATTCGAAGTATTTGAAAAGATGATTAAAATAATCGGCAGAAAGCTGAACGTCAGTATTTAATAGAAAAGTTAATTCATTATGGGCCATCTGAATTCCCAAATTACAGGTTTGGGCAAAGCCGGTATTCTCTTTTTTTTCAATCAGAGTGATTTTATCATTAAAGTTTTCTTTTAAATATTCTACAGACCCATCTGTAGAAGCATCGTCTACAACTATTATTTGTATGTTACTTTTAAGAGATTCAAAAATGCTAAGATTATAAAGAAGATATTTCTGAAACAATTCTTTTCCATTATAATTAGGAATAATCACTGAGATACTTTTCATCCTTTTCTTTTAGCCTTTTCTATCCAACTTAATAACTAATCGTAAAATTTGCTTAATATGATACAAAGGTTGTAAATTAAGGCCTAATAATTTTATAATTTTTATATTCAAACAAGCGGTATCCTGTAAGTTTTTCAATAATATGAAGAAGTTTGTACTTTAAGGGCATCATCGCCTTAGACTTATCGTATACGAATTCCCAGTTCTGAGAATTAACCCATGTTTCCATTAATTTAGGATGTTCACCCGAAAATTCTTCAAGTAAGTCTATTTTCTCATATTTTATTTCATTTTTTTCAAGGTTCTCAATTGAAACATTTGGATTATAAAAGCTATTAAATATTGCCCCCTTTTTTGTCATTAATTTTGGAGGTCTTACATAGCTATAGTGAAAGACAGGAGTATCTAACTTGATGACTTTTAACTTTCTACCTTTTTCTCCATTTTCATAAGCAGTGTGGCTCGAATAAATTCTAAACCCTTGAGAATCTTTATATGATCTGATAACTTTATCATTTCTAAACACTCTAATTTCATACCTATGTACTTTTCTAGATGTCCTTACATAGTTATATCCACCCCAAAAATTTAAGAAAGGGAATAAAAAGCCATCTATTTTTGAGTTAGATTGATGTTTTTCGATTGCTGCTTTTATTCTATATAAATCTGATTCGTGAATTACCTCATCAGCTTGAATATGAAATCCCCACTTTCCCTTGATTGCATCTATTCCTGCATTCGCTTGTTGTGCAAATATTTTTCCTCCAACCCTCAAATTCATATCCCAAACAGTATCAATAATTTTTATTTTAGGAGAATTTAAAGATTCAACAGCTTCTCTTGTTCCATCATTGGAATCTCCGATAACAGCAATAAACTCATCGCAAATAGGCAATACCGATTGAATAGCTTCTAAAAAAGGGTAGGCATATTCAATTCCATTTCTTACATACAAAAACCCACTAATAAGTAGTTCATCCTTCATAATTTTAATGAAAATAGGTTTATTAATCTTTAGTATTCACAACTGGGCTTGTGAGTTGTTTTCTTTTCCAGTGATCTTTTTTATTCTTATAGAGAATGAATTTACCGAACCGATATTTAACTTTAAGATATCCGTTATAATCTGTTCCAAAAATTCTATAATTAGTTTCAGCATCTTTATCCATACACTCCCTTATTGCTTTAGTATACGCACTTGGTCCGGTCATCTCATGCACACTATGCGGGTACCTGTTAAGGGTGATGTTTTCCACAACTAATTCCAAAGTTCTCTTTAGAAATGGATGTCCCGCTTCATAAATCATTGCCCACTGCGCAAAGAACTTAGGATCCCCCTCAAGTGTCAATACAGCACTATCGTCGGGTCTTATAAAGTCATCCAATTTTCTATTTATAGAACTATCAATATCCAAGTACACTCCCCCTTTTCTATAAAGTATAGCATATCTAAACATATCTGCTTTTGCAGCGCCAATATTTAGCTTTTGGTAAGCTGTAAAAACGCTTTCATCAAACTCTTCTTTAAAAAACTTATTAATCCTCTCATCATCATAAAATTCATATGAATATTCTGGATTTTTCCTCTTAAATCTTTTTATATACCATTGCGTAAGCCATGGCAATTCTTGTGTTTTAAAGGTTTGATAAATAACTTTTGGAATAGCCATTTTAAGGAGTCTTTATTAAAGCAATAATAAACATTAATTATATGTTGCCTTATATTTATTTAAGATATCTTAACTATTCATTATTTCTTCAATCTCTTCCAGCTCCAAAGGAATATCAGCCATCAAATCTACAGGTCCGTTATTCGTAATTAGTATATTATTCTCTAACCTTATGCCCAAATTCTCTTGTAATATGTAAATTCCGGGTTCGCAAGTCAACAAATTCCCTTCTTCAAAAGGTTTATATCGGTTACTCACATCATGTACATCTAAACCTAAATGATGCGAGGTGCCATGCATAAAATACTTTTTATACGCCGGCATCGCCGGATTCTGTTTGGCTACA
>JAZQRF010000034.1:0-28155 GCA_045629485.1 Pelobium sp. | reverse complement strand
ATAGTATTCATCAAGAAGTTATTGATAGAACGATGCCTTGTGTGCTGCAGCTTACAGATATTCTTTAATTCATCGTTGACACATTCAATAATGGCCCTTTTTCTAAGCATGATTTTGTCAGCCTGAGAGATATTAAAATCTTTCATGTTTTTGCGTGGTTTGGTAATCATTTGGATTCCATTTCCCCATAACAAATCTGCCAGAGCTTTGGAGATATACCCTTTATCACCAAACAGTTTACCAAATATATCTTGTGTCATAGAGGTCATCAATTTGACATTACGATCGTCCACATTGCCTTTGGTAAGATAAAATGATAGTATTTCACCTTTGTCATTAATAATCAGGTGTAGTTTAAAGCCATAAAACCAACCGATAGAGCATTGGCCTCTTGCTGCTACCGACTCAAATACTTTATGATTATGGATCCGCCTGTTATGACAGACTTTAATATGTGTTGAGTCAATAAAATTGATGCCCTGTGATTTCCCTAAACATCGTGTTTTCAGAAACAACATCATGGGAACAGCTACTTTTTGCTGTAATTCTACAAAACGGTTATAAGATACCAGCCCTGGGAAATAATTATTGTAAAAAGTACAGATATATCCTAGATAAAAGTGTTTGAGATTAGTAAAATGACCACTATGAAAGGCAATAAGAATAGTTATGATTTCGCTATCAGAAAGCGAAGATTTGCGGTTTCTAATTTTATAGTTGCCTGCCGCCAATTGGTGTTTAGCTATTTCAGCTTCAAATTCTTTGCAGAAATCGTCAACTTTAACAAAAATTTCGATAATTTTATCAGAAGTAAGCATAGATTGTTGTCTTTAAATTCAGTACTTAAATATAACAAAATATGCTTACTTATTGATAATCAGATAACTATATTTAAAAATATATCCCGATAAAAAACCTTCTTATCTCGAACTCACGTTAATTAAGATGTAATACAAACGACAGTAATTAAGCGTTCGAATTATCATTAAACGAATTCACTTCTTTAGCTACCGTTCTTGCCGTTAATAAGTCTTCTTTGTGTTTTTTAAGGGAATGAATAACAGGCCCAATCATCTCATTTTTAAATTCTGTAAAATCAAAAGTCAGTTGCTGGAGGTTAGTTTCTATAAAATTTATAATTTCTGAAGAAGATCTAATCAAATTTTCTTTCCATTCTTCAGAAACATCCAAAGAATTGCAATCTGTACGGATTTTAAATTTTAAATAATCTTTTTCGATATCAAATTCTGTATTTTGATATACATTTTGCTGATAATCCAAAGGTTTTATTTTAAAAATTTCCTCATTTCCGACGAAAGGTGCCCTATAAGTCGCGGTGGCAAAAACATCATTGTTTTTAAGGTTAACATGGTTATCAGCATAAGCTATACCATTTTTGTCTTCCATTTCAAGTGATGATGTAATCTTATCTCTTTCAATTTTCGGAACTGTAAATGTAAGGCTTTTTATAATTTTTTCTCCTTCATACTTTAAATCCGAATGGAGAATATCAGATTCATTCACTTTTTCAATAGCCTTATTAATGGCAATTTGCATAAAAGCTTCAAACTCGAGTTCATTAAATAATTTCATGATAATATGTTTTAAATAAGGTAATAGATATTTAAACGCAACTATTATCATACCATGATTACCTCAGGATCAGTAATACTAAAATAAAATTTACATTTTAGAATAAAGATTGTTGCCCTGAGCCGGAGGGAGAGAATCTTGTTCTTGCATGGTTAACAAGATTGTGAGCTAATCTTGTAGGTTCGGGAATTCTATATTTCCTAACGCAATTTTTAATAATTTCCACACTTGTAGAAATATCAACTTTATGTCCGGGAGATATATAGACAGGCTTGCAGTTTATTTTGGTAACGAGCGCAACCCCAATTTCCTCTCCATTATCATACATTATTGACGATTCGAATTTCTTGTTTCCAGGGTAAATAAATTTTCCTGTTAACACACTCTTGGCGCACCCTATACTTGGCACATCTGTTAATAAACCAAAGTGGGTAGCAATACCAACTCGTCTTGTATGTGCTATTCCCTGCCCATCCAAAACCATTATATCTGGTTTAGTCTGTAATTCCTCCCAAGCTTCTAACAACGCGGGTATTTCTCGAAAAGCTAACAAACCTGGTATATAAGGAAATGTAGTTGTTGATTTTATCGTTACGCTCGCAATGATTTTCAACTCCGGATAGCTTAAAACTATTATTCCTGCATACACTATATCTTCGTATTTATTAAAAGAGATATCTGCTCCACCTATAAGTTTGATCTCTTTCTGAAATGGAGAAATTTTAATCATTTTCCTTAGCTCATGCTGAAAGGAGATGGCTTCTATTGGTTTTAGATATTGGTATTTATTTGGTGAGATCATTCTTTGATTCAAATCAAAAAGACAGCCATAAATTACTTTTTTTGAAAACAAAAAGTGGCTATTACCTATTGTTTAATAACACTTAACTTATAGAAACATGGAAAACACATTCAACAATCTTGAGCAGGAAACAAATAATAAAAGTGCTGCAACTAATGATCAGACAACTCCTGATGATGATAATTTGGGGAAAAATACAGAGGTTACACCTTTAGGAAAAGAATTAGAAGAGGATCAGGAGAATCCTCAAAATGATGGTGAAGCAGCCACACATCCGGCACCAGATGACGATGCCCAGATGGATATAGAAACAGTATCCCCTTGATAAACTTATCCACAAGGAATATGACTTGTTCACATTAGTCTTATTCCTGTTTTTATTTTTGAGATAAAGGATTTTTACAAATTATAATCTTTTATAAAACAAAGGTTTTAATCACGCGTTCTTTTTATATCTATTTATCTAAAACATTAAAATCATGAAAAAATTAAGTTTAATGGCAGCAATCTGTATTGCAGGTTATAGCTATGCAACCGGAGTAGAAAACTTAGGAACTATTGAAAAAGTAGAATCAGAAAATCAGGTTTTTCAACAGGATACTACTAAGAAGCCAAAGTCTCCAAAGAAGCCTGGTCGTAGAATCCCAATGCCATCAGATCCTAGTGATCCGCAAAAACCTCGTCCGATTCCTACTGATCCAAGTGCTCCAAATCCACCAAGTACTCCAACGCCAACCAATCCGAATCCGACACCAACAAGTCCAACGCCGTCACCTACAAATCCAACACCAACAAACCCTAATCCAACACCATCACCAACGAATCCAACACCATCAACGCCGGGAAGCCCTTCTACACCTTCACCAACCGGTCCTAGATAAAACTAAAAATGCCCTGATTAATCAGGGCATTTTTAGTTAATAGTGTATCGAAGTTGTTTTTGGTATAAAATTGGTAAAATATTTAAAAAACATCTACTTATGAAAAAACAGACAAAACAAGTACAGCGTGAGCCTCAGAAACAAAATAAGCAGCCTGGTATTGAATCAAAAATGAAACCAGCACCTGAATTTGAAAGTCTCTCAACAGTTGGAGGGAGACTGCAAAATAAGGTTGCCATAGTAACAGGAGGAGACAGTGGCATTGGAAGAGCTGTTGCTGTGGCTTTTGCCAAAGAAGGGGCAGATATAGTAATCTCTTATTTAAATGAACATGATGATGCTAAAACAACAAAAAAGGAGGTGGAGAAGCTTGGAAAGAGATGTTATTTAGTATCCGGTGATATAGGAAAAGAAAAACAGAGCGAAAAAATAGTAAACACCGCAATAAGTAAATTTGGAAAAATAGATATTGTAGTAAATAATGCTGCAGTACAATTTCCTCAGAAAAGTATATCAGATATCACGGCTAAACAATTGGAAGACACCTTTAGAACCAACATCTTTTCACAGTTTTATTTAGTGAAAGCTGCTTTAAATTACTTGAAGGAGGGAGCTAACATTATAAATACAGCTTCTGTTACTGCTTATCGGGGCAACCCTGATTTAATAGATTACTCTTCTACAAAAGGAGCTATTGTTTCATTTACAAGGGCTTTATCTGCCTCTTTACTTAAAAAAGGAATCAGAGTAAATGGTGTTGCACCAGGCCCTATCTGGACTCCGCTCATCCCTGCAACCTTTGACGCGAAAAAAGTTTCTGAATTTGGTTCTGATACTTTAATGGGTAGGGCAGGTCAACCTAACGAAGTAGCTTCCTGCTATGTGTTTTTAGCTTCTGAAGAAGCTTCTTATATCTCAGGACAAATATTACACCCTAATGGTGGGGAGAGTTACTAAACTGGTGATATCATTTAAATATCCGTTTAGAATTCATTAATTTAAAACTGGATAACATAAAAAGAGGCTGATACAGCCTCTTTGTTCTATTTTACAAGACCCAAAAATCTTTGGTAAAAAGCCGTTGGGCTGTTTTCGTCTTTAGGTTGGTACTTGCCTGCAATTATAGGAATGTAGATGACTCTTCTCCGGCTTTCTTCTCCAACAACAGATGATTGCGCAACTCTATGCCATAATCGACCATCGTGAATAGTTAAATCGCCAGCCTCAGGCACTACTGCAACCTCATCAGGATCGGGTTTATTATCCATAAAGTGTTTCTTTCTGAAAAGCATTTGATAAATTCCCTGCTTATGTGTCCCGGGGATAATTCTCAATCCGCCATTTTCTTCCTTAAGATTGCTTAAATGAATACCAACGTTTAGCATAGGATTCAGCTTTTGGCCGTGGAAAATATCTCTTAATCCATCAACATGCCAGCCCATTTTAGTGAATTTACTTTCAGGACCATTTACATAATGATTAAACACCATTCCATCTTTTTCATCTACAGCTAATCTTGAATTTTCTCCGGCTAGTTCAAGTAAATTGGCAAATCGTGGATCTAATAAAAATTCTGAAAGTACAGGGTGATGTTGATTGATAAAAGCGAAACGCTGCACAATTTTATCACCATTCAGATCAGTTCCATATTTAATGGGTACGCCATTTACTTTTTTCAAATCCTGGTCCACCCATTTCTGTTGAACTTCCAGTGATGCTTTTATGAGGAGATCAACTGTCTCAGGCCTGATGAAATTTTTAAAATGTATAAACCCGTTTTTTTCAAAAAAGTCTTTCTGAGTTTCAGTAAGACTTCCGTTCAATATAAATGTTGGATAAGATGATACCATAATTATGTATTATGAGAATGACTTAACAATAACTATACCTTGAATTTATAAATGTATCTTGCCAAAATAGTGCTAAATAAGCCTTTGTTTATCCTGAGTGATATAGGTGTTTTAAAAGACAAAGTTTATTTAAAAATGTTTTAATAGGTAAATAATGTGATATTAAAATGAAGTTAAATATAAATTTAAAAGATAAACTGCCTTTTTTTAAAACATTTATAGTAGAACATGTTTTATAAAGTAGTGTCTTAGAAAAACATCATATTGTATATTTTAGTAAAAAAAATAAATGGGATACGCATTAATAACAGGAGCAAGTAAAGGTATTGGAAAAGCAATAGCTTTTGAGCTGGCTGCGAAAAACTATGATCTTATACTTGTTGCAAGGTCAGCTACTGATCTTCAGAAAAATTGTCAAGAGCTAGAGAACAAATACAAAGTTAAAGCTCTTTACTTAGTGATGGATCTTTCTGAAGCAGATGCTGCTCAGACAACTTTTGAATGGGTTAAAAATCAGCAATTAAGTGTAGAAATATTAGTAAACAATGCTGGCTATGGTTTAAGTGGTTTTTTTGATAAGTACACATTAAAAGAAGTGCTTAACATGATGCAGCTTAATATGCAAACTTTGGTTCAGTTTACTTCTCTCTTTTTACCAGAGCTTAAAAAAGCTAAACAAGGTTACATTTTGAATATTGCAAGTACTGCCGCCTACCAGTCTGTTCCAGGATTGAGCGTTTATGCTGCCACGAAATCTTTCGTTTTATCTTTTAGCAGAGGTTTGCATCAGGAGTTAAAAGGCAGCAATGTTTCTGTCTCATGCATATCACCAGGTGCTACAGATACAGCATTTGTAGAAAGGGCTAATTTAGGAGAAAAAGGATTAAAGGCTGCTCAAAAAGTAAACATGAAACCACAGGAAGTTGCAAAGATAGCTGTTAATGCTTTATTTGATAAAAATCCGGAGGTTATTGCCGGAGTAGTAAACAAACTTGGAGCATTTATGGCATGGTTACTACCCAAAAACATTGTAGAACGAACAGCCATGAATATTTATAAATAATTTTATTGATTGAGGACGATTTATGGTAGAAGAAAAAAAATCAGTTTTTATTAGCGGACCGGTGCCGGAAGAGGGAATAAGATTATTAGCAGAGAAAGGAATTGAAATAGAACAGTGGCAAGGAAAGGATAAAATTCCTGAAAAGGAATTGATAAAAGCTTGCAAAAAGCATTCTGCTTTTTTAAGTGTAGGCCGTAATAAAATTGATAAACATTTTTTAGAGGAATGTAAACACCTTAAGGTAATTGCCCTGTTTAGCGTGGGATATGATCATGTAGATGTAAAGGAGGCAAATAAATTAAATATCCCGGTAGGAAATACACCCGGAGTCTTAAGCGGAGCCACTGCAGATACTGCATTTTTGCTAATGTTGGCAGCTTCCAGAAAAGCATTTTATCAATATAAGCAGGTTATTGACGGGGAGTGGAAGAAAGGTATTCCTGCAAACAGCCTGGGGATAGAACTATATGGTAAAACATTAGGTATTTTCGGATTAGGGCGTATTGGAATAGAAATGGCGAAACGTTGCAAAGGCGCTTACAACATGGATATTATTTATCATAACCGTGGAAAAAACAAAGAAGCTGAAGAATTATTGGGAGCAAAAAAAGTTTCTTTTGATGAGTTATTGAAACGCAGTGATGTGATTTCTGTTCATACTGAGCTGAGTAAAGAAACAGAGAATAAATTTAACAAGTCCGCTTTTTCAAAAATGAAAAAAAGTGCCATCTTTATCAATACTTCAAGAGGAGGAGTTCATAATGAAAAAGATCTTACAGATGCCATCAAAAATGGCGTCATTTGGGGAGCAGGCCTTGATGTAACCAATCCCGAGCCTATGAGTGCCGGTAATGAATTGTTAAAAATGCCCTCTGTAGCTGTTTTACCTCACATTGGATCTGCTACTTTAGAGACACGTAATAAAATGATTGAGCTGGCAGTCGAAAACATTATTGCTGGTTTAAATAATAAAAAGTTGCCTACAGAAATCAAATTGAAAGATTAGTGGTGGATTTCTTTGTCCTTATCAATTTTATAATTGAACACCCAATATTTCTGTAGGAGATAATTAAACCCTAAAGAAACAATTGCCTCTATAATTAAACGGCTGATTTTATAATCCAGTTTGGTAAAGGTGGTAAATAAATAAGTTCCCGAAGATTTTAGAATAATACTTCCCATCACTACAGGGATAAATTTCGCTAATTGTATACGCAAGGAATCTTTAGAGTTCTCTTCTATCGCAGAAAATGTCCAGTGCCGGTTAAGAGAAAAATTTACTGCGGCCCCTATAATTCCGCCTATAGCTATAGAAATGGTATAATGAAGATGGATAAATTCTGTGCATACAATCATTATCATATAATCAACACAGCCACCAATGAAAGCAGACAGTTGGGCTTTAGCAAAGCTATAATTGAAAATTTTCTTTACCATTTTTTTCAAGCCTTTCAGCTTCGTCTCTAATGTCTCCTAAAACTAATAATTTCCTGGTATCTGCTATATTAATAATAAAAAGTGCAATGCACATGAGAATTACAAAATACTGAATACTCCCTGTAAACATAACTTCAGAAATAAGGATGATAGCTATCAGTACTCGAACTTCTGTTGGACCGGCAAGCCCGGAATCTATTGTGTATTTGTCTGTGATTTTATATCGTAGCTGTGAAATAATCATAGCCCAGCCGTAAAGTACTACAAAAATAAAGGCGAAGAGTTCATATTCATCAGTAGCATAAACCATGTATCCCAGTCCAATAAAAACCGTCCCAATCCAATCCATTATGATATCTAAAGAAAAGCCATACCATTTTCTTGAAATGTTTCTATAGTAAGCTATTCTTCCATCTAAAGAATCACCAAACCAATTAATAGCTAATCCCAGAATACCCAAAAGGAGAAAATTTGTATGGAAATAAAATGCGAGTACAAACGAAATCAAAACCAGAACAGAGCCAAAAATTCCAATCCCTGTTAAAAAGTTGGGGTTAATAAACGAAGGTATCCGTGGTAATAAAAATAGAATAAGTTTTTGCTCGGGTTTGCTTAAAATATTAGTTCTTTTTCTATCGCCAAATACTTTTTCTGATGACGTTATGCCCGAACTTTCGTTTGATGTATTGTCCATTTATAGGTGCTAATTTAAAATAATTCCGAAGAAACTAATAAGTATTGATAACAGAATGTATCACCGGTTGTTGTGCCCATTGCTAGATTTTTTAAATTAAAGCTTATTTATCTTTGGAACAATGCTTGATATGCTTTTAGTATGGATAAATTATTTTTTAAGGATTGGGAAAGTTTATATCATATTTTAATTTGTGCATCTATCTCTTATATAGCACTTTTTCTTTTTATAAGAATTTCGGGAAAAAGAACACTGGCCAAGTTAAATGCTTTTGATTTTGTTGTAACTGTTACATTAGGATCAACACTGTCTTCGATGATTTTAATGAAAGTTACTATTGCAGAAGGGGTAGTTGCTCTTTTAGTGATAATTTTATTACAATACGCCCTGGCATGGCTCGCAAAGCAATCAGATATGATGGAAAAGGTCATAAATTCTGTACCTACTTTACTTTTTTACAATGGTAAATTCCTGGAAGATGCCATGCAAAAAGTAGTAGTGACAAAAGAAGAAATATATGCTGAGATAAGAAAATTTAGAATAGAAAATATAGACGATGTAAAAGCTGTGGTGATGGAACTTAACGGTGAAATAACTGTAGTTAAAAAATCATATAATCCCTCATCTCACACCTCTTTGGAAGATATTGATACAACCAAATTGGAATAGATGCCATTAGCTGTTTTTACTTACCAACCTGTTTACCCTGTAAAGTAAAAATATGCTTAGCAAACTTATACCAACTACAACATATCCTACTATATTATAATGTTCTAAAGGAGAAGAAACATCTTTCTGCACTACTATCATTCCTGCTACTGCAGCAGCTATACCACCCGCAATTTGCTGAAGTGAGGAATTCACACTCATAAAAGCCCCTCTGTCTTCCATTTTTGGAACCGCACTTACTAATGCAGAAGACGGAATCATCCTGCTCATTATACCCATCATCATCAAAACATTAAAAATCACTACAATCCAGAATGGGGTAGCAGAAAGATTGGTATAAGCAACACACATCACCATCATTAACAAAGAAGCTGCAGCAAAAATTTTCATTTTACTTATCCTATCACTTAATCTTCCCACCAGAGGCATAATGATAAGAGAAGTCACTCCTGATAAAAAGAAAAGAACGGGTAATTCTTCGGGTGTTATTCTTAAGTTATTAATAGCAAAGGCACTTCCGAAAGGAAACATCATAAAACCCCCTATTGATAGTAAAGCAGTGGCCGTAAATCCTATTCTATAATTGCGGTTAGCTAAAGTGTTCCAGAGATGTTTTAAGGGAGAACTGTTCTGCTGAATCTTAAGGTGTTCGGTTAAGGGTTTTAACTTTGTTAAAATCAAAATTGCAATAACAATTGCAATTGCTGCGACTAATAAAAAAGGTGCTTCCCAATCCCATTTATTAGCTAAAAATAAGCCTACAGGCACACCTAAAACCTGGCTTGCGCCAAATCCCATTTGTACGAAACCCATCACACGGCCACGTTGTTTTAGAGTAAAGATATCTGTAATGATAGCAAGAGAAATAGATCCTATCACTCCGCCAAATAAACCTGTTAATATCCGGGCAGCAACCAGCTGATGGTAGGTAGTTGCAACTCCGCAAAAGATAGTTCCGATTATAAACCCTGAATAAAAGAACAGTAAAAGCTTCTTCCTATCATACATGTCGGCAAATCCTGCAGTTAACAAACCCGATATACCTGCACTAAAAGCGTAAGCAGAAACGGCAATTCCGAAATCAGCGGGTTTTAATGATAAGGATTTCATCATAAAATCTCCTAGAGGAGACATCACCATAAAATCTAAAATAACAGTGAATTGCGTAATAGCTAATATAAAAATCACCAGTTTTTGGTAGGGAGAAAACGTTAAACTTTCTTTTTCCATGGTGATTTTGATTTACTTTATTTGGAGGAAACAAAGTAATCACTTTTTAAAACATTAAAAAGTGATTATGTATCTGGTGATTACGATTTTTTTACGCGTACAGCATTAGGCCCTTTTGGTCCCATTTCTATTTCGAAGGTTACTTTGTCATTTTCCTTAACCTGATCAATCAGTTGGTTGATATGAACAAAAACACTTTCGTTAGATTGATGATCAACTATAAAGCCATAACCTTTAGATTCATTAAAGAAAGTAACTTTTCCATTCCTGGTAATTTCCTGAACAACGTTTTCTTGTCTGGCAGTACCAATTTGAATATCTTCAGTTTTGATAACTTTTTTCTTTTTATCAGGATCTGGTGGAGTAGAAGTAATGTTTCCATTTTCATCTACATAAGCCATCATTTCATCAAGGCTTTTACCTTTATCCGAAGAGTTTTTACGTTCTAATGCTTTTTCTTTTTTTTCCTGTTGCTTTTTTAAGCGTTTTTTTTCTTTTTCTTTTTTATTAAATGTTTCTGTTGATTTGGCCATTGTTATTCTAAAATTGTGAAGGTGCCCCTTATTATGAGTATCTGAAATAGATAATCTATGGAGGCTATAAAGTTAATAAATTTTCTGGTGATATTAAACAATTTGATTCACAGAAATGTCCTGTTTATACTATTTTCTGGATAATTCGAATGTTATGGTTAATTTCACATCCACACAACTATTTTGATTTAGAAATTGAATGAAAATTCTTCATACAGCAGACTGGCATTTAGGAAAAAGACTAGAAAAATTTTCAAGATTGCCCGAACAGACTTTGGTGATGCAGGAAATAGTGAGAATTGCCGACGAAGAAAATGTTGATGCTATAATAATCGCTGGAGACCTGTTTGATAATTTTAATCCGCCTACGGAGGCTGTAGATCTTTTTTATAAAACACTTAAACGTTTAAGCAAAAATGGAAAAAGGGCGGTGGTAGCCATTGCAGGAAATCATGATTCTCCTGAAAGAATTGAGGCTCCAGATCCTCTTGCCCGCGAATGCGGAATTATTTTCTCTGGCTTTCCTCATTCTCATATTTCATCCTGTGAACTGGAATCTGGTGTTTGCATTACCCAAAGCGAGCCAGGCTATATAGAACTAAAGCTGCCAGGTTATGATTATCCTCTAAGATTATTGCTTACACCGTATGCAAATGAGTATAGGCTGAAGTCTTTTCTTGGACTTGAGGATACAGAAATAGCCTTAAGAGAAGTGCTGGCAAAGCATTGGCAAAAGCTTGCTGATAAATATTGCGACAGCAACGGTGTGAACATGTTGGCGGCACACCTTTACTTAATGAAAAAGGGGGAGGAGCCGCCGGAAGAACCAGAAGACGAAAAACCAATACTGCATGTAGGCGGTGCCCAGGCCATATATTCTGAAAATATTCCACAGCAAATCCAATATGTTGCGTTGGGGCACCTGCACCGCTTCCAGCAGATAGACAAAAATCCTTGTCCGGTGGTTTATTGTAGTAGTCCACTTTCTTATAGTTTCTCAGAAGCCGGCCAAACTAAGTATGTAGTTATTATAAATGCACTTCCGCAAGAACCAGTGACCTACAAAAAAATAGCTTTACAGGAAGGTAAAGTGCTATTCAGGAAAAAATTTAACGGAGTAGATGCTGCAGTAGAATGGCTCTTGCTTCATCCAAATACTTTAGTAGAGCTCACACTGGTAACCGAAAGCTATCTTAAAGCCGATGAAAGAAAACGTTTAAATCAAGCTCATGAGGGTATCGTTTCTATTATTCCTGAAGTAACAGACTCCGGTTTAACCGTTCATCAAAATACTGCAATAGATTTAGGACAGAATTTAGAAGAGTTGTTTATCCAGTATTTTAAACATAAACACGGAAATCCTCCCAATGAGAATTTAATGAATTTATTTAAAGAAGTTAGAGCAGAAAGCGCAGAAGAATGATTCCTATTTCGTTAACAATAAAAGGTCTTTACTCGTATCAAAAGGAACAAAAGATAGATTTTGAAAAATTGCTGGAAGGCCAGCTTTTTGGAATCTTTGGTGCAGTGGGTTCTGGTAAATCTTCTATTCTGGAAGCTATTTCTTATGCGCTGTTTGGCGAAACCGAACGTTTAAATAAAACCGACTATCGGAGCTATAATATGATGAATCTTAAATCTGATGAGCTCCTCATCGATTTTATTTTCAAAAACCACGACAACATAAACTATCGCTTTATTGTACGCGGCAAGAGGCATCCAAAGAATTTTGAAAAAGTAAACAGCTTAGATAGAACCGCATACCAACAATCTGGTGATGGATGGATTCCCTTGGAAAGTGCCTCAGGAGAAGATATTATTGGCTTAAGCTATGATAATTTCCGGAGAACCATCATTATTCCGCAGGGCAAATTTCAGGAATTTCTACAGTTGAAAGAAAGGGATAGAACAGAGATGCTCAAGGAGATTTTTTCTCTGGATAAATTTGATTTTTTCTTTCAATCAGCAGCACTGGAGAAAAAAAATAGTCATGCCATTCTTGATCTTCAGGGCCAGCTAAAAATGTATGCAGACCTAATTCCTGAAAATATAGCTCAACAGGAGCGGGAAGTAGATACAATAAAAATATCTTTAAGCAACCTTGAAGTTGAACTGGAGATGAAGGGTAAAGCATTAAAAGAAAAGTTGAGCCTTCAGCAACTTTTTGACGACTACAACAAAGCGGAGAAAAACTTTAAAGACCTGCAACAATTAGAACCTAAATTTAGGGAAATAGAGAACCAGGTTAAGAAGTATGAATATTGCTGTCTTCATTTTAAGGATCAACTTGAAAAAGAAAAATCGATTTCAGCGTCACTTTCCCTGAGAAAAACTCAACATCAGGATTTGATTAAAAAATTAAATAACATTAATAACGATTTAAATGATAAGCAATTATCGTTAGAAAAAATAAGCAAACATCACGATCAGATAGAAGAGTATAAAAATCAGGTGAATGACCTGGATTTGATGCTTAAGATATTCCAATTGCAAACCGAAATAAGTGTTCTGTACTCCAGAATTAAAGATGGAAATTCGTTTGTAGAGGCTTCTTTGCTTAAACGGGAAACGCTTAAACAATCAGTTGAATTATTAAATCAGGAAATCAGGCAAAAAAAAACGGCGATGCCAGATCTGATCACCTTAGGAGATGTAAAGACCTGGTACAGGGGCAAAGCCTATCACCTCGAAGCCATAACTCGAAGCGAGATACAGTTAAACTTCCAAACTGAGAAATTTGAGCTAGTTAAGCAAGAAGTTAAATCTTTACAGGAAGCGGTTCATCCGGAAATAGCACCCGACCTTATTGTTTTAGAAAACTACTTAGTTACAGAAAATCTAAGAGTTTTAGCAGAACAGGAAAAAATCTACGATTTGATAAAGCATTATGAAGTGCAATCAAAAATGGCGGATTTCTCTAATTCTTTAACTGAAGGCGAGGCATGTCCTTTATGTGGATCTCCTCATCATCCTAATGTATTAGTTGCAGAAAATGTAATAGATCATTTAAACCAGGCGAAGCTGGGATTAGAGCGCTATAAAGCTGAGATTAACACTTTAAATAAATTATCGCAAAAGCTTACTGTACTAAATGTTAAATATAAAAACATAGAACATCAGCTAGCTGAAAATAAAAGTGCTGTTCTACAGGTTAAGGAAAAGTATGAAGACTATTTATCCACGTTTCGCTGGCAAGAATTTAAGGAAGCTCAGGAAGCTGAAATCGAACTTTTATTAAATAATGCACAGCAGCTAAGCGAATTAATTAAAACCAAGGAAAAGCAATTGGATGATGAAGTTGTTAGGCTTAATAAAGCAGATGAAGATTACCAGAAGTATAAAGCCGCAATAGATAAAATTCAGGGTGATTTGAATGTTAAACAGTCTCAAATAGCTATTTTAAAGAATCAATTTAAAACTTTAACCACAGATTCTTTTGATAAGCAGGGTGCAGAACTTAAGTATAATGAACTTAACGAATTTATTACCCTGGTACAAACTCAATATAAGGAATTAAAAGAATTAATAGATAAAGCGAGACATGATAAGGCGGTTTTAGCAGAAAAAATTAATGGAATACATGCTAGAATCAAAGAAGAAGAAGCCAATCATGTAGAGATTAGTGATTATTTAAGTAAAGCATTAAAAAATTCTGAATATCAACATATTGAAGAAGTAATTGTTGTGTTAAACCGACAACCCGACATTGAAGATTTAAAAACTCAGATTAAGAATTTTCAACAGCAGTTTTATAGCGCTAATGAAGTATTAAGTCATTTAAAGATTTTGGTTGGCGACAAAGAATTTAATATTGAAGAATTGGAGAACATGAGTAAAGAATTTGAGAATTTAAACAGCGATTTTAAAATAAAGAACGATGGATTCGTAAGAGCAACAGTAAAACTTACAGAACAGCAAAAGAATTACCAGGCAAAGCTACTTTTAGAAAAGAAATTACATGCACTGGAATTAAGAGCAGCAGACCTTCTGGTATTGAAAAATATGTTTAAGGCAAATGGCTTTATTAGTTATATATCAACGGTTTATTTAAATCAGCTTTGCGAAGCTGCAAATGAGAGATTTTATAAATTATCTCGTCAACAACTAAGATTAGAAATTACAGATAAGAATAATTTTGAAGTGAGAGACTATTTAAATGATGGAAGGTTGAGAAGTGTAAAAACCTTATCGGGGGGACAAACCTTTCAGGCTTCCTTATCTTTAGCATTAGCTCTGGCTGAAAGTGTGCAGCATCAAAATAACGCACAACAAAATTTCTTCTTCCTGGATGAAGGTTTTGGCTCTCTGGACAAAGAATCCTTACAAACTGCATTAGAAACATTAAAATCATTAAGAAAAGAAAACAGAATTGTTGGAGTGATTTCACATGTTGAAGAATTACAGCAGGAAATTGATGTATTTTTAACAGTATCGAATGATTCGGCCGTTGGCAGCCAGGTAAAGGGAAATTGGGAATAGAATTTGATTGAAGCAAAGAAAGTATTTATAATTTCTTATGGAAGAGCCGATTCAAAAATGTATTACCTTACTTTCTGATCAAAAATTAACGATAGCATTTGCCGAAAGTGTGACTACTGGAGCTTTATGCCATAAATTTGGAATTGTACCTAATTCAGGAAAAGTTTTTAAAGGAGGTCTTGTTAGTTATGATGGAGAGCTGAAACTGAAATATTTGGGTGTTACTAAAGAAATGGTGGATAAGTACACACCTGAATCTGCAGAGGTAACAGAACAAATGGCCATAGGTTTGAGGGATTTTCTTGAAGCAGACGTATCTGTAGCGGTAACCGGCTTATGTTCGGCAGGTGGAAGTGAATGTGAAGGTAAGCCCGTTGGCACTATATTTACTAATATACTCTTCAATAACAGGCATTACCCGATACGAAAAGTTTTCGCAGGAGGCCCCGGGGAAATAGTTGATTTCGCGGTTGATGATATAATAAAGGAAATCAACCTGATGTTAACAAACAACTAGTTCGTTGAATCTCTAATAATCAGTTCAGAGTCAATCACTAGCATTTGTTCATCAGTAAATTCAGGCTTATTATCTATTTGCGCTAATAATAGCAGTGCTGCACTTCGCCCCATCTCAAATGCAGGTTGAGAAATTGTAGTTAAAGAAGGATTAAGATGCCTTGCAATATCAAGATTAGAATAGGTGAGAATTTTTAAATCCTTTGGTATTTCAAGTTTAAGAGATTTACATACATCATAAACGCTTATTGCCAAATGCTCCACGGCTGCAAAAATAGCATCCGGCTTTTCCTGAGAAATAAAAGAAGATAAGATCTTAAAATTTTCCTCCTGATTGTTACTCATAGTTATTATAATCTCTTTATTAATATAGTTAGCTTCATTATTTAAAGCTTCAACATAACCTTTAGCTCGCTTTTCTATATTAGATAGCTGATTCCCTACTTTAAGAAATGCTATTTTCTTACAATTCTTTTCAATGAGATGTCTGGTGGCTTTATAAGAGCTTTCATAATCGTTACTTACTACAGATTTCACATTTAAGCCTTCTAAAACCCTATCAAACAATATTAAAGGAATTTTTCGTTCTATAATTTCTCTAAGATGCGCAGCACTTCCTGTCTCTGTTGAGGCAGATAGCAAGATTCCGTCTACACGGCCACCAATTAGATGGGTAATAATCCCTTCTTCTTTATCATAATTTTCGTTAGAGCCAGATATAATAACATGATAACCCTTGTCCTTTGATACCATTTCTACCCCTTTAATAATCTGTGAGAAGAAATTATTAGAGATTTCGGGAATAATTAGTGCTATGGTTTTGCTCTTATGCCTTCTTAAAGATGAGGCAAAAGGATTTGGATGATAATTTAATTCTTTTGCAAGCGCATGTACTTTTTTCTTTGTTTTAATGCTAATCTCGTGGCTGTCGTTTAACGCTCTGGATACAGTAGCCACAGAAAGTCCGAGTTTAATGGCTAATTGTTTAAGCGTTATGTTTTCCATTGTTTTCTCAAATATGATATATTTACACGTAAAGGATTGCGTAAATATTTAAGCCCGGTAATTTATTTACTATTAAAATTTTTGCCAATTTAACCATTTCAAATGCTTTAAGGCTATTGTAATTAAAAAAATCATATAATGTGGGCTCATAAATTAGCTCATAAATTTAAATTATTTAAACATGAGTAACATACAGAATCTATTCTCTTTAGAAGGAAAAGTAATTGTAGTAACAGGCGGCACAGGTGTGCTGGGAGAATCCTTTGTAAAAGCGATTTCACAATCAGGTGGTAAAGTTGCGATTTTAGGAAGAAATGAAAAAGTTGCCAAAGAAAGGGCAGATATCTTAAATGCTAATGGCGGGGATGCAATTGGTGTAGTAGCAGATGTGATGGATGAAGAAAGCCTAATCAAAGCAAAACAGGTAATCCTGGCAAAATTTGGCAAAATTGATGGTTTAGTAAATGGAGCAGGCGGAAATATGCCGGGCGCTGTGGTTGAACCTGGAGCTGATATTTTCAAATTAAATATCCCGGCGTTAAAACAAGTTTTAGATCTAAACTTATTTGGCACTATAAATCCTACCCAGGTTTTTGGTGAAGAGATTGCAAAAACAGGTAATGGTGTTATAGTTAATATTTCTTCTATGGCTGCCCAGCGTGTGATTACGAAAGTATTAGGTTACAGTATGGCAAAAACTGCAGTAGATAGCTATACAAAATGGTTTTCTGTAGAATTGGCTAACAGGTACGGAGATAAAATTAGGATGAATGCGATTGCACCTGGATTTTTCCTTACTGAGCAGAATAGAACATTACTAACCAATGAAGATGGCTCGTTTAAAGAAAGAGGAAATTTAGTAGTAAAACAAACTCCATTTAAGCGTTTTGGTGCTGCAGAAGAATTGGAAGGTGCTCTTATTTACCTTTTAAGTGATGCTTCTAAATTCGTTACAGGAACCATTATCAATGTTGATGGCGGTTTTGCAACCTTTGGAGGCGTTTAAGATATAATTTGAGATTTTAATAGTAGTATGAGTTATAAATTGATTCCAACCATGCGTTGGTATGGACCCAATGATCCTGTAAGTTTAACAGATATTTTACAGACTGGTTGTGAAGGTGTGGTAAGTGCTTTACATCATGTGCCAAACGGAGAAGTTTGGACAGTAGAAGAAATTCAAAAACGTCAGCAAATTGTTGCTGATGCAGGCTTAGTTTGGGATGTAGTAGAAAGTGTTCCGGTTTCCGAAGCGATTAAAACCCAAACAGGCGATTACTTAAAACATATAGAGAACTACAAACAGTCGCTAAAAAACCTTGCGCAATGTGGCATTTTTATCGTGACTTACAACTTTATGCCTGTTTTAGACTGGACACGTACCGATTTAAGTTATACAGTAGAGGACGGCTCCAAAGCATTACGTTTTGAGAAAGCCGCATTTATTGCTTTTGATTTGTATATCCTCAAAAGAAAAAATGCCGAAATAGATTATACTCAGGAAGAGATTTCAAGGGCTAAAGAGCGTTTTGATGGAATGAGTGGAAATGACAAGACTCTCTTAGAAAGAAATATCATAGCTGGTTTACCCGGAAGTGAAGAAAGTTTTACCGTAGCTAAATTTCAGGAAGCTTTAGATCAGTATCAAAATATTGATGCAGACAGGTTAAGAAGTAATTTAATTTCTTTCCTTAAAGAAGTGGTTCCTGTTGCCGAAGAAAATAGGGTGAAGATGGTAATCCATCCGGATGATCCTCCTTATGCCATCTTAGGATTGCCAAGAGTGGTAAGTACAGCTGCAGACATCCAGGCTTTAGTAGATGCTGTTCCATCTTTAAGTAATGGTTTGTGTTTTTGTACAGGTTCGTTCGGAGTGAGAGCAGATAACGACCTGACCTCGATGGTAAAACAGTTTGGAGAACGCATTAACTTCTTCCACCTACGCAGTACCAAGCGTAACCAATTTGGAGATTTTTATGAAGATAATCACTTGGAGGGAGATGTGGATATGTATGCCGTGATGACACAAGCTGTTGCATTGATGCAAAAACGAAGAGAAAGAATTCCTATGCGTCCGGATCATGGACATCAAATGCTGGATGATTTAAATAAAAAAACCAATCCTGGATATTCTGCTATTGGAAGGTTAAGAGGTTTAGCAGAACTTCGTGGCTTAGAATTTGGAATTATGGGAAGCCAGAAATAAAAACTACTTAGGAATTCAATACGTATTGAATTCCTAAGCTTTTTAAACAACTTTGATTTTATACTTTTCTAATAATCCTGCCAAACCATAGCGAGAAAAGCGGGCATTTTTAATTTTATTCAGTTCCGGATCAATTACGAAGTTGAAAGCAGTACTAAAATCCGCATCTTGTAGGTCTGTACGTTCAAAAACAGCACTACTTAAATCACAATTATCAAACTCAGAACCTTGCAATAGCGCTTCTGTAAATATTGCATTCTTAAGAGAGCAGTTTTTAAATTTAGTTTTCAGCATTTTCTTTTTCTCAAAAGAACAATAGTCTAAGATACATCCTTTAAAGTTCACACTAAATAAGAAACTTTCACAATAACTAAAGTTGATACCCAAAAGTTTTGAATCAATAAACGCGACATTTTTTAAAGAGGTGCCCCGCATAGTAATCATCGCCAGGTTGCAGCTGATAAATTCGCAATCGGTAAATTTATTACCAGAAAAATCATTCTTAGAAAAGTCGCAATTCTTAAAAACACAACTTTCAAATTCCCGATTTTTGATAGATTTATCTACATAAGAAATATTTTCAAAAGTTTTATCTTCGTGTACAAGAGATTCCATATCCGAGTTTAAGGATGCGAAATTAATCTAAATTTTTCAACCAACCTTTTGTCTTTCGTATTGTTTATATAACACACATCATTCTCTATGAAATTTCGTCCGGCACTTTCTATTTCTTTTTTCGTTATTCTATTAGCAGCATTAACCTTTATTTTCTTCTATTTTAAAAGGGAGTTTTTTGAAACTCAAACCATTTTAAACGGAGATATGATGGTAACCAAAATCTCCAGTATGGGTAAACTTGAGTTGGTGAAATTCTCTATGAAAGATGTGATTGAACAAAAAGAAACCCGCAGATTCTTACCCGATGAGCGAATTTTATTTGTAGCAGTAGGAGAGGTTACCGGTTGTATAGATTTAACAAAAGTAACAAAAGACGATATTCTTATTGAGCGAGATTCTCTTACTCTTACTTTACCTCAACCAGAAATTTGCTATACCAAAATAGATCATCAAAAATCTAAAGTTTACGATGTCTCTGGTGCCTGGTTTCCGAGTGATGCAAAGGATATGGTAGAAGGCATTTATAAAATCGCAGAAAAAAGACTAACTGCCAATGCAAATGAAATGCAAATCTTACAAAAAACGAAAGATAATGCATCAGCTATTTTTAAACCGCTTGTAGAAAACATTTCCGGAAAGAAAGTTGGAATAATCTTCAAATAACATCACATTTCTCCTCTAGTTTTAGCAACCTGATGCTGCTTTTTACAGGTACATCTTTAAAACGTTAAATTGATTTTTATTAAGTTTTAAAATTTCGAACACAATCTTTATCTTACATTTCGTTTATTTAATGGTGTTCTAAATTTTATACTCTAACATGCGTGTACTTTTCGTTGCTTTTATTTTCTACTTTATACCTGTTCATTCCTATTCCCAATCTGATCCTAACTTCGGGATTATTCCGGCACCCAAATCTATTGTTAAGAAGAACGGCTTTTTTAAGCTAAGTCAGCAAACTGCACTAGTTTATAACTCTCAGGAAGAAAGAAAAATTGCTGAGTTATTTAGAGACTTAATTAAACAACAGGAAGGTTTTGAGCTGATAATTGCTAAAAACTTTGTTCAGCAACCAGAGAGCGTAATTAATTTTAGTGCTGATGCATCAAACTTTAAAAACGAAGCTTATGAACTAACGATTGGCGAGAGGCAGATCAACATAAAGGGAGAACCTAAAGGTGTATTTTATGCCATGCAAACCCTCTCACAGCTTTATTTAGCGAACAAAGACACCAGGCAGATTCCTCAGTTAGTGATACAGGATGAACCTAGATATGCTTATAGAGGGTTGCACCTGGATGTTTGCAGGCATTTTCATCCTATAGATTTTGTTAAGAAGTATATAGATCTAATGGCTTTTTATAAGATAAACAATTTTCATTGGCATTTAGCAGATGATCAGGGTTGGAGATTGGAAATAAAGAAGTATCCTAAACTTACTCAGGTTGGGGCATTTAGAGCGCAAACTTTAGTAGGCAATTACCATGATGTATTTCCGCAACGTTTTGATGGAAAACCACATGGGGGATTTTACACACAGGAAGAAGCTAAAGAAGTAGTGGCGTATGCTGCTTCGAAATATATAAATGTAATTCCTGAAATAGAAATGCCAGGCCATGCAGTTGCCGCTCTGGCATCATATCCGGAATTGGGATGCGGAGACAATCCTGGTCCGTTTAAAGTAGAAGAAAAATGGGGTGTCTTGCCTGATATCTTTTGTGCAGGAAAAGAGCATACTTTTAATTTTTTAGAAAATGTTCTAAGCGAAGTTGTGGAGATTTTCCCATCAAAATACATTCATATTGGTGGCGATGAGGCTCCAAAAACAAGATGGAAAACATGCTCACATTGCCAAAAGAGAATTAAAAATCAGAAACTTAAAAACGAAGAAGAACTACAATCTTACTTTGTACAACGTATGGAAAGGTTCCTTAATAAAAAGGGACGTTCTATTATTGGCTGGGATGAAATTCTTGAGGGCGGCCTGGCGCCAAATGCAACAGTAATGTCCTGGCGTGGAGTTAATGGTGGCATAGCTGCCGCTAAACAAAATCATGATGTGATCATGACACCAAGTACAGAGGGTTTATATTTAGATCATGTACAGGGCAGGTCAGATCAGGAACCATTATCTATTGGTGGCGATGGGCGAATTGAGCTTATTTATAATTACAATCCTACACCATCATCATTACCGGCCGCTCAGCAAAAGCATATATTAGGTGTACAGGCAAATATGTGGTCAGAATATTTACCAACGAGTGCCAGAATTGAGTATATGTTGTTTCCTAGATTATTGGCTTTATCAGAAATAGCGTGGACCTCTCTCGATAACAAAAACTATCAAAACTTTAATGAAGAAAGAGTACCAGTACATCTGAAGACTATTGATGAAACAGAAACTCTATACCGTGTGCCTACGGCAATTGGTGCAAAAGACACATCCATGAGCGTAGGTAATTCTTATAAATTTGATTGGAAACTTCCGGTAAAAGAAAGTAAAATTTATTACACCATAGACGGAAGAACTCCTGATGAAACTTCATCTCTTTATACTGAAGGAATGACTGTGAATGTGCCAACGGGAGAAAAAAGAGCGGTAAAATCGATAGTGATTACTCCCTCACGCAGGCGAAGCGCTGTAATTACCACATGGCTGGTTAACAGGCCCGCAATGGAACCAGTTAAGCCTTCCATTTCTCCTGTACAAGGTGGATTGAAATACTATTATGTTCCCGGCAAATTTGCTGCAGTTTCTGAGATCGACACCAACCTCGCTACAAAAACAGGAGTTGTTAACCAGGTTTCTTTAACTAAAATATCAGGGAAAGCCAGAGAATACGGATTGGTTTTCACAGGCTATATCAATGTAAATGAAGAAGCTGATTTTGAGTTTTCTCTTTATAGCGATGATGGAAGCAGGCTTTTTATAAATGATGAACTGATTATAGATAATGATGGAAAACATGCCCGCTATGAAAGAGCAGCTGGTGTATGGTTAAAACCAGGTTTACATAAAATACGGTTGGCATATTTTGATGATGGGCCTGGTTATTCGCTGCGCCTCTCTGTTAAAGGAACAGATGGAAAGAAAATTGAACTGCCGGCTGTAATGATGTATAATTAATGTTTGAGATGAGAAAAATAAAAATATTATGTATGGCTTTTGCTGCAATTATAGCTGCAGCCTGTCAGAATACTGACCAGCCAGTAGTTAAATTTAAAGATAAAATCATACTGCCAAAGCCATTTCGAACTCATGATAAAATAGAAGTAAAACCAGGTTTAACATTTGATATTTTAAATTGGGGAAGAGGCGCTGATTCTCTAAGTTCTGTATTAATATTAAGATCAGATACAATAAAGAATTCATCCACAGCTTATAATTTCGAAACAGAAGGTAAGTATATAGAAACCTTTAATACCGATATGGATACGGATGGTAATCCTGAACTCATTATCTATACGACATCAAATAAAAAGTATAGTCCGGCAAATGTTTATTGTTTTGAATATAGTGGTGAAGACCCTTCAAAAATAAGATTTCCTGATTTAACGGATAAAACTAAGAAGCAATATAAAGGAAAGGATAAATTTTACATCTACCAAGGTAAACTAAGAAGAGAATTTGAATTGTTTGATAATATGGAAGATGATAAAGCAAAACCAATAGGTAAAAAAGTTGTGGAGTATTCGCTACGTGGAAATAATTTAGATCTTACTGAAATAGAGCAAAAAAAGTAATTATCGTAGAAATATTGGTGAAACACACCTATTCATAATCGGTAAATTGTTTTTTCAATCTTTCTAATTCAGCTAGCATTTCATTAAACCTTTTCTCTTCTTTTCTCATATATAACTTTCTAATAAAGAATGTACATACCGCAAACCATATAACGGAAAAGGCGATAGAGGAAATTAACACCACAGTATTTACATGGTTAAAAAACTCGATGAAATAAAAACCTAAGGCAATACCCATCACCACGGTATAAAAAAAATAACTTCGGGTATTTTGCTTATGCCTTGATCTTCTGAAATTTTCGATATACTGGATATGTCTTTCCGGAGTTTCCATTAGAGTATCATTACCCAAAGTCTTTAAATTAACGATCTGGGTATAGATATAAACAAAACAGCAACTTATAAACAGGAATAACGAAACATGGGTTGTCCAGAAAGAAAAATTCATATTAAACCATATATAAATTAAGAATATAGCCGCAATAGCCATAAGACCCAATTCGATCCAGATTTTTTTGCTGAATTTATTTTTGGATTTCTTGAAATTTGTTAAAACCTCTTTATAATCTATAGCAGGAGAGGTTTTTTGCTCATTCCATATATTCAATAAAGAATCAAAATCTTTCATGCTGGTTATATAGTTCTGTAAGTTTATGTTTAATTCTATGTATTTTCACTCTTAGATTACCTTCAGAAATTCCGGATATTTCTGCTATTTCTGAATAAGGAAGTTCATCCATAACCATGGTAATCAAGAGTCTCTCGTTTTCTTCCAGTTGAGCAATGCAGTGATATAGAGTTTTAACCTGTTCTTGTTTTTCAGATAATTCTTCGGGCTTGTTTTCTATAATGTTTGGAGTAAGCTCGTCCTTTACCTGTCTTTTTTCTTTTTTAAGATAGGTTAAACATGTATTCACGGCAATCCGGTATATCCAGGTAGAAACCATTGCCTGGTTGCGAAACTTATCTAAATTTTGCCAAACCTTTAAAAAAGTCTCCTGTAAAAGATCATTTGCACTATCCTCATCATTGGTATAACCAAAACATAAATGGTATATTTTTTTA
The DNA here is from genome assembly GCA_045629485.1 of Pelobium sp. GTDB lineage: Bacteria > Bacteroidota > Bacteroidia > Sphingobacteriales > Sphingobacteriaceae > Pseudopedobacter. The sequence goes on along the minus strand of JAZQRF010000034.1, from coordinate 3,770 downwards.
GAATTAGCCTGAAAAATCTCCTTAAAGACCTGTTCTTTGTTAGACATTTATGTTTCTTTTTTTTGGTTTAGATAGGGCCGTCAGGTAATTGTTACAAAATTATTTTAAATCATCCAAGCTAAATGAAGCTCTCTTCTTTTTTAACCTGCTAATTAATTCAGTAAATTCATTCTGGAAATCAAATTGTAAATCTTCATCCAGTTTCGGTATTAACTTTTCTATTCTTTTTAACTGCCTGAAAAGTAATGCAATTAGAGGTTTATGATGCGTTTTAGGAGAGCTTTTTTCAATAAATAAAGAACAAAAATATAAAACCAATTCCAGCTCCTGTGCCTTATTTCCTATAAATTTGATATGCTTATTCATTAAACGGGTTAGTTTTCTAAGCACTTTTGTAGTGGTATAATCTGAGTAAGGGAGATTATCAAAACCTTCATCAAGCAAATTTTTAATATCAGCAATATATTGCTCGTTATTCTCACTATAGAAAAGCAGGTAATTTAAAAGTTCTTTATTTTCTGTTTTATACTTTGCAATTTTCAAGCAATATTCAGCTAAAACTTCTTTCGGGAGATGATTTAATTCCTTCCTGATGTGATGTAATTTCGGACTCTCCATTCTTACTCAATTTGCGCTATTCGGCAAAATAATTACTTTTGTTCAATTCCTCCTAATTAAGAAACAATGAAATTTAAAATTTCGGCACTTTTTACAATCCTTACAGTATCGATTGCTGCAATTGTTACTTTTCTCTCTCACTACGAAATATTACCAATTTCTTCTGAGTTCGCTATGTTTTTTAGATGGTTGGGGATAGCAGGCTTAATAGTTTATGGTTTTAAAAAGAAGACCTTAACAACCTGGATTTTAATATCAATGGCAATTGGTACAGAGATAGGTAATGATTTTCCTGAATTCGCTGTAAACCTCCAGGTATTAAGCAAAGTCTTTCTTAAAATGATCAAAACTATAGTTGCACCTCTATTATTTGCAACGCTGGTCTACGGAATCGCCGGACATTCAGACTTGAAACAAGTAGGAAGAATGGGTTGGAAATCTTTGGTTTATTTTGAAGTAGTAACCACGCTGGCGCTTTTTATTGGATTAGCAGCGATTAATATATCCCAGGCAGGCTCCGGAATTGCTCAGCCACCGGCAATTGCAGAGGAGCTGCCTAAAGTAGAAGCCCAAACTACATCCGATATAATCTTACATATCTTCCCTGAAAATATTGCAAAATCAATAGCAGAAGGACAAGTTTTACAAGTAGTAATTTTTAGTATTGTATTTGGAATTGCCTTAGCAATGGTAAGAGAAGACAAACGCCAGCCAATGCTGAAATTTACTGAGAGCCTCTCAGAAGTCATGTTTAAATTTACCAATATTGTGATGTATTTCGCACCTATTGGCGTTGGCGCAGCTATTGCCTATACAGTTGGACACATGGGATTAGGGATATTGGTAAATCTGTTCCAGTTACTAATTACACTGTATGTAGCCTTGTTGTTTTTCCTTTTAGGCATTTTATTACCTATAGCTCTAATTGTTGGCGTTCCGGTAAAGAAATTTTTAAAAGCCATAGCAGAACCTGTTTCTATAGCTTTTGCCACAACAAGTTCTGAAGCTGCTTTACCTAGAGCAATGGAAGCCATGGAAAGAATTGGTGTGCCACGTAAAATAGTAGCTTTTGTTATGCCTACCGGTTACAGCTTTAATTTAGATGGAACCACCTTGTATTTGTCTTTAGCGGCTATATTTGTTGCCCAGGCAGCTGGTATGCAAATTAGTTTTGGTCAGCAACTCGTTATTGTATTCACTTTAATGATCACAAGTAAAGGTGTTGCCGGGGTACCCAGGGCATCTCTTGTAATCCTCTTAGGCACTGCTGCATCTTTCGGGATGCCGGTATGGCCAATATTTATTATTCTTGGAATAGATGAATTGATGGATATGGCAAGAACATCAGTAAACGTTATAGGTAATTGCCTTGCAACAGTAGTAATTGCTAAATGGGAGGGAGAGTTCGATAAAAATGCAAATCACGAAGAATTAACAGAAATATGAGTAACAGATCAAAAAAGATTTTTTTAACACTATGTATAATTGTTCCTTTTCTACTATATAGTGTTTATTATTATAGTAAAATGGTAAAGAATGCTCCATATAGGTTTTCAGATTTCGAATCTGTAACCTTAAAAGCAGGAGAGGGTGCTGAATATGAAAAAACATATAATTCTAAAACCAGAGATTTCCAATACCTAAATGTTAACGATTCTTTAATAAAAACTAAAGTAAGATTATCTAAAGATGAATTGTTGGTTTTACATCGTAAGGCAGCAGAACTAGGCTTTTGGGATTGGCCTGAGAGAATGATTGGCGATACTACAAAATCCTCACCAAGATATTATTTAGCATTTAACTACCTCAATAAAACAAAAAAAATTGAGATTAATGCAACTTATAATGATAATCAAAAATTAAAAGATGCTGCTTTACAGCTGATAAAAATTGTTGATAAAAGTATATCAGACGCAGCTGAGCGGAAATAATTCTCACGTATATGGAGTTTATACTATAAACGTTTGATAAAATAAATTATATCCATATATTTGCATCTCAAATTTTAAACAATAAATATTTTTAAACAATGTACGCAATAGTAAATATAGCAGGACAGCAATTCAAAGTTGCTAAAGACCAGCATCTTTTTGTACACAGATTACAAGGTGATGAAGGCGCTAGTGTTGAATTTGACAATGTATTGTTAGTTGAGAATGAAGGTAAATTTACAGTAGGAACTCCTGCAGTAAGTGGCGCTAAGGTTTCTGCTAAAATCGTGTCTCATTTAAAAGGAGATAAAGTAATTATTTTCCATAAAAAGAGAAGAAAAGCATACAAAAAGAAAAACGGACACCGTCAATTTTTCACTAAAATCCAAATCGAAGGCATTACATTATAATTAACAGACGTTTAATTTTTTCAGACATCAGGTCTGATCTTAAAATATAATCATGGCACACAAAAAAGGAGCCGGTAGCTCGAATAACGGTAGAGAGTCGCATAGCAAACGTTTAGGTATCAAAATTTTTGGTGGACAAGCAGCTATTGCTGGAAATATCATTGTTCGTCAACGTGGTACAAAACATCATCCGGAAAAAAATGTTGGTATTGGTAAAGACCATACTTTATTTGCTTTAATTGATGGTAAAGTAGCTTTCAGAAAGAAAGCAGATAACAAATCATATGTATCTGTTGTTCCTTTTGATTTCTCAGCTCCGGCTGTAGTTGCAGAAGCACCTGCTAAAAAAGAAGTAAAAAAAGCTGAACCAAAAGCAGAAAAAGTAGTTGCTGAGAAAAAAGCACCTGCTAAAAAAGCTGCAGCTAAGAAAGAAGCTACAGAAGATACAGCATCTGCTGAGTAATAGCTAATTGATAAAATTAAAAGCCCTCTGTTAACAGAGGGCTTTTTTTATGCTCTTTTTTATTGGAATGGAAATTGTTTCTATTCCTTAAAAAAGATTATGAGATCTATTTGGAACGGCACAATAGCCTTCGGGCTGGTGAATATCCCTGTTAAATTATATTCTGCAGTAGAAAAAAGTTCTTTAGATCTCGATATGCTCGATAGTCGCGACCATTCAAAAATTCGATTTTTAAGAGTAAACGAGAAAACCCACAAGGAAGTTCCTTATGAAAAAATTGTAAAAGGATTTTTAGTAAAAGATACTTATGTAATTTTAGAGGAGCAGGATTTTGAAGATGCAAGTCCT
>JAZQRF010000033.1:0-28715 GCA_045629485.1 Pelobium sp. | reverse complement strand
GTCATCAGTAGAGACAACTTACGTACCTTATAAAGTTAAGGACATTTCCCTTGCAGAATGGGGAAGAAAAGAAATTGAATTAGCAGAGGCGGAAATGCCTGGCTTAATGTCATTAAGAAAAGAATTTGGTCCAAGTCAGCCATTAAAAGGGGCTAGAATTGCAGGATGTTTACACATGACTATTCAAACTGCTGTTCTTATAGAAACTTTAACTGCTTTGGGCGCAGAAGTTACCTGGTCTTCTTGTAATATTTTCTCCACTCAAGATCATGCAGCTGCTGCAATTGCCGCTGCAGGAATCCAGGTTTATGCCTGGAAAGGACTAACCGAAGAAGAATTTAATTGGTGTATCGAACAAACACTTCATTTCGGTGAAAGGCAAGAACCATTAAATATGATTCTTGATGATGGTGGTGATTTAACCAATATGGTCCTAGATCAGTTTCCTGAACTAGTTGCCGGAATAAAAGGGATTTCTGAAGAAACCACTACTGGTGTGCACCGTTTACACGAACGTGTGAAAAATGGCACTTTACCTTTGCCAGCAATAAACATTAATGACTCTGTAACTAAATCTAAATTTGATAATAAATACGGTTGCCGCGAATCTTTAGTGGATGCAATTAGAAGAGCAACAGATGTAATGATGGCTGGTAAAGTTGGAATCGTTTGTGGTTACGGAGACGTTGGTAAAGGCTCTGCTGAATCTTTAAGAAGTGCAGGTGTACGTGTTATTGTAACAGAAATTGATCCGATTTGTGCTTTACAAGCAGCAATGGAAGGCTTTGAAGTTAAAAAATTAAGTACTGCCATTGGCGAAGCCGATATTGTTGTAACTACAACAGGAAATAAAGATATTGTAAGAGGCGAGCATTTTAAAGCTTTAAAAGACAAAGCTATCGTTTGTAACATTGGTCATTTTGATAATGAAATTGATATGGCCTGGTTAAATAATAACTACGGGAATACTAAAGTGGAAATTAAACCACAGGTAGATAAATATACGATCGATGGTAAAGACGTGATTGTTTTAGCTGAAGGCCGTTTAGTTAATTTAGGTTGCGCAACTGGTCACCCATCATTTGTAATGTCTAACTCTTTTACCAACCAAACTTTAGCACAGCTCGAACTTTGGTTAAACCCTGGTAAATACGAAAACAATGTTTACACCTTGCCTAAACATTTAGATGAAAAAGTTGCCCGTTTACACTTAGAAAAAATTGGTGTGGAACTGGATGTATTAACTCCGGAACAGGCAGCATATATTGGTGTAACTGTAGAAGGGCCATACAAACAAGAATTCTATAGATACTAATCATTAGAAATTTTACAAAGAAAGCCGCTTGAATTTTATTCATGCGGCTTTCTTGTTTAAAGGAAGTCTATAACAGAGATCTAAGATTAAATCTGAAATAAATAAAATACTTATACTTTTGTGGTCCGTTGGATTTGATATAAATTTTATATTATGCCAACTTTAACTATTGGATGATATGACGAAGTTATCAGTAAACATCAATAAAATAGCCACTTTACGGAATTCCAGAGGTGGTAATAACCCGGATTTAGTAAAAGTTGCTTTAGACTGCGAGCGTTTTGGTGCCGAAGGTATCACAGTTCACCCCCGCCCGGATGAACGCCATATTCGTTATCAGGATGTTTTTGATTTAAGATCCATTATCAAAACAGAATTTAATATTGAAGGAAATTGTCAGGAACAAAAATTTGTTGATTTGGTGTTAGCAAATAATCCGGATCAGGTTACATTAGTTCCTGATGCTTTAGGGCAAATCACTTCTAATCATGGGTGGGATACTATTAAACATCAGAATTATTTACAAGATATCATAGCGGTCTTTAAAGAAGCTGGAATCAGAGTCTCTATTTTCGTTGATCCAGATACAGAAATGGTAGAAGCAGCAAAATCTACAGGCACAGATAGAATTGAATTGTATACAGAATCTTATGCTATACAATATCATCAGGATAGAGAAAATGCAATATCGCCATATATTAAAGCAGCAGAGGTTGCAAATAAATTAGGTCTTGGCATAAATGCAGGCCATGATTTAGATTTGGATAACCTAAAATATTTTGCTCAAGAAATACCAAGTTTATTGGAGGTAAGTATAGGCCATGCTTTAATATGTGATGCCTTATACCTTGGATTAGAAAATACTATTCAACGATATTTATATCAGTTAAAACCTTAATTAGCAGCATTAATAAGAGGTGTGAATATATGTGAGTAATTTTACAATTCAGCCCAGCTTAAAGCTTTAAATAAAGCCTTATTTTTCATACTTTTGCGGCTTCTAAAAAGCTGTGTAAATGAAATTGAATGTAGATTATCAGGAGTTGTTTGAAAACAGACATATTGCTCCTAATGAACAGGATACACAAACAATGTTAAAGACTGTTGGTGTTGATTCTTTAGAGGAGTTAATAGACCAAACGGTACCTGCCAATATTCGCTTAAAAAAAGCAATGAACTTACCTGTTGCTAAAAGCGAATTCGATTATTTAAATAATCTCAAACAAACAGCTTCAAAAAATAAAATCTTTAAATCTTATATAGGGCAGGGATATTATGGGGTAATTCTTCCCGGAGTAATTCAAAGAAATATTTTGGAAAATCCGGGGTGGTATACACAATACACACCTTACCAGGCAGAAATTGCTCAAGGCCGTTTACAAGCGTTGCTTAATTTCCAAACTATGGTTTTGGACTTAACGGGAATGCAAATTGCTAATGCATCTCTGTTAGATGAAGGTACTGCTGCTGCAGAGGCTATGTTTATGCAGTATAGTCTTCGTAAGAACGCAAATGCTAAGACTTTCTTTGTCTCTGAAGAAGTTTTTCCTCAAACTATTGATATCCTAAAAACAAGATCTCAGCCTTATGGTATTGATCTAATCATTGGTGACCATAGAACAGTAGAACTTACCGATGATATGTTTGGTGCTATTGTTCAATATCCTGCCGGAAACGGTGAGGTGTTTGACTACAGCGATTTTGCAATTAAAGCGCATGAAAAAAATATAAAGTTAACAGTAGCTGCCGATATCATGAGTCTTGCTCTGCTTACTCCTCCGGGAGAATGGGGAGCTGATATTGTAGTAGGGACGACACAGCGTTTTGGTATTCCTATGGGCTTTGGTGGGCCACATGCAGCTTACTTCGCTACAAAGGAAGAGTACAAGAGATCTATGCCAGGCAGAATTATTGGTGTAACCATAGATTCCCATGGCGATTACGCACTGCGTATGGCTCTTCAAACAAGAGAGCAACACATTAGAAGAGATAAAGCAACATCAAACATTTGCACTGCACAAGCTTTATTGGCAATTATGGCTGGGATGTACGCAGCTTATCATGGGCCAAAGGGAATTAAATTAATCGCTGAAAGAATTCATGGTTTAGCGGTATTGCTTTCTAATTCTTTAAAAGAATTGGGTTATCAACAAGAAAACGAAGCTTATTTTGATACTTTAAGATTTAATGTGGGAGAATTGGTAAATCCTATCCATGCAGAAGCATTAAATAATGAAGTGAATCTTAACTATAAGGGTAATACCATAACTATTTCTATAGATGAAACCACTTCTGTAGAAGATATTAAAACCATAGTTCGCTTCTTTGGAAAAGTAAAAGGGATTAATCAAAATGATATTAATGTTGATGATTTAAAATCTGGAATTGAAACAACTATTCCATCATCATTACAAAGAACTTCTGCTTATTTAACACATCCATTATTTAATTCGCATCATTCTGAGCATGAGATGTTGCGTTACATTAAATCTTTAGAAGCGAAAGATCTTTCTCTTTGCCATTCTATGATAGCATTAGGATCGTGTACCATGAAGCTTAATGCCACCACAGAAATGATCCCTGTTACCTGGGCCGAGTTTAGTAACCTGCACCCATTTGCGCCTATCGATCAAACCGGTGGATATATGCAGATAATGGATGAATTAAATAAATGGTTAAGCGAAATCACTGGTTTTGCAGCTATGAGTTTACAGCCAAATGCTGGTGCACAAGGAGAATATGCAGGTTTAATGGTCATCAGAGCTTATCATCAGGATAGAGGTGATTTCCATAGAAATGTAGCTTTAATTCCTTCCTCAGCTCACGGAACAAACCCAGCTTCAGCAGCTATGGCAGGAATGAAGATTGTGATCACCAAATGCGATGAAAAGGGAAATATTGATGTAGAAGATTTAAGAGCAAAAGCTAAGGAAAATGCAGAGAATTTAAGTTGCTTAATGGTAACTTATCCGTCTACACATGGTGTTTTTGAAGAATCTATAATTGAAATTTGCGAAATTATTCACGAATATGGTGGTCAAGTATATATGGATGGGGCAAACATGAATGCTCAGGTCGGAATTACTTCTCCTGCAAATATTGGCGCAGATGTTTGTCATCTTAACTTACATAAAACATTTTGTATCCCTCACGGTGGTGGTGGACCAGGAATGGGGCCTATTGGTGTGGCAAAACATTTAGTACCTTACCTTCCAGGACATGCAGTGGTGGATATTGCAAGAGAAAAATCCATCCATGCAGTTTCTGCTGCACCTTGGGGCTCAGCATCAATTTTATTAATTTCCCATGCTTATATAGCCATGATGGGGGCAGAAGGTTTAACCAATGCTACTAAATATGCTATTCTGAATGCAAATTATATTAAGGCTCGTTTAGAAAGTCATTATCCGGTATTATATTCTGGAAGTAAGGGGAGATGTGCACATGAGATGATTTTAGATTGCCGTTCTTTTAAAGCTTTCGGAATTGAAGTGACTGATATTGCAAAAAGATTGATGGATTATGGTTTCCATGCACCAACAGTATCTTTTCCGGTAGCGGGAACCCTTATGGTAGAGCCAACAGAGTCTGAACCTAAACATGAGTTAGACCGTTTTTGTAATGCGATGATTGCTATAAGGAATGAAATTGCTGATGTAGAAAATGGCATCTTAGATAAAATGAATAATCCATTGAAGAATGCGCCTCATACTGCGGCAATCATCACAGGAGATGTATGGGAAAAATCTTATTCCAGACAAAAAGCAGGTTTTCCTTTACCATATGTAAAGCAGAATAAATTTTGGCCATCTGTTGGCAGGGTTAACGATACTCACGGTGACCGTACATTAATTTGTTCTTGTCCTCCGCTGGAAGCATATCAAGAAGAAACAGTTTAGCTTAAATAGAGTTGAAAAGAGAAGCCGCTTTAGTTACTAAAGCGGCTTTTATATTTTCAAATCAAATTATGGTCTTAGAAATTAATTGTTCTTGAAAATTCTTATTATATTCCAAGCTGTAAACCTGAGCAGAAGTAAGTATGAATAAAATCTACCAATACCTCTTACTTTTTCTAATCCTTATAAGTTCCTTGCAATCATTAGCAAATGATTATACCCCGGTTTCCTTGCAGTTAAAGTGGCGTCATCAATTCCAGTTCGCGGGGTATTATGCTGCACAATTAAAAGGATTTTATAAAGAAAAAGGCCTTGATGTTTCAATGATTGAAGGGGCGGTAGATCGCCCACCTGTAGCGGAAGTTATCAATGGCGATGCAGATTTTGGGATAACAGGATGTGATATCTTATATGATTTTGTACAACAAAAGCCGGTTGTAATCACATCTGTTATTTTCCAACATTCTCCTTATGTATTTATGGCTCTTAAAAAATCAGGAATTCGGGTGATTTCTGATCTTTATAAGAAAAAAGTAATGGTCTCTGATGATCAGGGTTGGATTTTATTGAAAACTCTATTCTTAAGAGAGGGAATTAATATTGATTCTATCAATATATTTAAACACTCGTGGAATAATGAAGATTTAATAGAAGGAGATGTAGATGCACTTTCAGGTTATTCTACTGTAGAGCCTTATCAATTTGCACAAAAAGGGTATGAAGTTTCTTTGATCCACCCTAAAGATTATGGTTTAGATTTTTATGGAGATTTGATTTTTACTTCAAAAAAATACGCATCTGAAAATCCGGAAATTGTAAAAAGCTTTAATGAAGCAAGTGCCCGGGGGTGGGAATATGCATTAGCTCATAAAGAAGAAATTATTGAATACATATTAAAATTACCGGGTGTAAAACAGCGGGGCCTTACTAAGGATATTTTATTTTTTGAAGCAAAAGGAACTTCAGAGCTAATCCTTTCTAATCTTGTTGAAATTGGCCATATCAATTCTGGTAGGTTTCAGCAAATGCTGGATATTTATAAGGAACTAAAAGTAGTACCTGCAAATGCAGAAATCAATGGATTGATTTTTAAGGAAGAGAAAACAGATTGGGTAATTGTTTGGAGAAAGGTGAGCGTTGTTGCCGGAATTATAGGCATAATGTTTATAATAGTTTTTATTTGGAACAGGCGGTTGGCTAGAAATGTAAATAAAAAAACACGAGAGTTACAAAAAGAGATAGAAAACCGTAAGGCCGCAGAGTTTGAGGCCAAACATCACGAAGAAAAATTAAAATTAGCTATTAGAAGTGCTAATATTGGGTTGTGGGATTGGGATTTGAAAACCAAAGATGTTTCTCTTAGTAAAGAATGGTGCAATTTACTGGGTGTCGAAAATTCTGAATTGCCTTCCAATATGGATCTTTTCGATCTCATACACGCTGAGGATTTGGAAAGAACACGCTTAGCTTTTAATGATAACCTGCAGGGAAAGAAGAAAAGAGAGATGCATCAGGTACGGCTTCTTCGGCCTGACGGAACAAGTATCTATGTTTTAATATCTTTTAGAGCAATAAATAACGAAATGGGTGTTCCCCAAAAGTTATTCGGGGTGGTGATTAATATTGATGAGATTAAGAACAAAGAATACGAATTATTGAAAATATCTGAAGAGTTAATGCAAAGCAATAATGAGCTGAAGAAATTCGCTTATATTACTTCTCATAATTTACGGGGCCCTATTGTGAATATAAATTCTCTCATGAGCATGATACAAAAAGAGAATTTAAATGCTGAAAATAGTGTGATTGTAGATAAGATAGAATCATCAGTAAATAGGTTAAATAATACTTTAAACGACCTTATAGAAATTGTTTCTCATCAGAAACCTGAAGCCAGGAATTTTACTAATATTAATTTCGAGCAGGAAGTTAAAGGAGTAATGCAATCTATTGAATTCCAGATTGTACAGTCAGGGGCACAAATAAATGCTGAATTTGAAGTTACTCATATATTCTATCCAAAAGAATACATAGATAGTATATTGTTAAACATGTTTACTAATGCTATTAAGTATAGATCGGAGGACAGGCCTTTAATAATCAATTTACGTACCTATGAAGATGAAAAATCTGTTTATTTAACCATAAAGGATAATGGAAAGGGAATTGATTTAAAAAAGAATGCATCAAAAATCTTTGGCTTATACCAAAGATTTCATGAAAACACTGAAGGAAAGGGAATAGGGCTATTTATTATAAAATCACATATAGAATCTCTGAGAGGCACTATTAACGTAGATAGTACCTTAAATGTAGGTACTGTATTTACGATTAGCTTCCCTAAATCAGCTTCATAGTTAATGTCAGTAAAATGTAAATAAGCAATGTAAATTAAATAGGTGTTGTAACGTGTAATTTGTTTTGTTACGTTTGTTCTATAAAAATTAAAAAAATGAAAAGAAGCTTATTATTAATTGCCCTTGTAAGTGTATTAGTGGCATTCAAACCCGCTCAGGTTTATAAAGTAGATATTGAAAAATCTAAAATTGAATGGGTTGGTCGTAAAGTTACTGGTGAACACCGAGGAGAACTGAAATTATCTTCAGGAACATTAAATTATGATGGTACAAAACTTAACGGAGGATCTTTCGTTTTAGATATGAACTCTATCACCGTAACTGATATACAGGGAGAGATGAATGGTAAATTGGTAGGCCATTTAAAAAATGATGATTTCTTTAGCGTAGATAAACACGCAACATCAAAATTTATAATTACTAAAGTTACTCCGGCTGGTGCAGGTAAAGCAAACATTACTGGAAATTTAACTATAAAAGGGATCACCCAGCCTTTAACTTTTTCTGCTGCTGTAACCAATAAAAATGGAGTTTTAGTGGCGGTAGCAAATGGTGTAAAAGTTAATAGAGCAAAATACGATATCAGATACGGCTCAAAAAGTTTCTTTGATAGCTTGGGAGATAAAGCTATTGATGATGAGTTCGAACTAAATATCAATTTAGTGGCTAAAAAATAAAACTATTATATTATTGAAAATGCGAGGGTTACCGGTTAGGTAACCCTTTCTTCGTTTCTGACCTATTGCAAAGCAGTTTTTTATTAATAGATTAGTGTTGCCAACGTATTTTAATGTTTACTTTTAAATTTATAAGAGCATATTTTTTTCAGTTTTTCTTTTTCATATGCTGGTTTGCTGCAGCTGCAAATACAGACACGGTAACTGTTCAGTTAAAATGGAAACACCAATTTCAATTTGCTGGATATTATGCAGCACATCTAAAAGGTTTTTATAAAAGTGAAAATCTGTATGTTAAATTAAAAGAGAACCACACCAATATTAATTTAGTCGACGAGCTTATTAGCAAAAGAGCCAATTTTGCAGTAGCTGGAAGTGATATTCTTCTCGAATATATAAAAAATAGACCTGTAGTTGCCTTAGGAGCTATATACCAGCATTCACCTTATGTAATATTGAGCAGGAAAGAGATGGAGATTACCAAGCCTTCAGATCTTTCCGGAAAAATTGTTTCTGCTCCTAAAGGTCAGGGTCTGATACTATTAAGATCTCTGTTAATGAGAGAGGGAATTTCTTTAGATTCGGTTAAGATTATAACACCATCAAGAAATCCTTCTCTCGAGAACAAAGAAGTGGATGCTGTAACATCTTATAAACTAGATAAACCTGCCCGATTAAAGGCTTTAGGTATAGAAACTTCAGTTATTGAACCTTCAAATTATGGAGTGGACTTTTATGGAGATATTTTGGTGACTTCCAAAGAGGAAATCAACGAGGATCCCAAAAGAGTACAGCAGTTTTTGGATGCTACTTTGAGAGGTTGGGAATATGCTTTGGAACATCCTCAAGAAATAAGTGATTATATTTTGCAACTACCCGGTGTAGCCAAAAGAGGGATAACTAAAGAATTGTTATTGGTTGAAGCCAAGAATATTAAGGAATTAATTAGACCGGGCCTTGTAGAAATTGGTCATATGAATAAGGGGAGGTGGGAAAATATATTAAAGATTTACGCAAGCCAGGGTTTAATATCAAAGTCTAAAAATCTTGATGATTTTTTATATCGCCCTGAAGAGGAGAAAAGCCGGTATGTTAAGCAATTGGGAATTATAAGTATTGTCTTATTATTATGTGCCCTCATATTTTTAGTTCGTAGTATACTCATCAAGCATAACTTAAAAAAAGAAAAACAAAAGTTAGTACAAGCTGATATTAAGGGAAAGCGTAGCGACGAAAAAATTAATATAATTTTAGAACATTCAGGAATTATATTATGGAACTGGAATGTAGCAACTTCTGAGTTCACAGCGTATGGACATGATAATAATAGGGATTTTGATACCAAAGATCTAAATAGTATAGATGACCTGAAATTATTGATCCATCCTGATACTTTGGTTAAATTTGATCTATTTTTAAGCCTTTTACCGGATAATTTTAGCGGCGAGGTACTTATGAAAACCAATAAGGGTTATAAATGGTATTTACTAACTGCTAAAATAAAAGAAAGAGATGACAACAATAATCCTTTAAGTTTTATGGGATTAATCAGTGATATATCTGGTCTAAAAGCCAAAGAAGAAAACCTAGATAAGCTTACAACAGAATTAAGAAAAACGAATTCTGAATTACAAAAGTTCGCTTATATTACCTCGCATAATTTAAGAAGACCTATTGTTAACCTGGATAGCTTAATGGATTTTTATGATTATGAAGCAAAAGATCAAACTTCTAATAAAGAAATTGTTCAAAAAATGAATGTTTCTGTGAATCAATTAAAGAACACTTTAGAAGATTTATTAGAAGTGTTGTCTGAAAAATCTGATATTGTAGAATTCCAATCAATAGATTTAGTTATAGAGATAGGGCAACTTATTTCAAAGCTAAAACTGGATCCCTCAATAAAGATAGAGTATGATTTTTCTCAAATTCCACAGATTTATTATCCTGTAAAACATTTTAATAAAATATTTAGTAATCTTATATTAAATAGTATAAAATATAAAAGCCCGCATAAACCGTTAATTATAGATTTAAGAAGTTTTGAAGAAGGTGAATATGTAGCCCTAGAAATTACCGATAATGGTATTGGTATAGATCTTGAGAAAAACAAAGAAAAAATGTTCGGACTTTATCAAAGGTTTCATCCGCAGATTGAAGGAAGGGGAATTGGCTTGTTTATTATAAAATCGCAAATTGAAAGTCTTGATGGTAAAATTGAAGTAAAAAGTAAATTAAATTTAGGCACAACCTTTACCGTTTTTTTTCGTAAAAAACTTTTGAAATGATAAATAACGAACTACATATTTTAATTATTGATGATGACGAGATCAATAATTTTATAGCCGCTAAGTTAATAGATAAGATTCCGCCGAAAGCAAAAGTTTCAACACGTTTAAATGGTCAGGATGGTATAGATTTCATAAAGTCTTATATTGGTAATGAAGAAGGAATGCCGGATGTGATTTTTCTGGACATAAACATGCCCATCATGAATGGTTGGGAATTTTTAGAAGAATTTGATACCATTAAGGATCAATTCACAAAAAAAGTGGTAATCAACATGCTTTCATCCTCTGTTTACAATGAGGATATCAGCAAGTCACAAACGTTCTCTACAGTCAACAGGTTTATATCAAAGCCGCTTACCATAGAAAAGATTCAGGATTTATATAGCAGTTTGGGCTATAATTAAATGGCTTCTATTTTAATGCCTTGTTCATCATTCTTTACTCTGCCAATTGGTTTGGATTTAGCATGATAAAAAAGGCATATCCAGTTTCCTTCAGCCGCTTTCTTTCCATATTCCGTTCTCAATTCCTTTGCCAGTCTTCCGTCAAAATCGTATTTTGCTATGAAATTTCGTTGAAGTTGTTCCGGCTCAGGAACAATATCACCACCGAAAAAATAGTGCTCGCCACCGGATTTGATATGGAAAACCTGATGGAATTCACAATGTCCACCAGTCAATTCAAAACTAATTTCTGAGGTTAATTCGCCATTCCCTTCTACAAACTGTACCTGCCCAGATCTTTGTACCACATCAAAAATCTCTGTGCGGTAAGATCTCGAACCACCAGAAAAAGCAGTTTCCCATTCATTTCTTTGAATCACATATTCAGCATTTGGAAAGCTCACCTCCAGTTTACCGTTATTGTTCCATACCATTCCTCCGCTATGATCATAATGCAGATGCGTCATTAACACTTTAGTAACATCATCCGGATGGTAACCTGCTTGCTTAATATTTTCATGCAGTATAAGTGCACCACTTTCATTATTAAATCCCAAACCAGTATCCAAAACCAACAATTCTTTTTCGGTTTTTAACAAAAATGGATTTACATGAACAAATAATGATGCCGGCCTGTCGCTGGCTTTATGAATTTGAGGATCAAAAGGAATAAATTTTTTAGAAGCATCTACCGAGTAGGATCCTTCTTTTAAAGCTATAATTTCCAAATTTTCAAGATTAAAATAAATATAATTCAGCTATAATCAACTGCTTATAATTCTTGGCTTTAAACAGCTTGCTGATTATTGTATATTTACGTGTTACATCATGCAAATATATGGAAAAAAGGTGGGCAGAGCAGTTAACAACTAATATAGAAACGGTTAAAGAGCTCGCAAAAGAGTTAAATATAGATGAAGTTCTGGCTGGCATGTTGGTTAATAGGGGTGTGAATACTTTTGAGGAAGCCAGAATCTTTTTTAGGCCAGATCTAAACAAGCTTCACGATCCATTTTTAATGAATGGAATGGAAGCTGCTATTTTAAGAATAGAAAGAGCGTTAAAAAATAAGGAAGAGATTCTTATATATGGAGATTACGATGTAGATGGAACTACATCTGTGGCTTTGGTGTATTCTTTTTTTAAAGAAATTTATCCAAACTTAACCTATTATATTCCCGATAGGTATAGCGAAGGTTATGGCATTTCTACACAAGGGATAGATTTTGCAGCAGCTAATAATATAACCTTAATTATCGCATTAGATTGCGGGATAAAATCTATTGATAAGGTTGCTTACGCAAAAGAAAAAGGAATAGATTTTATCATTTGCGACCACCACCTGCCCGGAGATGAAATCCCGGATGCCGTTGCGGTTTTAGATCCAAAAAGAAAAGACTGTGAATATCCTTATAAAGAATTATCCGGCTGTGGATTAGGTTTCAAGTTAATTCAGGCTTTCGCCGAAAAAAATAACCTTCCTTTTTCATCCATAGAGAAATACCTGGATTTAGTGGTGGTGAGTATTGCTTCCGATATTGTTCCAATTAACGGAGAAAATAGAATTCTTGCACATTTCGGCCTTAAAAAATTAAATTCCAATCCCTGCAACGGGTTAAAAGCATTAATAGAACTTTCTGGCAAAACAGATGATTTTACCATAACCGATATTGTGTTTTCTATTGGGCCAAGAATAAATGCTGCGGGTCGGATAGACGATGCCAAACAAGCTGTAAAGTTGCTGATTGCTTCATCTACACAATTAGCAGAAGATGCTGGATTCATCATCAACTTAAAAAATTCTGAAAGAAAAGAATTCGATAGCAACATCACCGAGCAGGCTTTAAATATGATATTAAACTCTCCGGAAATGGAGAACAGGAAATCTACAGTAGTGTACCACGAAAGCTGGCATAAAGGCGTGATTGGTATTGTTGCCAGTCGTTTAACAGAGAAGTATTACCGGCCCACCATTGTTCTTACCCAATCAAACGGACATGTGGCAGGTTCTGCCAGGTCTGTTATTGGCTACGATTTATACGAGGCCTTATGCGAGTGTAGCGATCTTTTAGACCAGTTTGGGGGTCACAAATACGCTGCGGGATTAACCATGAAAACCGAAAACCTGGAAGCATTTAGTAAACGTTTCGAGGAGGTAGTTTCTTCTACAATTACTGATGATATGCTTATACAAGAAATAAGTGTAGAAAAATGTATTAATTTGGAAGATATTAATCCTAAGTTTTTTAGAATATTGAATCAGTTTGCTCCTTTTGGCCCACAAAATATGGCACCGGTGTTTATGAGTAAAAATGTAAATTCTTATGGTTATGGATCTATTGTTGGAAATAATCACTTAAAAATGAGCATTAAACAAAAAGATAGCCCGGTTTTTGACTGCATCGCCTTTGGTTTGGGAGATTACCTCGAGCAGATTAATCGCGGAACTCCATTTGATGTTTGTTTTACAATAGAAGAAAATATCTGGAAAGACAGGAGGAATATCCAACTAAATATTAAAGGAATAAAAACCTATTAGGTTAATTATATGATTCTAAGAGCAGAAAACCTTATCAAAAAGTACAAGCAGAGAGTTGTTGTTAATAATGTTTCTTTCCATGTAGCACAAGGGGAAATTGTAGGATTACTAGGTCCTAATGGAGCAGGAAAAACCACCTCTTTTTATATGATTGTTGGGCTAATTCGTCCTAACGAAGGTCATGTTTACCTTGAGGATGTAGATATTACCCAGGATCCAATGTACAGAAGAGCTCAGCGTGGTATTGGCTATTTAGCTCAGGAAGCTTCTGTTTTTAGAAAACTCTCTGTAGAAGACAATATAAAAGCTGTTCTTGAAATGTCTAAGTATACCAAGGAAGAGCAAAAAGATAAGCTGGAGCAATTGATTGATGAATTTAGCCTCCATAAAGTGAGGAAAAATCGAGGAGATTTATTGTCAGGTGGCGAGAGACGAAGAACAGAAATTGCAAGAGCTCTGGCTGCCGATCCAAAATTTATTTTACTGGACGAGCCGTTTGCCGGAGTAGATCCTATTGCTGTAGAAGAAATCCAGATTATTGTTGCCAGATTAAAACATAGAAATATTGGAATTCTAATTACCGATCATAACGTAAACGAAACTCTTTCTATCACCGATAGGGCCTATTTACTGGCAGAAGGAAATATCATGCTATCTGGTACACCGCAGGAAATCGCATCAAATGAAATGGCCAGGAAGTTTTATTTGGGCCAGCATTTCGAATTAAAAATCAAAAGGTTTTAAAATTATTAAGTCTTAACCAGCAAAGTCAACAAACTCCTGTAAACCTATGACCATTGTAAATTCTTTCCTTAATTGGATCATGAAAAAGCGCATGCACCAGATAGAGCTTTTTATGAAATATCCCGATGAAGTACAGGATGAATGGTTCTTTAATTTAATTAACTCAGCCGAAGGAACCGAGTGGGGGAAAAAATACGATTATCGATCTATCGAGAATATTCAGCAGTTTCGGGAAAGAGTTCCGGTTCAGAATTACGACACTTTAAAACCTTATATAGAAAGAATGCTGAATGGCGAGCAAAATGTGCTTTGGCCATCAGAAATTAAATGGTTTGCGAAATCCTCTGGCACTACTAGTGATAGGAGTAAATTTATACCTGTTAGCGAAGAATCTCTGGAAGAATGCCATTTTAAAGGCGGCAAAGACATGCTGGCCATCTATTGCAACAATAGGCCCGATGCTAAAATGTTTACCGGGAAAAGCCTGGTTTTGGGCGGAAGTCATCAAATTAACCAGCTCAGCCCCGATTCTTTTTACGGCGATCTTTCTGCGGTAATTATTAAAAATTTACCCATTTGGGCCGAAATGATGCGTACTCCCGACATGTCTATCGCCTTAATGGATAATTATGAAGAGAAAATCGAGAAGATGGCAAGAGCCACAATGGATGTAAATGTGACTAACATTGCCGGCGTACCTACCTGGACCATTGTACTAGCTAAACGAATTTTGGAGCTCACAGGAAAAAATAACCTGATGGAAGTTTGGCCAAATCTTGAATTATATGTACATGGCGCTGTAAAATTCGAACCTTATTACGACCAGTTTAAGGCATTAATCCCCAATGAGAACATGTATTACCTGGAAACCTATAATGCTTCAGAAGGCTTTTTTGGAATTCAGGATCAGAGTGTAGAGAAAGATCTTTTATTAATGTTGGATTATGGGATCTATTATGAATTTATTCCTATGGAATATTTCGATGA
Organism: Pelobium sp.; assembly: GCA_045629485.1. Classification (GTDB taxonomy): domain Bacteria; phylum Bacteroidota; class Bacteroidia; order Sphingobacteriales; family Sphingobacteriaceae; genus Pseudopedobacter. The sequence continues at coordinate 13,466 of JAZQRF010000033.1, read as the reverse complement.
TGAAAACCCCAATACCCTTTCATTACATGAGGTTGCACTTGATAAGAATTATGCCATTGTAATTAGCACCAATGCAGGCTTATGGCGATATGTTATTGGCGATACTGTTAAGTTTACTTCATTAAGTCCATACAGGATTAAAATTACTGGCCGTACAAAACATTTTATTAATGCTTTTGGAGAAGAAGTGATTATAGATAATGCAGAAAAAGCATTAATAAAAGCATGCGCAGCAACCAATGCAGCAATTAAAGATTATACCGCTTGTCCCATTTATTTTAAAGGCAAGGATGTTGGTGGACATGAATGGATTATAGAATTTGAGAAGCAACCAACAGAGTTTAATCATTTTATTGATATTTTAGACAACACTTTAAGAGAGGTCAACTCAGATTATGATGCCAAGCGTTTTAAAGACATGGCTTTAAAACGCCCCATAGTGCATAACGCTCCCGACGGAACCTTTTATAAATGGTTGAAACACAAAGGAAAGCTTGGCGGACAGCATAAAGTGCCGCGATTAGCCAATGAGAGAAAGTATGTGGAAGAGATTCTGGAGCTAATAAAAGTTTGATACCCTTTTATATTATATAATTTTCAATTTGTAATGCAACCTTTCCGTTAAATTCAGCATCTATCCCATAGAACTTTATGAATTTGGAGCATAAATATTCATTAGAAGAAATTATTAAAGGATGCCTGGAAAAGAAAGCCCGTTATCAGGAATCTTTATATAAGCTAATGGCACCTAAAATGCTAGGAGTATGTATGCGCTATGCCAAAGATCAGTTCGAGGCAGAAGATATGATGCAAAGCGGTTTTGTAAAAGTATTTAGAAAAATAGAAATGTATAAAGGCGAAGGCTCATTCGAGGGATGGGTAAGACGAATTATGGTGAATACCTCTATTGAATTCTATCGTAAAAATTTGCGCTCTTTAAATGTAGTAGATATCACAGAAATTAAAGAGCAGGAAGTTTCTACATCGTTTGATATGGGTAGCCTGAATGCGAAAGATTTATTGATACTGATCCAGGGCTTATCCGCAGGTTATAGAATGGTTTTTAATATGTACGCCATAGAAGGATTTTCACATAAAGAAATAGCTTCAGAACTAGGCATAACAGAAGGAGCCTCTAAATCTCAGCTGAGCAGGGCTAGAGCAATATTGAGACAACAAGTTTTAAAAATGGAAGGACAGGTTTATGAAACAAATGTTGGATAATGATATAGATAATTTGTTTAAATCTTCTTTAGGGGATGTAGAATTTAAACCGGCGGCAGAAAGCTGGAAAAAAATAAGCCTACAGCTACAGCTGGATAATAAACAGGAAAAAAATATTCTGCCCGTTTGGTTGGCTGCAGCAAGTATTTTAATCATAATTACATTAGGTCTTAAATTCTTTACGCCAAAAGAAGTTATCAGGTTAACGGGAAATAGTACCCAAGGGTTTGTTATTATGGATGATATTAGAGCGGTAGAACATAAAACAAATATAAAATACCTGCCTGTAGAGAAAGAGTTAAGCCTCAATGAAATCAAAAGGGAAAATGAGAAGCGCTTTTTATCAATGTTAGCTCGTAAAGGGTCTCCATCCGAAGAAAGAAAAATTACACCAAAAAAGGAGAACTTAAGCAGAAGAAATAATTTTCCAGCTAGTTTTCCTTTAAATATCAATAAGGACACCCGAGAAGAAATACCCCATTTACAGGATATAAAGCTTTTAACTATCACAGCTCCGGATGCTAATGAATTGGTGTTAGCAACAGAAACTCCAGCAACAAACATTCCTGATGCTGATAAAGAATCAAATCCTTCCGGCAGAAAAAGTTTCATCAATTCAGTTGGCGACCTGGTAAACTTTGTAATAGCTAAGGTAGATGGAAGAAACCAGAAACTTTTTCACGTAAGTAAAACAGAGGAAAGTGATATGGAAATTACTCAAATTAATTTAGGCTTAATCAAGTATAATAAAAACTAGGAATAGATAAATCACAAAATTAGACAAATGAAAAAATCTATATTTATAATATCGGCTTTGTTCTTTTTTATGTCCGCTAAGGCTCATCAAGAAACTGTTCCCGAAGAAAAAAAAGATACTATAATAATTAAAAAGCAAAGAACAGTAAAGGTTGATGAAGATGGCGTAAGCGTAAAAATTGGAAAGGTAGATAGCATGATTATTTCCAAAACAAAATCTCCGGCTAAGTATCCTGGCGTGAACTTCGGTTTCAATTTCGAGCATTTCGATTTAGGCTTAAGCAAATACCATAATGGAGGAGATTTTACTGAACCTACAGGCTACGAATTTTTAGAACACCATACCTGGAAAACACATACGTTTGGTTTTGATGCCTTACAATTTGGAGTAAGATTTAACCCAAATTTTAAAATTATGCTTTCTGCCGGAATAGATTGGAATCATATCAGCTTAAAAAGGGATGATGTTACTATTCTTGCCGATCAGCCGACCTTATCTTTTGAAAGTGATCCTACCAAAGAATTAAAGAAAAACAGGTTCAGCAGTAGGTATGTGAGGTTGCCTCTGTATTTTGAGTACAGAACAGGGCAAATAAATGGCGGTAAAAGATTTTCTGTTGTTGCCGGACCAGAAGTTGGTTTCTTAATAGATGGGAAAGTAAAACAAAAAACACAAGGCGGGGAAAAAACTAAAGTAAAAGACGATTTCAACTTTGAACCTTTTAGATATGGTGTAAATGCAAGAATTGGATACGGCACCACGGGTTTGTTCTTTAAATACTACTTTAATGATGTATTTGCAGAGAACCAGGGCCCTTCAGAATATAAAAACCTGTCATTTGGATTAACCTTCGGATTTTAATTAATCCGCCATTTTACATGTTAAGCCCTTCATATATTTGAAGGGCTTTTTTTGGGTTTAACTGGCCTGAGATTCAAATTAACTATAGCTAATAGAATTAAGGCAATAATCATTTATCTTTACCGCATTTAAACAACTATGTCTTTATTAATCAGCTTAAAAAACGTTTATAAAAACCACACCGAAAATAAGCATTCTGGTGTGTCTGGAATAAATCTGGAAATTAATAAAGGTGAGATTGTAAGTATAGTTGGAGAAAGCGGGAGCGGGAAAACAACTCTATTAAAGCTAATTTATGGATATCTGGTACCGCAGGAAGGAGAGGTCCTATTTAACGGAGTTAGAGTTTTGGGCCCATCAGAAAAACTAATTCCCGGTCATGATGCCATGAAAATGGTAACCCAGGAAGTAACTTTAAACCTTTACGCCAGAGTTTTTGATAATATATCTTCTCTACTGTCTAATACCAATTTAGAAGTGAAAAAGAATCTTACGCTGCAAACTATGGAGTTTTTGCGTATAGATCATCTGGCTTATAAAAAAATTGTAGAGCTAAGCGGAGGGGAACAACAAAGAGTAGCTATAGCCAGAGCGGTAATTACCGAGCCTAGCGTATTGTTATTAGACGAGCCTTTTAGCCAGGTTGACACCATCCTGAAAAAGCAATTGCGAGACGATATCGAAAGGTTAGCCAGGTTCTTAAATATTACCATCATTATGGTTTCCCATGACCCTACAGACGGGCTTTCTCTTTCTGATAAGCTGGTATTAATAAAAGATGGTAAAATTATCAGGCAGGGAAAAGCTGAAGATATTTACCATAACCCTCAATTCGGCTACGTAGCGCAGCTATTAGGTAAGGCAAATGTGTTAAAAGGATTAAGCTTTTTGCCCAATATGCAGCATTCTTTTACGGTATATCCGCATGATGTATATATTAGTAATGGTCCTGAGGCGATTTTAGCAAAGGTGAAGTCGGTTCATTTTAATGGATTCTATAACGAGGTAGAATACCTTGTAGAAGGGAAAGCCATCATTAGCTATGATTTAAATTTCACTCCTTTAAACAAAGGAGATGAAATTCTTATAGCTTTTAAAAATTTAAAAAATGTAGATTAAAATCTCTTAAACAGAGAAACTTGTTCCGCATCCGCAAGTACTTGCAGCGTTTGGATTATTAAAGACGAATCCTCTTGCATTAAGACCTTGTTGAAAGTCTACTTCCATGCCTGCAAGATATAAACCGTGAGCTTTGTGCATAAATACTTTAATGCCATCTATATCGTATTCTGTATCGCCCTCTTTAACCTGGTCAAAACCTAAAATATAATTCATGCCAGAACAGCCTCCACCTTCTACACCAAGTCTTAACCCAAAGTCTTCACCTAATTCTTGTTGAGAAATTAACTTTTTTACTTCTTTTTTCGCACCTTCGGTAAGTGTAACAGGTGCAACTGTTGTAATTGTTGATGTACTCATGTTATTAAATATTTTAAACAAATATAAGGTAAAATGCAGATTTTTGTTTTCGATAAAATCATTTTACTATCATCTTTAAAAAACTTATGGACGTTGTTGTTTTCTTGTTAGACATTTTAAAATATACCCTGTCAGGACTGATGGTAATTTTAGCTTCTTATTTTCTGTTTAAAAGCCAGTTCGATTCTTACTATAATTTGAAGGAGCTGGAATACCGTTCATCTGTATTAAAAGATATTCTGCCATTAAGGTTACAGGCATTCGAAAGGATGACTCTTTTTATAGAACGTATAGATCCGGCTAATCTTTTGGTAAGGTTACATTCTTCAGGAATGTCGGCAAGAGAGATGCAGGCATTAATTTTATCAGAAATACGGGCCGAATATCAGCATAACCTTACCCAGCAATTATACCTTTCTAATGATACCTGGAATATTATCAAAAGAGTAAAAGACGACACCATCACCATAATAAATACGGCCGTGAATAATCTTCCTGCAGATGCCAGCGCAGTAGATTTAAGTAAAATGATCTTTGCCAGATTAGAAACCTTAGGGGAAAGCCCTTATGAATTGGCTTTATTAATGATAAAAAAAGATGTTCAGGAAATGTAATTAAAGCCTGTGTAACAATAAATTTAATCCTTTTATAAGCTATTATTGTTGTTAAATCTAGAACTTTGAGCGAAATTGCTGACAGTCAATTTAATGACTTATAAAAATAGCTTAATGAACATAAGAAATAGTGTAGGGATACTCTTTATTGCAGTTTCTCTCATTTTTGCACAATCGTGTAAGCCCAGGTATCAGGTGTTACAATCAGATAAAAGTCTGCTTCCTGTTTCCAGTACATCTCCTGCAGATTCTGCTATTTTAAATCAATACAAACCCTATAAATTAAAATTAGACTCCATCATGAATGATCTGGTAGGTTTCTCTGAAATAGAAATTCAGAAAGAAAAACCAGAAGGACCACTAAATAATTTTTTTGCCGACGCAATGTATAACAGCGCAAAAAGAAAAGGAATTAATTTTGATATCGCTTATACCAACTATGGTGGCTTGCGTACACCAATTCCAAAAGGAGAAATACCTAAATATAAGATTTTCGAATTAATGCCTTTTGAAAATGCGATTACTACTGTTAAGTTTAGAGGTGAGGATATGCAAAAATTCTTTGATTTTGTAGCCAGGAATGGAGGGGATGCTATATCAGGAGCTCGCTTTACTATAGATAATGATAAGGCAGTAGATATAACAATCGGAGGCCTCCCATTAGACATTTCCAAAGAATATATAGTACTAACCTCAGATTACATGGCAAATGGTGGGGATGGAGGAGAGGTATTTAATAAATCGCTCGAAACTACTGGTTATAACTATAAGCTTCGGGATGCACTATTAGATTATTTAGATCAATTAAAAAAGGCTGGTAAAACATTAAACCCTGTTAAAGATGGAAGAGTTAGGATTAAATAGGAGAAAGTTCTTAAAAGGGTCGGTTTCAGCAGCAGCCTTATTGGCTCTTGGCTTTAACCCAAACAGCGTTTTCGCAAAAGATGATTTTAAAAGACTCACCATTTTGCATACCAATGATGTGCACAGCCGGATTGATCCTTTTCCGATGGATGGTTCCAGAAACCAGGGAATGGGAGGGGTAGCTCCAAGAGCATCATTAATTAAGAAGATTAGAGCCGAGGAAGATAATGTGTTACTTCTTGATGCTGGTGATATTTTCCAGGGCACACCCTATTTTAACTTTTTCGGGGGCGAGGTAGAACTTAAAATGATGAGTATGATGGGGTACGATGCAGGCATCATGGGTAACCATGATTTTGACAATGGAGTGGAGGGATTCGCCAGGCAATTGCCGCATGCAAATTTTCCAATTTTAAACTCAAATTATGATTTTACAGACACAGCCATGGAGGGTAAAACTCAGCCTTATAAAATCTTCAAAAAAGGCGGAATTAAGATTGGGGTATACGGAGTTGGTATAGAGCTTACCGGGCTCGTTAATAAGCTCCAATCAGGTAATACAAAATACCTTAACCCTATAACAAAAGCGGCCGAAATGGAAGTCTTTTTGAAGCAAAATCAAAAATGTGATATGGTAATTTGTCTTTCTCATTTAGGTTATAAATACAAAGAAAACAAGGTTTCTGATATTGTATTGGCTAAAAATACTTCGCATACAGATCTAATCATCGGTGGCCATACTCATACTTTTCTTAAAACTCCAGACAGTGTCAGGAACTTGTCCGGAAATGAAACTTTGGTTAACCAGGTAGGCTTCGCCGGAATAAATTTGGGACGTATAGATTATACCTTTTCAAGGAATCGTAACAAAAAAGTTGTTTATTCTTCTGCATTAGAGGTGATTGAAAATTATTCTAAAATTTAGTTTTTTTTACCGGTTTTTTTTCCAATCTTCGATGCTCGGAAATAGGCAACCCTCGCTTATTTCCATCGCATTTAATATCAGAATATTACAGAAAATATGGAAAAAACTTGTGCCAGTGTTTGGGATAGCTGTCTCCAAATTATAAAGGATAACATACCGACTCAGAGTTTTAAAACTTGGTTTGAGCCTATATTACCGCTTAGACTAGAAGGGAGTATTTTAACTATCCAGGTACCTAGTTTGTTTTTTTACGAGTGGCTTGAAGAACATTATGTTGGTTTATTAAGAAAAACCATCAAAAATCAATTAGGCGAGAGCGGAAGGTTAGAGTATAATATTGTGGTAGAAAAATCATCTTCAAAAAAACCTTATACTACAAATATCCCATCCAGCGGAAACGGTGCAGAAGGAAAAAATCAATCGATCCCAATGCCGGTTACTTTAAATAAGGATATCAAAAATCCTTTTGTAATCCCGGGTTTAAAAAAACTACAAGTAGATCCACAATTAAATCCAAACTATACATTCGAGAATTTTGTAGAAGGAGATTGCAACCGGTTAGCTCGTTCTGCAGGTTATGCAGTGGCAGCAAAACCAGGTGGTACTTCCTTTAATCCATTATTAATTTATGGAGGAGTAGGTTTAGGGAAAACGCATCTTGCTCAGGCAATAGGAAACGAGATCAAAAGAGACATGCCAGATAAACTGGTGATTTATGTTTCCTGCGAGAAGTTTTGCCAGCAATTTGTAGATTCCTTAAAAAATAACACCATTAACGATTTTGTTAATTTTTACCAGGCAATGGATGTGATCATTATGGATGACGTACATAACTTTGCAGGTAAAGACAAAACACAGGATATTTTCTTCCACATCTTTAATCATCTTCACCAGTCTGGCAAACAATTAATCATTACTTCAGACAAAGCACCAAAAGATCTTGCAGGTTTAGAAGAAAGGCTATTGTCAAGATTCAAGTGGGGGTTATCTGCCGATCTATCGGTACCCGATATTGAAACACGTATGGCAATCCTGAAAAAGAAAATGTATCAGGATGGGATTGAATTACCTTACGATGTAATAGAATACGTTGCGCACAACATAGATAACAATGTTCGCGAACTGGAAGGAGCAATGGTTTCTTTATTGGCTCAATCAACATTAAATAAGAAAGAGATAGATATTTCGTTAGCTAAACAGATGCTAAAGAACTTTATCAAAAACACCAGTAAAGAAATCTCTATGGAATACATTCAGAAACTGGTATGCGAATATTTTGAAGTACCGGTGGAGATGGTGAAATCAAAAACAAGAAAGAGAGAGATTGTACAAGCCCGCCAGATATCTATGTACTTGGCAAAGAGCCATACCAAGACCTCGCTAAAATCTATAGGCGCATTCTTTGGTGGAAGAGATCACTCTACAGTTATTTACGCTTGCCAAACCGTAGAAGATTTAATAGATACCGATAAGAAGTTTAAAGCCTATGTACACGATATTCAGAAAAAGCTTAAAATGAGCTAATCTAAATTTTCTGAGTAAAATCCCTTTGTAGAAATGCAAAGGGATTTTTTTTTGTAATTAGAAAAGCAGCAGCTCCATTCCATCAGCACATTCAGCCGGGCTGTACGCAATACTCCGCTGCGCTGCGGTATTTGCTGCCATCCCGTTTATTTTACTCAGGCCTTTGCTGCTATTTCCCAATCCTCACACCCTAAACCTCCAGCTTCGGTTTCAGGTTCAGAGTTTGTTATTAAGGTTACCTTCTTTAAGCCAGAACGCCCATCTTTAAAAAAGCATAAAATAAACCGGTCACATGTAACGCTTGCGGAATCTCGTTTTTCAAAAGCATTTCTTTTACCTCTTCTATTGAATAAAATTCAATTTCTATATCTTCATGCTCGTCTAAATCCTGTTCCTGTACTTTTTTTCCGCCTGTGGCCAAATAAGCATAAGTAACATTATTAGAAGTGGCTGGATTAGGGTAAATAGTAGATACAAGTTCGAAGTTCTCGAACGCATAACCCGTTTCTTCTAAAAGTTCTCTTTTTGCTGCAGCTACAGGTTCCTCATCGCCATCAATTACTCCACCAGGAATTTCAATAGAAACTATATCTCCACTATGCCGATATTGTTTTACCATAACTACTTTTTCGTCTTCGGTAATGGCAACCACATTCACCCAATTTGGGTATTCGAGCACATAATACTCGCTGGCAATTCTGCCATCTGGTAATTCACATTCATCAACTCTTAAAGTTGCCCAGGGTTTTTTAACTAAATATTCAGAAGATTTAGTCTTCCATTTTGATATACTCATGTTATAAAATTAAAAAATCCCGGAAAGACTCCGGGATTTGAATATAAAAATATAATTGTTTAACAACTATTTACCAGCTTCCGCTACTTCCTCCTCCGCCAAAACTTCCTCCGCCAAATCCGCCAAATCCTCCGCCGCTGCTTCCGCCACCAAAACCACCACCACCTCTGGAGCCTCCGCTGCCTAAACCAGAAAGTAAGGTCCACCACATCAAATCCGCACTTCCTCTGCCGCCAATAACATTTCTGCCACCGCCGCCTTTTCCGCCACGACCAATAAGGCTAATGATTACGATCACTATTAAAATAATTATACCAATAGGGAAATTACCATCTTTTACCTTCTTAGGTTTTGTGTTTTTGTACTCACCTTTGGTATAGCTAATAATGGCATCAGTAGCATCGTTTAAACCACCAAAGTAGTTGCCGGCCCGAAACTGGGGCTTTATCTCGTTTTCGATAATACGCTTGGTGATGGCATCAGGTAAAACTCCTTCCATGCCATAACCTGTTTGTATAGTTACTTTTCTGTCTCCAATTGAAGCCAGTACCAGAATGCCTGTATTTTTTTCTTTTCCGCCTATTCCCCAGGCTCTGCCTAGCTGATAGCCATAATCGCTAATATCATATCCTCCCAGAGATTTTATTAGAACAACAGCAACTTGTATAGATGTAGAATCATCAAAGCTTACCAATTTTTGTTCTAAATGGTTAATCTCATCGGCACTTAAGGTCCCGGTATAATCATTAACTAATTTGCTTGGTTTGGGCGGGAAATTCTGAGTAAAGCCAACTAAATAGAAGAAACTTAAAAAGAATATTATGAGCAATTTTTTCATTAATGGGCTTACTATTTTAAAAATACAATATCATCAGAGAGTTCATTCACATCATCACTGTCATACGGAAAAAACTTCTTTAGCTGTTTACCTGCTTCAATGATACCTACACTTATTCCTTCTGCATAATCTCCGGTCTTAAAATAGTTAATCATTAAGTCTTTTGTACTTACCCAGAAATTATCAGGTACTAATTTATTAATGCCTTCATCTCCTATAATGGCGAGTTTATGATCCTCAATGGCAAGATAAACCAACACACCATTTTTTAATTTGGTATTATTCATTTCAAGATCATAAAAGCATTTGATAGCCCTTTCGTAAGGATCATCTTTACAATGTTTTTCAAGACAAACTCTAATCTCTCCTGACGTGGCCTTTTCAGCCCATTCTATAGAGTTTTTTATTTTTTCCTGATCTTTTTCACTTAGTTCTGGCATGCTTAAGTTGTGTTTTATCAAGATTCATAGATGAAGAAATGTAATCTTCTACTATCGAATCTCTATTCTGTGTATGAATTAAAAAATTAGAATTCAACTTTTGGAGCCTTGTTTGCACCAGCTTCTGCTGTAAAACTGCCTTTGGTCTCGAATCCAAACATCCCTGCAAATATATTATTAGGGAATCTTCTGATGCTTGAGTTATATTCTTGTACAGCTAAATTGAAATCTCTTCTCGCAACAGCAATTCTGTTTTCTGTGCCTTCTATTTGGGCCTGAAGTTCTAAAAAGTTCTGATTCGCCTTTAATTGTGGATATTGCTCAGAAACAACCATCAATCTTCCTAAAGCCTGGCTTAACTGGCCTTGAGATTCCTGAAATTGTTTTATAGTTTCCGGATTAAGTTTAGCGGGATCAACCTGTATGGATGTTGCTTTTGCTCTGGCCTCAATAACATCTGTTAATGTTTCTTTTTCAAAGTTAGCAGCTCCTTTTACTGTAGCCACAAGATTATCAATTAAATCTGCTCTTCTCTGATATTGATTTTCAACTTCGCCCCATTGTGCCTTAACTTTTTCATCAAGAGTAACCATGGTATTATAGCCACAAGAGCTTAAAGAGGTTATCCCAATAAAAGCAATAAATCCTAAAAGTAATTTTTTCATTTGTTTAATATTTAGTTTTTCAATTTAACACTTAGATTTCAAATTTCATACCTTTGTTACGATTTGGGATAAATACCCGACAAATTAACATGATAAAAGAAATCGAAATCGTCATTTCTCCAGATGACATAGATGATAATGAGAAGATACTATTAACCATACTTTCTCGGGAAAACATTTCAAATACCGATCTCAAGCATTTTACTATAAGGAAACGTTCAATAGATGCTCGCGGAAAAAAAACGGTTTTCAGACTAAAAGTAGTTTTATATATTAATGAAGTTCCTGAAGTAGAAATCCAAACGATTAAGTACCAAAATGTCAGTCAATCCCAACCGGTCATCATTGTTGGTGGCGGCCCGGCGGGTATTTTTGCCGCTTTGCGTTTAATAGAGCTGGGTTTAAAACCTGTTATTATCGAACGGGGTAAAGATGTTAAACAGCGCAGACGAGATTTAGCGCTAATCAATAAGAGTGGTCTAATCAATCCCGAATCTAATTACTGTTTTGGCGAGGGTGGGGCAGGAACTTATTCTGATGGGAAGCTATATACCCGTTCCAATAAAAGAGGAGATGTGAATAAAATGCTGCAGATTTTTGTAGATCACGGTGCCACCACAGATATTTTAATAGATGCCCGTCCTCATATTGGTACTAATAAACTTCCTCAAATAATTGCATCGATAAGAGAAACAATATTAAATCTTGGAGGAGAGGTCCATTTTAACACAAAACTTATAGATATCAAATGCGAAAATGGAAGATTTCAAAAAGCCATAACTAATAATGGCATTATAAATGCCAAAGCACTTATTCTGGCTACCGGTCATTCTGCCCGGGATATTTATTACCTTTTAAGCAATAAAGGTATACGTTTAGAGCCTAAGCCATTTGCTTTAGGTATCAGAATAGAACATCCACAGGAAATAATAGATAAGGCTCAATACAATTGTGATATAAGGCATCCAAATTTGCCCCCCTCATATTATAGTTTAGTTCAGCAAGTAGAGAATAAGGGCGTGTTTTCATTCTGTATGTGTCCTGGCGGAATAATCGCACCTTGTGCCACAGCAGAAAATGAGATTGTCGTAAATGGCTGGAGTCCGTCAAAACGGAATAATCCATATGCAAACTCGGGAACAGTGGTACAGGTGAATTTAGAAGATGTAGCAGGCGATAACTCCAATGCTTTTAAATTATTAGACTTTCAGGCTGCGATAGAAAAGAAAGCTTTCTTAGCCGGGGGAGGGGATTTAAAAGCACCTGCTCAGCGAATGATAGATTTTGTGAATAATCAAACATCTGCCACACTTCCAGAAAATTCATATTTACCAGGCTTAACTTCTGCTAACCTTCACGATGTTTTACCTGATTTTATAGCCCAAAGCCTTAAAACAGCATTGCCGGAATTCGGAAAAAAAATGAAAGGCTATTTTACAAATGAAGCCATTTTGGTTGGTGTAGAGTCTCGTACATCCTCACCAGTCAGAATCCCCAGAAATAAAGAAACACTTCAGCACCCTGAAATTTCAGGTCTTTTCCCCTGTGCCGAAGGCGCCGGATATGCTGGTGGCATTATTTCTGCTGCTATAGATGGTCAGGCATGTGCAGATGCTGTGTATAATTTATTAAATTAGTTTCAAATGAAAAAAACCTTGGTTCTTGGAGCAACTCCTAATCCTTCCAGATACGCATATATAGCAGCTAATAAATTAGTAGCGTTTGGTCACCCCATAGTTAATGTCGGTATAAAACCCGGTGAAGTGGCAAATACGATTATAGAAAAACCAGAAAAGATACATAATGATATAGACACCATAACACTATATGTTGGTCCCCAAAATCAACCCGACTTGTATGACTATATATTAAACACAAATCCAAAACGAATTATTTTTAATCCTGGAACAGAAAACGATGAGCTAAAGCAACTCGCAGAAGCAAAAGGAATAAAAACCGAAGAGGCTTGTACACTTGTACTTTTGTCCATAAACGAATATTAGAAAGCTTTTACTAGATCAATACTGTCTAAAGGAATGCTCATTGTTTTTACTGATAGGTTTGCTAGTCGAATTAATCATATGATGACCTTCAAGTCCGTTTTCATATAAATATAATAAGATGCCTAGGCAAGTAAATGGTTGGTATATTTACTTATTTATAATATATAGTACTAAATATTTTTAAAGGCATACCGGCGCTCATTCATGAAAACTCCATGCAATCTCTTGGAGTGCCTGTTTAATCCTATATAGTCGAACTTTATTAGAGGCACTATATATAAGCTACACTTGGTTTTTCAGGGAGATAAAATCTCTAAATTCCTATTATGGATTATTCCGGTAAAAACAATTCAATTGAAACAAAGGGAGTTAGAGATTAAAGGAAAAAAAGGGTGGATAAAAGTTTGCAGAAGCGGAAAAAATTCTCACTTTTGCACTCCCAACGCGAAGTAGGGGGAAGAATTGAAGAGCAAAAA
>JAZQRF010000032.1:0-29079 GCA_045629485.1 Pelobium sp. | reverse complement strand
AGAAAGCATGATCAAGCCTTTTAGTGTTGCCACCGGACCCCTAACCTGATGGGAAAGGTGAGAGGAATATTCAGATAATTTCCTGTTTTTAATGATCAGATCTTTGGTTCGATCTGCAATAATTTCTTCAAGTCTGGTGTTTATTCTGTTCAAGTTTTCTCTTTGTAATGAAATTTCTTTGTTTAATAATAATAGCTCTTTATTTGTCCTCTCGATTTTCTTTTTACTTCGTATAAGAAGAGCTATGAGGATCAGAGATAAGATTAATACGACGATAGCAGCAATAAAAAGAGTGATGGTGTTTTTCTGTTTGGCTAATCTTAATTCGAATTCTTTTTGTTTTTGTTGTTGTTTATGCTGTTCTTCATTTAATTGTAAGATAGTCGTTATGTTTTTTTTATAATTTATACTGTCATTTTTAATTGTTAAAACTAAATAGTCCAAGCTTTTTTTATAATTGCCTCTTCCTTTTTCTAATTCATATAATATAAAAGAAAGGTCACTTATAAGTATACTATCTTTTAGATGTATGGCAAGGTCCATACCTTCCTTAATGTAAAATTCAGCTTTTTTGAAGTTCTTTTTTTCTATATATAGAGATGCCAAGGTTTGGTTTATACTGCTTATTAAAAGGTTTAGGTTTTCTTTTTTAGCTTGCTTTCTAGCGTCTAAAAGATGTTTTTCAGCGTTGTTGTACTCCTTTAAGTAAAAATAATTTACTCCTATGCTTTGTGTAGCTTGCATTACACCCATTGAATTTTTTAATAAAAGAAACTTTTGTTTACTTTTCAACGAATGCTCCAAACTATTTTTAAAGTCTTTATTTCTAAAATATATAGTTCCAATATTGAGATAACAACCCGCTATCAAATCTTCTATTTTATATTTTTCTGCAATCTTTAACGCTTTATGATAATACTCTAACGCTTTTATATTGTCATACTGGTTATATACGTTACCTATGTTATTTAAGACTTTTGCCTCACCTTTGATATCGTTTATTTTTTTAAAAATTGTTAGTGCCTTAAATTGAGCGGTTAATGCAAGGTCTTTTTTATTAGCATATTCATAAGCAATTCCTATCATCCTATAAGAATTTGCTTTACCTTTTTCATAAGAGATAATATTAGAAATTTCCAAAGCTTTTTTTGCTAATGCAATGGCTTTTTTTGAATCAGAAAATTTCAACCTGAAACTTTCCTCATTTAAAGAAATAACTTTCGAGGTATCACTCCATTTATATTCTGCATTTATATAGGCGATACAATCATGGCTTAGTGTTATGAGTATAAATAATATAAAAAGCCTGTTATACATATTTACTTTAATGTTGATTTAATCTATAAATCTAAAAATTTTAATTTACTAGGAAAGAAAGAAAGAAAGATTAATTTAATAACATTAAACAATTAATTAATAATATATTTAATTTTTATATTAATCTTTTATTGTTTAAATGAGTGCGAGTATGTAGTTTTATTTATTAATTAAATATGTTAAATTTTGAAATATAGGAACATGAAAAAAATTGTATTTTTATTAATGGCTTTTGGTTTTGTAATTAGTACTTCATGCGAGAAAGAAGATACTGTCCATCCAGTAACAAAAGAAATAGTTCCTACTATTATAAGTGGTAATGGTGTGAAAAGATTACCACCTTATGATGGTGGTCAATAAATCTTCTTTATGCCTATCTTTAATCCTATATTTGCATAAACACTAATTTTATGCAAAATATTAAAAATTACATCGAAGAAAACAAGTCCCGTTTTTTAGAGGAGTTGTTTTCTTTGCTGCGTTTTCCATCGGTAAGTGCAGATCCTAAATACAAACAAGATGTTTTAAACACTGCGGATTTCGTAGCCGAAAAATTAAAAGAAGCAGGTGCGGAAAATGTCGAAGTTTGTAAAACTGAGGGTTATCCTGTAGTTTATGGAGAGAAGATTATTGATAATAACTTACCAACAGTTTTAGTTTATGGGCATTATGATGTACAACCTCCGGAGCCGTTAGAATTATGGCATACACCTCCTTTTGAACCTACCGTAAGAGATGGCAAAATCTTCGCCAGAGGTTCATGTGATGATAAAGGACAGTTTTACATGCATGTAAAAGCCTTTGAATTAATGATGAAAACCGAAACTCTACCTTGTAATATCAAGTTTATGATAGAAGGTGAAGAGGAAGTAGGCTCTGATAATCTTGGGAAATTTGTTGCTGCAAATAAAGAACGCTTAAAAGCAGATGTGGTTTTAATCTCTGATACCTCTATGATTAGCATGGAAAACCCTTCCCTGGAAACAGGTTTAAGAGGTTTGGCTTATATGGAAGTAGAAGTGACAGGTCCAAACCGCGATCTTCATTCGGGAGTGTACGGCGGAGCAGTAGCTAACCCGGCTACCATACTTTGCCAAATGATCGCTTCTTTACATGATGAAAATAATCATATCACCATTCCGGGGTTTTACGATAATGTTATCGAATTGTCTGAAGAGGAAAGAACCGCTCTTAATGCGGCGCCTTTTGATTTAGATGAATACAAGAAAGATTTGGAGGTTGATGAAGTTTGGGGCGAGAAGGGATATTCTACGCTGGAAAGAACTGGTACAAGGCCAACTCTGGAAGTAAATGGCATTTGGGGTGGATATACCGGACCAGGTGCGAAAACTGTATTGCCTTCAAAAGCTAATGCGAAAATCTCTATGCGCTTAGTTCCGGGACAAGATTGGGTTAAAATTTCAGAATTGTTTAAAAACCATTTCGAAAGTATAGCTCCAACATCTGTTAAAGTTAATGTAGTGGCTCATCATGGAGGAACTCCTTATGTTACCCCGACTGATTCTATTGCTTTTAAAGCAGCTTATAAAGCCATCGAAGAATCTTTTGGGAAGCAACCCGTTCCTACAAGAGGTGGCGGAAGTATTCCAATTGTAGCACTTTTCGAAGAAGAATTGCAAATAAAAACAGTTCTTATGGGCTTTGGTCTGGATAGTGACAACCTGCATTCTCCAAATGAAAAGTATGATATCTATAATTTTTATAAGGGAATAGAAACTATTCCTCTGTTCTATAAGCATTTTGCAGAATTAAGCAAATAAACTACTATAATAAAAGACCTGAGCAATCAGGTTTTTTTATTTATACTCCTATTTCGATTAATTGTCTTTCTATATTTGCGGAAATATGCCCGTTAAGAAATCCCCTGCAATAAGAAAAAAGCCAGTTCAAAAAAGGCCACCTTCAAGAAGAAAAAAAACTGTAAAAAAAAATAAAACCAGTAATAAGTATATACTTGTTGGATTCATCATTATATCCCTGGTTTTTTCTCCATTATATTACGGGAAGGTATTAAAATCATTTGTTTCTACAGGACGTTGGGTAAAAGATCTTTTTATTTTTGACGAGTATCCGCATTACGAAAAATTTGGAGTAAAAATCCCAAGAAAATATTATGTTCACGGAATTGATGTTTCTTCTTATCAGCAGAAAATAAACTGGTCTAAAGTAGACTCAATGGATGATTATGGTGTACGAGTTTCTTTTGCTTTTATAAAAGCTACCGAAGGTGTAACGCTGGTTGATTCCTATTTTCAAAGAAACTGGCGTGAAAGTAAAAAGGCTGGTGTAATAAGGGGGGCTTACCATTATTTTAAGCCTAAAAAATCTGGTCTGTGGCAAGCAAAATTTTTCCTTCAAACTGTAAGAACAGAAGCGGGAGATTTACCTCCGGTTATTGACGTGGAGGAAACAGGAGGATTAGATAAATTGCGTTTGCAATTAAATTTGCAGGAATATTTAAATGAAATTGAAAAACATACTAAAGTAAGACCTATTATTTATACTGGCTACCAATTTTTTAAAGACAATCTCAAAGGCAAATTTGATGATTATCCAATATGGATTGCCCATTACTATCAGCCTAAGCTAAAATTAGAGCAAACCGATTGGCATTTTTGGCAACATGCAGATAATGCTACTGTGGATGGGATAAAAGGAAAGGTAGATATGAATGTTTTCAATGGAGATGAAGAAGATTTGAGCGCACTTCTTGTTCAGGAAAATATAAAATAATATAAACCACTTTGTTCTTATTGTGTTCTTTTAAATTAAGATAAACATTACCTTATGGCTAATAGATTAATTAATACATCATCACCCTATTTATTACAACATGCCAATAACCCGGTAGATTGGTACCCATGGGGAGAAGAAGCCCTGTCTAAGGCCAAAGCCGAAAATAAATTAATATTGGTAAGTATTGGTTATTCTGCCTGCCATTGGTGCCATGTAATGGAACACGAAAGCTTCGAAGATGACAGTGTTGCCGAGTTGATGAATCGTTTTTTCGTTTGTATAAAAATAGATCGCGAAGAAAGACCAGATATTGACCAGATTTATATGAATGCAGCGCAGTTAATGACAGGAAGAGGCGGCTGGCCTTTAAACTGTTTCTGCTTGCCAGATCAGCGGCCAATTTATGGAGGTACTTATTTTCCACGCGAAGACTGGAAAAATCTTTTAACAAACCTGGCTCATTTTTGGGATACCAAACCAGAAGAAGCTGTTAAATATGCCGAGCAGCTCACTGAAGGAATTCAGCATTCAGAAAGGCTTCCTGTAGTTAAGGAATATAAGGAATACACTTTAAAAAACATCGAACAAATATTAAATCCCTGGAAACAATTGTTCGATTTTTCTGAAGGCGGACATAACAGGGCTCCAAAATTTCCAATGCCTAGTAACTGGGCTTTTTTGATGAAAACCTCACATCTTTTAAAAGACGAAGCTGCACATGTTATCGTAAGGCTTACGTTGGATAAAATGGCTGCTGGTGGTATTTACGATCATTTAGGTGGTGGCTTCGCTCGTTATTCTGTAGACGGGAAGTGGCATATTCCTCATTTCGAAAAGATGCTGTATGACAACGGCCAGCTGGTGAGCCTGTATGCAGATGCCTATAAATGGTGTGGAGAAAATCGTTATAAAGAAGTGGTTTATGAAACTGTAAACTGGCTAAAGAGAGAAATGACATCTGCTGAAGGAGGATTTTTCTCTGCTTTGGATGCAGATAGTGAGGGAGTGGAAGGGAAGTTTTATACCTGGACAAAGGCTGAAGTTGTTGAAGTTTTAGGAGCTGATGAACCAGTTTTTAGTGCTTACTATGGAATTACAGAGGAAGGGAATTGGGAGGAAGAAAATACCAATAACCTATGGGTTAGAAAAGATAAAAAGGTAATTGCAGAAGATTTTAGCATTCTATTACCAGAGCTGGAAGAGATTATTACAAGATCAAAACAAAAGTTATTTGATAGAAGAGCTTCCAGGATACGACCTGGTTTGGATGATAAGATCCTCACCTCATGGAATGCTTTAATGCTGAAAGGGCTATGTGATGCTTACCAAGCTTTCGCTGATAAAGAATTTTTGGATATTGCTTTACGCAATGCAAATTTCATCGAAAATAACCTGATGAAACAGGAGGGAGGATTGTATAGAAATCACAAAGACGGAAAATCTGCAATCAATGCTTTTTTAGACGATTATGCTTTATTAATCGAAGCGTTTATATCTCTTTACGAAGTTACATTTGAAGAAAAGTGGTTGCAGAAATCAAAGCTACTTTGCGATTTTGTTTATACTCATTTTTACGATCAGGAATCGGGCTTGTTTTTTTATACCTCTGATGAAGACGAAGCTTTAATCGCCCGTAAATATGAAGTGATGGACAATGTTATTTCCTCCTCCAATTCTGTAATGGCATGGAACCTGAAGAAGCTATCTTTATTTTTTGCTTCCTCAGAATATGATAAAATTTATCATGATATGCTAAAAATTGTAGAGCCTCATATCAAAGCTTACGGTTCTGCCTATGCAAATTGGGCATCATTATTATTAGATGAAGTAAACGGAAGTTTCGAAATTGCAATTACTGGTAAAGAGGCCGAAGAAAAAAGAAAAGAATTAGAAAAAACATACATTCCTAATAAGATCATTTTGGGAGGACAGCAAGGAACCTTACCTTTGCTGCAAGATAAGTTTGTTGGTGAAACCAGAATTTTTGTTTGTGAGAATAAAACCTGTCAGCTACCGGTAAGCAATGTAAACGAAGCAATTAAACAAATTTTATACAGAAATGACGGGTTCATTTCAAAAAACAACAAAAATGAAGATTGACAATAAACAAGTAGTTTCTGTAACTTATGATCTATATGTTACAGAAGAAGGCGAAAAAAAACACGTTGAAAGTGCAACTACAGAAAGACCATTGGTGTTTTTGTTTGGTGTAGGTATGATGTTACCAAAATTTGAAGAACATTTAAAAGGATTAACCATTGGTGACAATTATGCATTTACGCTTTCTGCCGAAGATGCCTACGGCGAATATGATGAAGCTGCTGTAGCTAATTTACCAAAAGAAATGTTTAACGAAGGTGGCTTACCAGAAATTGGATCTAATTTACCTTTACAGGATAATAATGGAAACCAGTTTCAGGGAAGAGTTGTTTCAATTGTAGAGGATGCAGTTTTGGTGGATTTAAACCATCCAATGGCTGGTCATGAACTACACTTTAACGGAACCATACAAGAAGTTAGACCTGCTACAGAAGAAGAGTTAGATCATGGCCATGTACATGGCGAAGGTGGTCATCATCACTAATATCAGGAATACAAAAAAACCGACTAGCAGTCGGTTTTTTTATTATAAATTCTAAAAAAAAACGAGGCTTTACAGAAAGCCTCGTTTAATAAATAAACAGTAATTTTTTATAAAGCTTCAGATACAACTTCTTTTACTTCCGGAACCATTCTTTGTAATAAACTCTGAATACCGGATTTTAAAGTAATCGTAGAAGAAGGACAGCCACTACAAGAGCCTCTTAATTCTACCGTTACAATTCCGTCTTCAAAAGAACGGTAACTAATTGCGCCGCCATCCTGCTCTACAGCGGGCCTCACATAATCATGTAAGATTTGCTGAATTTTAACTTCAATATCAGAACCTTCGAAATTTACGTTTTCATCCTGGGCAATTTCCTGTACAGCATATTCTGATTCTACAGCACCTTTTACAAATTCTTTCAAAATAGGCTCGATATCAGCCCAATCTGCATCATCAGTTTTGGTTACAGTAACAAAATTACTTGCAAAAAATACTCCCGAAACAAAGCTGAATTTATAAAGCTCAGATGCAAACCTTGAAGTTGAGGCACTTTCTTTGGTAGGATAATCTACACTACCATTAATTAAGAGCTTATTTACAATGAATTTCATTGTTGCCGGGTTAGGCGTGGTTTCTGTATATACGGTAATGTTCATGTCTTTTTTAATTTATAACAAAAGTAAGATCATTAAAGGTAAGAACTATAGTTTGAAATTGTTTTTACCTCAACATGACTAAAAAATCCCTGTGTAGTTCGATGGTGAAATTTTCTTTAATTCTTCTTTGATAGCATCACTCACTTCAAGATTTTCTACAAATTCTGCAATTGTATTTGCATTTATACCAGTATTGGTTCTTGTTAATGCTTTTAATGCTTCATAAGGATTAGGATAATTCTCTCTTCTTAAAATAGTTTGAATGGCTTCCGCAACCACCGCCCAATTATCTTCTAAATCCTGGGCAATAGCTTCTTTGTTTAACAATAGTTTATTTAAGCCCTTAACTGTTGATTTAAAAGCGATTAAAGAATGTGCCAAAGGAACACCAACATTTCTTAAAACTGTAGAATCAGTAAGATCTCTTTGTAAACGGCTAACAGGTAATTTAGATGATAGATGCTCATAAAGTGAATTTGCAATCCCAATATTACCTTCTGAGTTTTCAAAATCAATAGGATTAACTTTATGTGGCATCGCAGAAGAACCCACTTCGCCCTCTTTGATTTTTTGTTTGAAGTAATTCATAGAGATATAAGTCCACATATCCCTGTTTAAATCGAGTAAAATAGTATTAATCCTTTTTAAGGCATCAAAAAGAGACGCTAAATTGTCGTAATGTTCTATTTGTGTAGTGTACTGAGACCTGCTTAATCCTAAAGAATTATCTACGAAGTTATTACCGAAATCCTTCCAGTTAATTTCTCCATAGGCTACATGGTGGGCATTGAAATTACCCGTTGCGCCACCAAACTTAGCTGAAAAAGGGACACTCTTTAATTGTTGAAACTGTGTTTGTAAGCGCTCTACGAACACCATCATTTCTTTACCTAATTTGGTTGGAGAAGCTGGTTGTCCATGAGTATGAGCTAAAAGCGGAATATCTTTCCAATCCTTAGCCAGATTCTCTATTAAAGCAATTAAGTTTTCCAGTTCAGGATAAATCACAGCGGTTAAACCTTCTTTTAAAGAATAAGGTATAGCTGTATTATTGATGTCCTGGGAAGTTAACCCAAAATGAATAAATTCCTTAAAGGCATCTAAACCCAGTTCATCAAACTTGTGTTTAAGGAAATATTCTACTGCTTTTACATCATGGTTAGTAGTTTTTTCTATCTCTTTAATTTCTAAAACATACTCTTCTTTAAAGTCTTGATAAATATTTCTTAGAGCATTAAATTCCTGGTGATTGAAATCTTTAAGCTGTGGCAGAGGGATTTGGCATAATGCAATAAAATATTCTACCTCGATAAAAACACGGTATTTTATTAATCCGGCTTCTGAAAAATAGTCGCCTAAATCTTTGGTGGCATTAAAATATCTCCCATCAACAGGGGAAACGGCATATAAAGAAGATAAACTCATGAATAATTTTTTTGCAAAAATACAAAAATGGATGGTTTACTAGCCATAAAGATGATGTTATTGAATGATTAATATCATTTAATAATTAATGGCAAATAGAATATTGAACACTATTTGATTTAAGTATGATATTTTTATCTTAGTAATCTAAATACTAATTAAACCTTAGTCTGCTGAACTATTTAAAATGAAAATAATAAAATTTGTAGTTCTCCTCTCGCAATTTATAAGCTGTTTAGTGCATGCTCAGAACAATGCGAAGCTTTGCGAAGTGGGAGAAGGCTGGGCAGGAAACACTGTAAATACCGCAGTTTTTAGAAAAAATTCTTTGGTAACACATAAAAATGTACAATACATATCTTATTACAACTCTAAAGGATATTTAACAATTGGTAAACGGAAATTGAATAGCTGTAAGTGGGAGATCTCTCAAAGCCAATATAAAGGAAATGTAAAAGATGCTCATAATATCATCAGCATAATGGTTGATGAAGCTGGCTATCTTCATGTTGCATGGGATCATCATAGCGGCAAACTGAGATATACTAAAACTAAAAAACCAGGCTCTTTAGAGCTTTTAGAAGAAATGAAAATGATAGGTACTGATGAAAACAGGGTGACCTATCCAGAATTTTATAAAATCCCAGGCGGAGATATTTTGTTTTTATATAGAAATGGTGCTTCAGGGTCGGGAGATTTAGTAATCAACAAATATGATACAAAAACCAAAATTTGGAGTAGACTACAGAGTAATTTAATTAGTGGAGAAGGTAAAAGGAATGCCTATTGGCAAGCGTATGTGGATAATTTGGGTACTATACATCTTTCGTGGGTATGGCGGGAATCGCCAGATGTAGCCAGTAATCATGATATGGCCTATGCCTGTTCTAAAGACGGAGGTCAAACCTGGGAAAGTTCTAAAGGGGTAAAATATAACTTACCCATAACTTTGGAGACTGCTGAATATGCTGCTAAAATTCCACAGAAAAGCGAGCTCATCAACCAAACATCAATGTCGGCAGATGAAAATGGAAATCCTTTTATAGCAAGTTATTGGCGTGAAGAACGTGGTGTACCTCAGTATAAAATTTTATATAATATTGGAAGTGAATGGAAAGTAATGTCTTTAAATTTTAGAACCACTACTTTTTCTCTAAGCGGAGGAGGTACAAAAAAGATCCCAATATCACGACCACAGGTAATGGTAAAAGGAAAAGGAGAAAACGCTTCAGTATTGATGCTATTTCGTGATGAGGAGAGGGCAAATAAACCGTCTGTACTAAAAATCAATTCGTTAAAAAATCAGGAATATAAGATATCAGATTTAAATGAGAAAAGTCTTGGCTCCTGGGAACCTACTTATGATACAGAGCTATGGAGGAAGAAACAGCAGTTAAATGTTTTTATCCAGAATACAGAGCAGAAAGATGGAGAAGGTGTGAATTATGGAAACCCTCAAAATGTAGGAGTATTAATTTGGAAGCCATATTAAACTGCATATTTAACCAGTAAAGAAGCTTAAAGTATCACAACGTAAATCAATTTAAAAAAATAACTACAGCACCCCTTTTGGATGCTGTAGTATACAGTTCTTCTATTTGATTTCTTCTTCTACAGTTCCACATTTTAACATTTGGTCTCCATAATATGGATTTTTGATTTCCTTTTCACTGGATAGCCAGTAACCACCTTTATCGTTATTAGCCATTGGGCAATATTGTTTGTAAATAACACCCGAAGCTAATTTACTTTCCTTAAAATAAGCAGTTAGCTTTTCGCTAAAAGTATTGAATAAACTGCGTCTGCCTTCAATATCTGCAGCAGTTTTAATTTCTCCTGCTAATGAAGCTATTTCAGTTTTTCCAGTTTCTGATAAGGCCTGCTCCAACATTTCTGCTCCGCTTTTTGCTTCCTGATCATCACTATTTACCAAAGCAGTTTTTAGATGAATATAATGTTGGTAGACATTATTTACCATCTCGTCTTCAAACTTAGGTTGACTGTTTTCTTTAGTATTTTCTATTTCAGTACTTTTTGATGTCGGATTCGAACAGGAAACGATCGTTAGGGAAGAGATAACGATTACAGCAGAAACTGCTTTTTTTACCAGATTGATTTTCATGATTTAAAATTATATGATTATTATTTATTTAATTTAAAGAGTTCCTTTTTTTAGTTTGTATTCGCTATATAATAAATAAGCGCCACTTATTACTATTTCATCTCCAGGGGATATTCCTCTAGTTACCACTACAGAATTT
Source organism: Pelobium sp. (assembly GCA_045629485.1). GTDB lineage: Bacteria > Bacteroidota > Bacteroidia > Sphingobacteriales > Sphingobacteriaceae > Pseudopedobacter. The sequence goes on along the minus strand of JAZQRF010000032.1, from coordinate 18,076 downwards.
TCATTTTCTTCTCCCAGCTCGATGTATCGTGGTGCAAAAGTATGATTTCCTGTTCTGATCCAAATTTGATTATGCATTTCGTCCCTTACAACAGCGTTCAACGGCAATTTTATAACATTTTCTTTATCTGCGCTGGTTAGTAAAAGGCTTCCATACATACCAGCCTGATATTTCTGATCGGGATTTGGAATGCTTGCCCTAATTGATACAACCTGGGTGTTTTCTCTAAGTTGGGGGCTAATAAATTCTACTTTAGCATTTAAAGGTTCATTTTCAAAACCATTCACTGCAACTTTTATATTTTGCCCTGTTTTAATTTTTTTGGCTTCATTTGGATACACTTCAGCTTCGAGCCACAAAGTATTTAAATTTTCGAGAAGATATGCCGGGCTGCCCTCAGAAATATATTGTCCTTCACTAACATTCATTTCTTTAATAACCCCGCTTCTATCAGCAAATACCGTGATTCTTGGATTTAACTTTTTTGTGTCCTCTAAGTTTTGAATTTGTTTTTTACTCAACCCATATAACAATAACTTTTGCCTTGCTGCTGCTGTTAATTTAGAATAAATAGCTTCATCAGGAAAAGCTTCCTGCTGTTTAACATTGAGTAAGTAATCTTTTTGAAGTGTAAGCAATTCTTCGCTGTATATACTAAAAATGGGCTGTCCAGCTTTAATATTTACTCCGGTTTCTTTAAAAAAAAGCCTCTCAATCCGTCCTGGGAATTTACTGGAAACAATTGTTGAGGATAAGGGGTTAATTTGTAACACTCCTTTTAATTCGGTAGCATTAAAGTAGTTACCAGTTTCTATTTTTAAAGTTTTGATATTGGCCAATTTAATTTGTTCATTACTCAACATAAGCTCAGCATTTTTACTGCTGTTTTTATTTACAGGAACCAAGTCCATATGGCAAATAGGGCAGATGTCCATCTCATTTTTAATCACATCCGGATGCATAGGGCAAGTAAAAGTTTGCTCTGCGTTTTGATGTGTTTGCTGGTGGTGCTCTCCACAAGAAATTATGCCAATTGTTAAAATCATCAGCATGATAAATACTTTTATACTATTCATTTTCATTGGTATTAGAAATAAAAGCTTCAGGATCTACCAAATGTGCAGCATTCTCTGCAATCCTATCATTTTTGTTTATGCCGCTTAAAACCAAAACCTTGTTTCCAAATTTATTGGTAACTGCAACTTGTTTAGGGTGCAATAAATTACCAGACTTCACAAAAACAATATTTCTGCTCCCGGATTGATAGACTGCCGATCTTGGAATCCATAAGCCTTCATTATTTTCGACGGTAATTTTAGCATTGATTAATTGCCCGACTTTGAAGCCATTTTTAGAATTATCTAATCTCACCCTCACATTAGTGAAGTTTTGGCCGTCTTTATAAAAGGGTTGTATCGAACTAATCCTGGCGTTTATTATTTTTTCATTTCCTATATCGATCAAAATTTTTTCATTTTGCTTAAGACTTTTAGATTCTTCATTGGAGGCGTAAAATTCGGCCCAAACCGAACTGTTATCGTAAACTTTAAAGAAGATATCACCTGCTTTTACATACATCCCTTCCCGTAAGTTTAGCGGAGAATTGGTGGCGTTTAGACTAACTTCACCGGCATTGCTTAAGCCATCTATAATATACCCATTAGAAGAACTATAAATACTAATGCTGTAATTTGCTTTGCCACTGCTTAATATTTGATTTATGTCTCTTTCACTTACACCCAACAGCTGAAGTTTTCTTTTTGCCTGTTGCATTAAATGAGTGTCTCCTGCTTGTTTTAGATACAACAGTTCTTGCTGTGCAGCTACTAAATCCGGACTGTAGATATCCATGATTTTTTGACCTTTAGCTACTTTTTGAAAATTGTATTTTACATGTAGTCTTTCTATCCTTCCGCTGATGTAAGAAGATATAGTTTTGGTATAATTTGTATTGATAGCAATAATTCCTTTAAGAATTACCGTATCTTTTAAAATTCCCACATTAGGAGAAATGGTTTTTACATTTGCATTTATTCCGTTTTTTAAAGTTTTTGTGAGGTTAAGACTATCTTTTTCGTTATTATCAATACCATGTGGATGTAACCTTACTAAATCCATTCCGCAAATTGGACAAGTACTGGCTTCGTTTTTTATGATATCGGGATGCATAGGGCAGGTATAGGTAATATCATTTGCCGTAATCTTCTCCTTGCAGCCGCTTGTAGCCATAACAAGAAGCAAGAAAACAGCGAGAAGCCTTATCACTTTATTATTCGATACTTTTTTCATAATCAATTACCATTTTATAATAGTTACCTAACTCATTTAAGTAATCCAGGTGTGCTTTATTTAGCATTTCCCAGCCTTCCATCACCATGGGTAGTTCCTCTTTATTTTCCTGATAATTAAGAAGTAGAACATCCAGGTTCTTCCTGTTTACAGGAATAATCTTTTCCTCAAACATTTTAATATGATGTTCCATACTGGATATTTTTTGCTGCAGAGATTTAATTATCCCATAATTGGTAGCCAACAGGGCATTCTTTTTTTGTTCTAGAGCCTGTGTTTCTAGTTGATTCGCTTTTAAATCGGCTTTGTAAGATTTAGCCGACCATGGTGCAATTGGAATAGAAACCATAGCCATTGCAGAATATTGTTGCGGCATCATATTGGAAAGCGGAGACATATGGTCAAAGCGTATTTTAAACTCCGGTTTGGCTTCATTCCTGATACCTTGCCCTTCATACTTCATACTTTTTATCTCATCAGCGGCTAATTTTAATTCAGTGGTATTGTGTAGGACGTAACTGGAATCTACAATAACCATTCTGCTCGTTTGAATTGCTGTATTGGTGTTTAACAAAAGCGGATCTTCAGGATCTTTGTTCATTAAAACATTAAGATTAATTATACCCACTTTAATATTACCACCGGCATCTTCTAACTGGTTATGAATTTCATAGATCTTGCTCTCGGCTTTATAAATTTGGCTTAAAGTACCCTTATTGTATTCATATCTTATTTCTGCCAGCTTCTTCAAATTATTTAGAATTTGAAGATTCTCTTTTAAGACTTTTACTTTTTTCTCATTAATAATTACCTCATAATAATTTTCTTTAGCTAATGCTTTTAAGCTATTCAAAGCCAATGTCTTTTGAGAATTTGTAATATTGCTTAATGAGGCCATATAACTTTGTTTGGATTTGATTTTTGCTGAGTTTGGCAAACTCTGTTCTGCAACAATCATTAGGGCACCTTTGTCGCTGTTATTCATGGTATTTTGTCCTGGATAAGGAGTCATGAATGTACCGGCACCAATCATGGGAGCCATCCAGGATTTTGCACCTGCAACCTTTGCGCCCTGGCTTAACATCTTCTGATCATAGAATTTCAAATCAGGATTTTCTTGTTCTATGATATAGATGATGCTGTCTAAGCTGAGGACATTCTGAGCTTTAGCCGGAAAAGCAATCCCTGCTAAAATCAATATTATGCAATGTTTAATGTTTAACATCCATAACCTCCAACTTTCCGAATTTTTTAAGTTCATATTCTTTTGTCATTAAAAATATTAAAGGTGTTACCAATAAAATATGAGTAGAGGAGGTGAGCACACCTCCAATCATGGGTAATACAATAGGCAACATGATGTCACTGCCCACGCCGCTTGCCCAAAGAACAGGAGTGAGTCCGAATAGCGAAACGCAGACTGTCATGATCTTAGGCCTGAGCCGTTTAGCAGCTCCCATAATTACAAATTCTTCAATATCTCTTTTAGTGATCGTTTCGCGACTGTTGCCTTTTAATTTCACCAGCTGTTGCATGGCATCATTTAAATAAATAACCATTACTACACCTGTTTCCACTGCGATTCCAAATAATGCAATAAACCCAACAGCAACTGCAATAGAAAGGTTAACTCCGTAAAAATAAACCATATATGCGCCGCCAATTAAAGCAAACGGTATGGTAATTAAACTGAGAAATGCCTCTCTCATTGATTTAAAAGCAAAATAAAGCGATAGCAAAATGATGATAAGTACAACGGGTATAATCATGAGCAAAACCTTTTCGCCTCTTATCAGGTTTTCGTATTGCCCACTCCATTCAATAAAATATCCCTTGGGAAGATCGAATTCGGCATTAATTTTTTCAATGGCTTCCTGTACAGTGGTTCCCATATCTCTATCACGGATATTAAACATTACAGCTCCTCGTAGAATTCCGTTTTCTGAAGTAATCATTGGTGGTCCATCGGTAAATTTAATATCTGCAACAGCAGAAAGTGGGATGATACCTGCATCCGGAGAATTTAACGGAATACGCTTTAAGCGATCTAAACTATTTCTGAAATCTTCTGCCAGGCGAACTTGTATGCTAAATCTTCTTCGCCCTTCAATCGTGTTAGCAAACGGAGCTCCGCCCAAGGCGGCTTCTACCGTCATGTTCACATCATCAATGGTTAAACCGTAGCGAGATAGTCCTTCTCTTTTTATAGCTACATCGAGATATTTTCCGCCAGTAACAGGTTCTACATATAAATCATGAACACCCTCAATATTTCCAAGTCGCGACTTAATTTTCTCAGATAATTTATAAATGCTATCCAGTTGCTGGCCATAGACTTTAATCCCTACATCAGTACGGATACCTGTTGCCAGCATGTTGATACGGTTGATGATGGGTTGTGTCCATCCATTCACAACGCCTGGTATTTGCAGCTTTTCATCCAGCTCCTCCACAATCTTCTTCTTGGTCATGCCTTCCCGCCATTCAGATTTTGGTTTCAACATAATAATGGTTTCTATCATGCTTAGCGGAGAATTATCTGTTGCGGTACTTGCCCTTCCGGCTTTACCCAAAACCTGCTCTACCTCCGGTACAGATTTGATGATTTTATCCTGAACCTGTAGAATCCTTTTAATCTCTGTGTTGGAAACATCGGGAAGTGTTACGGGCATAAACAGGATTGATTGTTCATCCAGCGGAGGCATGAATTCTTTTCCCAAACTCATCAATAAAGGAATACTGATCAATAAAGCAATGATATTTATTCCGATAGTTGTTTTCCTATACTTTAAACAGGTTTTTATAACAGGCTCGTAAATTCTTTCTAAGAAGCAATTGATAGGATTACTGTGCTCTGATTTAAATTTACCTTTCATGAAAAATGAAATCAAAACAGGAGCGAGGGTAATCACCAATAAAGCATCAATCACCAAAATAAATGTTTTGGTAAAAGCTAAAGGATGGAAAAGTTTTCCTTCCTGGCCGGTTAATAAAAACACAGGCAAGAAAGAAGTAATGATGATAACTGTAGAGTAGAAAACCCCTCTGGAGACTTGTTTGCAAGCCTTTTCGATTATACTGATTCGTTCTTTCTCCTCAATTCTCACATCATCGTGTGGATGCCGGTTTTTATTGAATATATTTTTAATTTTTGTCCACATCTTATTCGGGTTTAGAGGATGATGTTGGCGATGAATTTAATTCTTCGTACCTGGCAGAAAGATGTTTGTAAGCATTTTCCGTCATGATGATTCCGTTATCTACAATTACTCCAATGGCAAGTGCAATACCTGTTAAAGACATGATATTAGAACTGATATCAAAGGCATTTAAAAGAATAAAACTTGCCGCAATGGTAATCGGGATTTGGATGATGATACTGATGGCGCTTCGCCAATGCATTAAAAACAAAAAGACAATAATAGATACCACAATCATTTCTTCTATCAGCGTGGTTTTTATAGAGCTGATGGATTCTTTGATCAATCCGCTTCTGTCGTAAACAATATTGAATTTAATTCCGTCAGGCAAACCTTTGGCGACTTCATTCATCTTCAGCTTTACATTTTCTATCACTTCATCAGCATTTTCTCCGTAGCGCATCACCACAATTCCGCCTACTGCTTCTCCTTCACCATTTAGGTCGAAAATTCCAACGCGGCTTTCGCCGGACATTTGTACATTCGCCACATCTCTTACGCTAACAGGAATAGAATTTTGGGTTTTAACAGGCAGGTTTTCTAATTCATCAATTCCTTTTAAATATCCTGTAGTTTTTATGATGTAGCCAATATCGCTGAGTTCGAACTTCCTTCCTCCGGCTTCATTGTTGTTTTTCCTTACGGCGTCCATCACATCTTCTACACTTACTTTATAATAGTTAAGTTTATTAGGGTCTATACTAATTTGATACGATTTTTGGAAACCGCCGAACGAGGCGATTTCACTTACACCTTTTACATTTTGAAGGGCAAACTTCACGTACCAGTCTTGTATGGCTCTTTGTTCGCCTAAATCAACTCCTTCGGCATCTAAAGTATACCACAACACATGCCCAACGCCGGTTCCGTCGGGGCCAAGGGTAGGAGCAACACCTGCAGGTAGTGTGTTATTAACTGTACTTAGTTTTTCAAGTACCCTTGCCCGGGCCCAATAGGTATCCACATCATCTTCAAAAATAACGTAGATAAAACTCATCCCGAACATAGAGTTAGCCCTTACGTATTTAACATTCGGAATGCCTTGTAAACCTGTAACCAAAGGGTAGGTGACTTGGTCTTCTATAATTTGTGGACTCCGGCCCATCCATTCAGTAAAAACAATTACCTGGTTTTCTGATAAATCTGGAATAGCATCTATTTTGCTGTTTTTGACAGAATAAATACCAAAGCCAAATAAAAGTGCAGCTATAACCAGCACCATGTACCGGTTTCTTAATGAGAATCCAATGAATTTCTCAATCATGATAGATAAATTAGTAATAAAGAATTCGTCCTAAACTTTTAAATGTTTAGTGATAATTGGGAATACTGATCTGCTCAGTATAAAATGAAGAGATTATTCTAATTTCTGAATTGACCTAAAAGAATGTATAATCCTTCTTTTAAGAGGGGAAAAAGGGAGAGCTCTGGCTTTTTACCATCATGTTCTGCTTCAGTTTCAAAGCTGAAGAAATTAACAATATGTGTTTTTATGAAAACCAGGGATTTGACAAACGAATTGTCCTTTTTAGATTTTGAGGGATCTGCTTTAACAGGATTTTTTGCTTTTACCTGCTGGTCTTTACAACAACTGTCGTCTTTTGCAATTGATAAATGAGTATCACAATTTTTTTGCGAAACCTTTTTAATAGCCGTCATGTTGCAGTTTGCAGCATGTTGATCTATACTTACCGTTTGCAGATTATCGGCGCAAAAATGAAGATTGAGCGTCATCCCTGTTGATGTGATAAACACCAAAGTGGTTAAAAACAGGGTTAAAATGTTGCGACTCAATTTCATTTCTACAAATCTAAGTATATAATAGCTTAATTTTAAAATTGTTTGTAAAATTTATACTTCTTCAAACTATTTAACCTGATACTTATAAACTGCTCTGCCAATATTGCCATTATTATCCAAACCTTCCACAACTACGCGGTAAGTTCCTTTATCATCAGCGTTAAAAAATTCTAAAGAAGCTTTTCCTTCTTTATCAGTATTTACTATAGGATTCCAGTAAATGGTGCTTCTGATATCTTTTGGTTGCAATGCGGTTCTAGGTCCGGCATATTTTGGCACATAAAATTGTCTTTCGGTAGCATAACCTTTTGGTGTGAATTTTAATATATTTTGATCAGGAAACAAAGCTTTAAGTTGGTCTTTGGTCATAGAAACCTTCTTTACCTCTTTCATATTCACTACCACAACACCACTTGTATTGCTTCTTCTGTTGATTCCACTTAAACCATCATTATTAAAAACCTCAATAGATTCAACACCTTTGGTATCTATACTGGCCAGGTAATTTACATCTACAGGCATTCCGTTTACATAAACCTCTACAGGCACTCTTACACCAGACTGGTAATTTCTTGTGAGATACAGCATATTATCAATATAGGTTAAACCCGACCCTGATAAACAGTTGATCAATTGTGCACAACCTTGCAGTTGTTCGCTGGAGGTTAGCCTGTCAGGCATCATATTTAGTCCGGATAGAGCAGAGTGGTCGGCATGGCTCGGCTTCTTAACTGCAGCACCTTTAACCACAACTTCTCTTAACATAAAAGCATTATTGTTTTGGAGTTTGCTATTTTGAAGATAGGCATTTAAAGTGCTATCCATGTTGAGCATTTCGTCTGGTGAATTCACGTTTTTATAAATAGCAGGATAAGCTTCACCATCAACCATAATTCTTAAATCTTTGGAGTTAATATTGTTTCTGGCATTAATAATTACTTCTGAAGAATCCTGGAAAACAAGGTTTGGAAACCTGAACCGGCCTTCCTGGTCGGTAAGAATAGGAGAAGAAAAATGTTTATCAGGTATTTGTAATAGCAATCTTCCTTTTTCTAATGGCATTCCATTACTTTTTCTTATAGTACCAGTTATATCTATTCCCTGTTCAGGAAAATAAGTAATCTTGGGAGGGATACCGCTTACAACGTCTTTATAAAGAAAACGCCTGTAACCCTGTGTTAGCATTAGAACGTCCAGATCCGATAATTTTTTATCATCCGTTTTATTAAAATAATAATTGGGCTGTTCTATAAAGCCTTCCAGATCTGATGTGAGCAGCAGATTACTTAAAATAGTAGTTTCTGAGTCTTCATTTACTGGAACCTTGGTTTCATCTACCACTGCAATAGAATAGTTGCCTTCTGCAATTTGATTTGGATTTAAAGCAATGAGGTTGAGCTTTACTTTTTGACGGCTATTATAAGCAGGCAAGTCGGTACTCACTTTCAGATCAAGCAAGTCGTTCTTTTTTATGAAAATTAACCTCTCGCTTATGGGATCACCATTTGTAGAAAGCAGGGTTAATTGTAATATACCTGAGGGGAATTTTTCTTTGGAAATTTTCGCAGTATAAACCTGATTTTTGATCACACTTTGGGCTGCATAAAACACTACGCCATTGTTTTGCGCAATAATGTAAAATCCTTTATTTTGATTATTTGCAATAAACGCAGGATTTGTTGAAATTTTAACTTCTACATTTTCTGCATCCTGTTCGGCAGAAACTAACATACCCTCCGCTTTCACTTCCGGCAAATTGAATGTTTTTTCGCTGCCGTCTTTAAAAGTTATATTGGCCTTATAAGTTTTATTGGCCTCTGGTAAGAAAGTAAAAGCCCCCATCCCTAAATGTTGTGATGTTAGGTTAGCAATTACTTTTCCTTGTTCATCAATAACTTCCCCTTTTACATCAATACCTAAACCGTCTGACCTTAAAGCTTTGAACGCCACTTTTGAGGGTAAACCGGCGACCAAATCTCCACCCTCAGGAAAAAACTGAATATCATTTTCTAAAATTGCTGTTTTAAGAGGGAAAGTAGAACTAAGATTTCTATTGTTGTCGGTTTCTAAAGAGGTAATTAATTGACCGGTATTTAAAGCTACTTTTTGAGATGCAGTAAAGTTAATGTTAATATAACCATTTGCATCAGTGCTTCCTTTTCCTTTTGCTACTCTTTCATAATCAGCAACTACTTCCCAACTCACTTTTTTATTAGCCAGGGGAACGCCTTTTTCATCTTTATACTGTATTCTGGCATTTACTTTATTTGCTTTATCTGTGGAGGTTCCGGTGAATGATATATGCGTGGAAAGATCTTTATTAATAGCATTGCCAATGTAAATATTCTTAGAGAAAAAATAAGCCTGGTTATTATTCAGCATCCATTTGGTATAAGCCCTTAGCTGATAGGTTCCCTGTTTATATTTTTCGTAAGGGAGTACAATACTGCCACTCGAAACTGTGTTGGTTACGGGTAATTTTAAGCTTTCTACCAAAGAATCTCTGCTATTGATAAGATCAACATATAAGATTTTACTTAAAGGAGAAGGGATGTTCAGATCTATCGTAAGATAGGCTTTAAACCAAATGGTATCACTTATTGCATAATAAGGTTTATCAAAGTGTAAATGAACTTTTTCTGTAGGATAATCATGTGTTAATTTTGCTTTTCTTTCGAGAATTGTAGTTAAAGGAATACTGTCTTTTTGCGCATAAAGTAGGTTAGAAGCAAGTATAGAAAAAGAACAGAAAAAGGCAATTTTAAAATAATTCATTTTGCTTTATAGTAAGTAAGCTAATGTGCTAATATATCCATTTAAAAAATACAGGGTATAAGAATTTTAAATCTTTAACAATTTTTTACAATTAAATTGATGAATAACCTTTGAGTAAAGGCAGATGAAATTAAAACTTTTAAACCTCGATTTTCTTCCATTTTCCTTTTTTAAAGAGAATAAATCCCGCTATAGTAATGGCAGTTTCTGCCACAGGAATAGATATAAAGACTCCGGTTGGACCTAGATTAAAGTATCTGGCTAGTAAATAGGCTAATGGGATTTGAAACAGCCAGAAGCCGCATAAATTTATCCACGTTGGTGTCCATGTATCACCCGCTCCATTAAAAGTATTGATTAAAACCATACCAATCCCATAAAAAACATAGCCTATGCTCATGATATGAATGGCATGTACTGCTACCTGTTGCACTTCTTTATCATTAGTAAAAAATGAGGCTAAAATATGCCCAAATGATAATGAAATGAATGTAACAAATGCCATAAATAAAACATTGTACTTAGCAGTTTGCATCACCGCCTGTTCTGCTCTTTGGAGTTCTTTTGCACCTAGATTCTGGCCAACCATTGTAGCGGCAGCATTACTTAAGCCCCATGCCGGTAGCATAAAAAACATCATCAACCTTAAAGCGGTTTGGTATCCGGCAGAACCACTGTCTCCACCTGTATTGGCAACCAATCTTGCTAAGAAAATCCAGCTGCAGGATGCTATTACAAACTGTAGTATAGCCGGAGCAGCAATCTTAATAATAGCTTGTATTTGCGTAAAATGAGGTTTGAAATAGCTTGACCTGATTTTTAAGGCTCCTTTACCATAAGCCAGGTGATAAACCTGATATAAAACTCCCGAGCCACGGCCTATAGATGTTGCTATTGCAGCGCCTGTTAAACCAAATGCAGGGATTGGCCCAAAGCCATTAATAAAAATGGGGCAAAGGATGATGTTAATGATATTTGCCAGCCATAAACTTTTCATAGCAATAGCTGCATTTCCGGCACCACGAAAAATACCGTTAATTAAGAATAATAACATAATGAATATGCTGGTACCCATCATTATTCTGATAAATGGAGTACCATAAACTGCCACTTCAAGGGAAGCACCCATCCATATCAAAATTTGGGTAGCGAACAAATACCCTAAGATGCTAATTACGGTATTGATACAGAAAGCGATAATGATAGCCTGCATCCCTGCTTTGGCAGCTGCTACAGGATTTTTTTCTCCGATTCTTCTGGACACTATCGCTGTAGCAGCCATACTTATACCAATAGCAAGGGAATAAATTACTGTAAGAATAGATTCTGTTAACCCAACAATTTGAATAGCAAAACTACTGTTATGCAGATGGCCTACAAAATAGAGATCTACCAATGCGAAAACAGATTCCATGATCATTTCCAGCATCATGGGAATAGCCAGCAGTATAACAGCTTTACGAATACTTCCTGTTGTATAATCTGCTTCTTCGCCGCTTAAAGATTGTTTAATAACAGCTATTAGATTGTAGAGTTTTCCCTTCGAAATTTGAGACCCCGTCATTTTGTGAAATGAAAATGTAAATAGATGAATGCTTTTTTAAGCACTCTGATTAGAATTAAAGAATGTCCTGATTAAAACTCAGACAATACTAATAACTTCATGTTTTCCAGGGTTTAGAAAACAAATATATTATTTCTGTTACGAAACGTAAAATTTTTTTGAAAGAGGAGGGTAGGATATTAATGGCATTTTAAAAAAAGCTGGTTCAGTTAGAGGATTATTATAAACCTTTTAACTGAAACAGCTTTTTATTCTTTTTTATCTCTCCTGATCTCTCAAGACTTTAATTTGATCGTGAGATAACTTTAAGGAGTTTTTTTGATCCTGTATAAGTGTTCTTAAGAAAGAGGGAAGTGTTTCATCTTCTAAAGCAGTTTTATAAGCTCGCTGCGCTGCATCTTCTCCAAATTCACAGCTTTCCAAAATAGATTTTCTATCATGTCCGGTGAATAATGCTTTCACATCCATCCAGGCTCTGTAGATTTTTCCGCTGGTAGTGGTTCCACTATCTGTATCTGCCCCCATCACGCTCAGTTCGGTAGCTAAAGCTAATTTATAACGGTGGCTTTCTCTAATCATGTCAGCAAATAAGACTTTGAGATCAGAATTACCTTCTTTCAGTTCTTTAATTGCTCTCTCATAACCCTGAATACGGTCATTGTTGATCTGAACAAGGTCGTTCAGTACTTCTGCTGTTACTGCAATAGTTTCCATTTTCTTTTTGTTTAGTAGATGTTAAAATGTTTTTCAATACAAAGCATTTACAATTACTGTTCCAAAAAGGAGGTAATATTTTATTAATAAAGGTTTTGCAAATAATTGTATAATATACCAGCTATAATAGCGGTTCCGAAACTACTTAGTGTCCCAATTAAAATGTACTCTGTAAGTTTCCTGTCGTTTCCTTCCTTAAGATCTCCAAACCTGAATATCGATTTTGCTGCAAGTAAAAAACCTACAGCTTCAAATTTTCCGATGATGATAAATACGAATATCAGCAGGCGCTCCAAAATTCCTATCCAGTTACCTGCACTTTCTAAAGAATCTATTTTGGATGTTTTTTCAGGAGTCCATTTAGAAATAAAAATTTTGATAAAAATTGAGCTTGGCTTGGTTAAAAATAGCAAAAAGACAAAAAAGATGATAGAATGGTTATCTATCAAAACATGATAATTGATATTGTTGCCGGTAAGAAGTATGCTGATTATACCTAAAACCGAAATGTGTAAAAACTGATCAATTAAAAAAGCTTCTCTTTTCCATTTTTGGGAGGTAAGATAGGATTTACCAAGATCAATAGCCAGGTGAGTTACACTAATAATTATTGCATATTTCCATAAGCCAATATCCCATAGTACGATTAACGACAGGATGCCATGTAAAATAACGTGAAAATATAATCTCAAAGATTTTATTTTTTTTTCTTCTTTTTCTTTTACAGATTTATCCGACTGAAAAATGAAATCTCCTAATAAATGGGCGATTAAAAGTTTTAAGAATACAATCATTGGTCTATAATTAGTTCTTTTATTCTTTTTTTGTAATAGTTGTTCAATTCAGATATTTCATAAAAATAAGCCCTGTTATACCTTTCGCTTACAGATGACTGTGTAATTCCTAAAATCTCACCAATATCGCTTTGAGAAAGCTTTTCATTCTCTAAAATGGTTTTCACAAATTCTGCAGATCCTGTACTCCAGTTATCCATAGCAATGAGCGCTAATTTTAAAAATAGATTGAGCTCTTCATTAAAACGTTCGTTGCTGGTTTGTATAGCCAGGTTCTGTCGATCCTTTTTTAAATTCTCAAACTTATGTCCGGAGAGTTCGAATGCTTCCCCGTTTGATGCGGTTATTTTTTTAGCATGGAAGCTTTTTTTTCCAATCCCTATAGCCATTCTTACATCAATACTCTTCAATGTTTTGATAGTGGCTTTAATAAAAATTGCAGCAATTAGTGCTTCAGCTGGGTCTTTAATTTCTAGCTGGAAGCTGTCGCCTCTATAAATTTCCCACTGAGTATCTTCTTTTCCAAACTTTGATAAGGCTTGTTTCAATAAGCTCATCCATGTTTGAGTTTCTTTTATCTTCCTGGAATTGATAATATCTCCTGTTATAATACTAATCATAAAAATAAATATCGGATAATTACCCCATAAATCAAATTATCGGGCAATCACCCGATAATTATTAATATCGGGCAATTAGCCGATATCTCTACAAAGTCTCCTGTAGCCATTTAAAAAATTCTCTTTGCCATACCACCGCATTCTGAGCAGTAGATACCCAATGATTTTCTTCGGGTAAATACAATAACCTGCTTCTTATACCCTTAAGTTGCGCCACCTGAAAAGCTTGCAAACCCTGTTCGATAGGTACACGGTAATCTTTACCTCCCTGCACAATCATAATAGGAGTATCCCAATTTTTTACGAATTCAACTGGATTGAAGTTATCATAAGATTTAGGACGATTCTTTTCCCAATAAGGGCCACCCACATCCTTATTAGCAAACCATAATTCTTCGGTTGTACCATACCAGCTTCTTAAATCAAACAAGCCATTATGAGATATAAAAGTTTTAAATCTTTTATTATGTATTCCCGCTAACATAAGAACAGAATACCCGCCGTAACTTGCGCCTACGCAGCCAATCCTATCCTTATCTACATACGATTCTTTAGCTAGAGCATCTATGGCAGAAAAATAATCTTTCATTGGTTGCCCGCCCCAATCTCCGCTAATTTCCTCATTCCATGCAGTACCATGGCCTGGCATACCCCGCCGGTTTGGGGCTACAACAATATAGCCGTTTGCTGCCATTAACTGGAAATTCCATCTAAAAGAATAGAATTGAGACAATGCTGATTGCGGGCCACCCTGACAATACAAAAGGGTAGGGTACTTTTTACCCGGGTCAAAATCTGGTGGAAAAATTATCCAGGTAAGCATATCCTTTCCATCCGAAGTTTTTATCCAGCGCTCCTGAATATCACTCATTGCCAAATTATCATAGATTTCTTTATTGACATGAGTTAAAGAGGCCATTTTTCCATTAGAAAGGTCTACGGTATAAAGCTCTGCAGCATGGTTCATATCTGTTCTGGAAACAATAAGTTTATTTTGAAGCTGTCCAACAATCGCATTCACATCCCAGCGGCCATTGGTGATCTTTTTAATATGAGAAGCTTTATTCTGATTCAGATCCTTTTGTAAGCTGATCTCAAATAATTGTTCCGTCCCTTTTTCAACGGCCAGAAAATAAATTTTAGAATTATCATTGCTCCAAACAAAACTTGCTACAGTTTCATCCCAATCTTTAGTGAGATTATGGCATTCATTCTTTTTATAATCGAAAACCCAGATATCATTTTTATCAGACTCGTTTCCATCCTCGGCCATGCTTGTCCATGCAAGGCGAGAGCCATCCTTATTAAAAGCAGGCTGAGTATCGTAACCTAACATATTATCAGTATGGTTAACTGTATGTTTTGTAGAGAGGGTATAACTAAAAATATCGGTATTTGTACTTACAGCATAGTTTTTTCCAAACTTTTTCTTTGTTACATAAACGATAGCCTTACTATCAGGAGACCAGATAGCGTCTTCTTTTCCGCCAAAAGGCTTTTGAGGACAATCATAAGGCTCGTCTTTCATGATATCTATGGGATCTCCAATTTTTCCGTTATCATAGGTAGCATAAAATACATGAGAGAATTTGCCTTCCTCCCAGGTATCCCAATGGCGATAATTCAGATCATCAAAAATGTAGGCGTTAGATTTAGGTAAATCCGGATGTTTATCTTTGGCTACAGTTTTAATAATTGGCACTTCTCTGGTAAAGAGGATGAACTTTCCATCAGGAGATATTCTTGGGTTTTCCAACCCGTCTTTTATATTAGAGATTTGTTTTTTACCAGAACCATCGGCATTCATTTGCCAAAGCTGTGATTGAAAAAGGAAAACGATTTGTCCGGTTTTTGGATTTACGCTAACTACAGATTCGGCTGATTTATTTGTACTGATCTGCACAGGCTGGCCGCCGCTCAGGCTAATGCTGAATAAATTTCTTTCGCTAGTATTCTCTTCCAGGTTGTAGTTAGAAACTCCAAAGATTACCGAGTTGTTTTTAGGATTTACAGTCTCGCCACTTACTCTTCCCAGCTTCCAAAGTAATTCGGGGGACATGCTTTTTCGAGCCATAACTGTATGAGATAATAAGAGTATTCCGATAATTAAAGTTTTCTTCATGTTGATCTCTTGATGAGCTTATCTTTTAAAAGCAAGCAATAGCTCCTTGCCTTTAAAAAGTTGTAATTCGTTGTTTAAAATTTTATAGCTATCAATTTGTTGTAATGCTGCAGAAAATTTGTTTTCTGTTTCCATTTTTGGGCATGCCATTAAAGTGCCCATCACATTCGTAATCTTAAGGCTATCATTATTAATAGTATAATTTCCTCCAAAGCCATTACAGCCAAAGTTTCCGCTAACGCTGTTCTCCCGAATATTGAAGTTTAAAAAAGGATTTTTACCAGTGTCGTTGTTCAGAATTGGGTAATCTTTAATAAAACTTAAATTCCATTTTCCGGAGATCGAAAAGTCACTATTTAAAGGTCTTCCGCAGCCTTTATAAATCTGATCATTTACTTTTACTTCTACATAATTAGAAGAAACTGCTCCAGACATATCATTAACGCATTGATAGTTATAGATTGTTGCTTCTATTACGGGTTTTTTAGAGTTACTTTTAATAACCATTATTCCGTTTGCATAGGTAGTAACAATATCTTTTAAGACAATAGGTTGGGCATCAATAAGATTAAATGTTAGCGTCTTTTCTGCCATTATTTCCAAGAACCAAAAAGGTTCGTTTCCTCCCGCAAAAAAATCAATACCTTTCTCTTTTTGTTGTGCAAAATCGCCTTCGGTTTTTATAGTTTGATCCACTTTGAGAAAAGTGTTTTCAATACCTTTGTTTTCTTTATTGACCTGAAAAATAGCATTTTGTCTTACCCGGTAGTGTTGCTGCTGACCGTTTTCATTTAATGAGATAGTAGAATCATTCTCCACCTTCCAGTTGCCTGAGGTTTCGAAAAATCCATTCGGCTTACCCAGATACAGACTAGTTTTCTTGAAAGAAAAATCGGGATGAATAGATATACTGGTTTTAATCCCCCGGCAATCTTCACAAGGCATATCAGCCTGGTAGATGCCGGAAAACTTATGAATATCTGTTGATTTTAAAGACGCACAGGAGTAAAACAGGGGAGTGCATAAAAGTAAGGTTAGTACTTTGTTCATCATCATTTTTTATTTTGAAGATAAGAAACAATAACCTTACCTCTATATTCATTATTCAATAATTCCCAGCAAAAGATATTTTGCTGTTGCCGGGTTGGTTGCCAGAGGCACATCATGAACATCACAGATCCTCAATAACATTTGTACATCTGGTTCGTGAGGATGTTTACCAAGCGGATCTCTGAAGAATAAGATGCAATCTAATAATCCTTCTGCAGCCATGGCAGCAATTTGGGCATCCCCACCCTTTGGTCCGCTTAATTTTTTAGTTACAGATAGACCAGTTTTTTCAATATGGCTTCCCGTAGTCCCGGTAGCTACCAGATCCATATCCGATAATATTTCTTTAAAATCTTTTACAAATGCCACCATCTCGGCTTTTCTTCCGTCATGGGCAATAAGAGCAACACGTTTTTTCATTTATCTATCATTAAAATTATCCAAAAAATAGGTAGGCAAGGAAAATTGCAGCTATTAAACCTACAACATCTGCTATTAATCCACATGCCAAAGCATGTCTTGTGTTTTTAATTCCAACTGATCCAAAATAAACAGCTAAAACATAGAAAGTGGTTTCTGATGAACCTTGTATAATACTGGCCAGTCTTCCCTGGAATGAATCGGCACCATATGTAGTCATCACATCAACCATTAAGCCTCTTGCACCACCACCGCTTAAGGTTTTCATTAAACCAACAGGCAGGGCTGGTACAAAAGCCGTATCCAATCCAAAAAATGCCACCCCGTTGCCTATTGCATTTACAAGGTAATCCATACATCCGGTAGTTCTAAAAGCACTTATGGCTACAAGAATGGCTATTAAGAAAGGAATAATCATTACCGCAGTATGAAATCCTTCTTTTGCTCCATCAATAAATGCATCATATACATTGATCTTTTTTGCGGTACCATAACCAATAAAAAGAATAATGATTGAAAATATAAGTATGCCACCAATTAATCCTGTGATGATTTGTATTTCTTCTGGTGGTAAACCATTTAAGCTAAAGTACAAGGTACACATTAAGGCAGCGAAGAAACCCAGAAATAACAATATAGGGAGCTTAAAAAGATTGATTTTTTGAAAGAAAGCCACTGCAATCATTCCGGAAATAAAAGAAATAAAAGTTCCAATTAAAGAAGGAATA
>JAZQRF010000031.1:0-6046 GCA_045629485.1 Pelobium sp. | reverse complement strand
AACCTGTGACCCTATTGCTGGATTGGTACAAGTGCCTTGCATAGAAAGAAACACCATGGGTGCCATCAAAGCAATTACAGCCTCTCAGCTTGCTATGAACGGGGTTCCGGGCTTAGCAAAAGTTTCTTTAGATGGTGTGGTAAAAACCATGTGGCAAACTGCATTAGATATGAATTCTAAATATAAAGAAACCTCTGAAGGCGGCTTGGCCATAAACATTCCAATTAGTCTTTGTGATTGTTAATGAAACACATCTAAGGTTTTTAAATTTACAGTTACAACAAGAAAGCGGCTTTCAGTTTCCTGAAAGCCGCTTTCTTGTTGTAAGTAGATAAGACTAGAATATTAATCTGTCTTCCTCATTAAAAATAGAGCATTACTCACTCTTCTTTGTGAGCCGTCTGTAGGTGAATTTTTCACTTGGTAGGTACCATTAGTTTCCTTTGTAATAAAAGTACTAGAGCCACCACCATCTAAATTTAATGCTTCTGTTGCACCTAAAGATTTCATTACATTACCTAAATTTTGTAAACTTAAACCAGTTGAAACACCCGCCTTATTATCGACTACTAAAAAAATCGCCTTATTATCAGTGGTTAAACCTATTGAGGTTCTCGCTGGTGCAGCATTGTCAGCTACATCCTGTATAACGCTGTTTTTAACGATCCAATATTTTGCTCCTATGGCTTCATTCATTCTTTGTTTCAACCTGTCGTATTCCACAATTCCTCCAATAGAATAGCTCTTGTTATCTAATTGTGCAAAATAGTAATAGTTGCTAGATGATTTGTCTTGAAGATATTTAGCATCTTTTATAACTGTACCTGTTGGTAAACCAGTCTCAAATGCAAAATAATCTCCATTTACAGCAGCTATCACTTCTTTCTTAAACGAAGCATCATTCTTGTACGGTATCATATTAAAAACCGTTTGTGTGCCGCCCAAGGTTTCAGAATTATTAACTGTTCCCACTTCTATAGATAATTTAGGATCACTTAAATCAACTTCAAGAATATATAACTTAGTAGTTTGATCGCTTTGATTTACATAAGTAATATAAGCTTCCTTTACGCCAGGATAATTATTAACTATAATTTCGCTAGTTATAGATTTAATCAATGAAGTTCCATTCTGTATCTTTTCAGCTAAAGATGAATTATTTCCGTAAACCGGATTGTAAGGTAAAGGGTCTTTACTTTTACTTACTCCGGCTACCGTTGCATAATCAGTAATATTTTTATTAGTAGATAATGCATAAAGATATGCACCTTTTGCCGGGGCATTAGCAATGTAAAGCTTAGGAGCAGTTACCCCTGTATAATGAGAAGAGTTACCAAGACTTCCATACCCAAAGGCATGAACGGTATTAGCAGATCCCATTCCATCGCCAGTACCATCATCCCATCTTAATAAAACTAATTCAGAGCCATCATTAAGCATAAAGGTTCTGTCAATATAAGTGCTTGCTTCAGCATTGGATGGGCTTACTAAAGTTCTTAAATAATCTTTGTTTCTAATATTTATATCAATTTTAAGATCAGAAGCGTCTGTATCTTCCACATAATCGGGGTTAGGAGATGGATTATTTGTAAAGGGATTACCCGGCTGCCTTAGGGTTATGGTAGTACCCGAACGTAAATCTTTCCATAAGGCTACATCTTTGAAACGAAATTTTCCTCCACCATCGCCCGATAATCCTGATACCACAGCACTCGAATAATCTTTGATTATCCAATTTCTCATATCAACATGATCTTCAATCACCAATAATTCAATGGCGTCATATCTTCCTCTTGTCGTACTTCCTTCTCCTTCAGTCCCTTTAAACACCCTATTTATAACTACACTTTGAGAGTGTACTGTTAAAGTTGATAATAAAACTAAAATTAATATACCAAGTTTTTTCCTTATACCCATTTTTAAATGATTGTTTGCTAATAAATTTTTCATGGTATTATTTAATGATTTTTTGGCTAATAAGCTGATCTTTAGATTCAATTGTGAGGATATAAATTCCAGAATTTAAGAATAAGTCATTGAACACATAATGATTTGTTTCTGAAATTTTTATACTTTTAGATGTTAGTATTTGACCGCTAATAGTAGCAATAGTCACCTTAATAGGATCATTCTGATTAAGTCCATTAACTATTACATTTAATACTGCTTGATCAGAAAAATAAGTGTAAATCTCTCGTTCTTTGAGATTGTATGCTGTTGCTATAATTTTAGATAATGTTGAAGTTCCATCAACATCGACCTGTTCTAATTGATAATAATTATAGCCATTTAAGGGAGAGCGATCTATGTATTTATAAAACGAAGTAGTGGACGATTCTGTCTGTGCCTGAATCTCAGCAAGATTTACAAAAACCCTATCCTCTCCAGATCGTTTAATAATAAAGTGCGAACTGTTTTTTTCGCTTGCTGTTTTCCATTCAATTGTAATTGCGTCTGTAGAACCTTTAACGTCAAAACTTATTAAAGAAACTGGTAAAGTAACGTTTCTCAACTGTTGAATGTAATCAGCATTATTGCCCGGATGCCCCATGCCATAATTTCTATCAGCATCAACTGTTATTACAGCTGTAACTCCAACTTTATCTTGAGCACTTGCAGCTAAAACAAAAAGCAAAAATAAAAATGTTAATAATCTCATAAGTAGTTTTGTATAAAAATGGGGGAATTAACCCCTGTATTTTAATACTAAAACCAACCCCTTAGAACAAGAGGTTGGAATTAATAAATCAATTATAAATAGGTTTTATGATACCCTTAATCTAATAGCTAGTAATTAGTTTTTAACCAATTTAGATGATTGTAATAGTTTTCCATTTTTAGAAACTTTTACAATATATAATCCAGATTTTAATCCTTTTAAAGATATTTTATTGCCTTCTATTAATCCTTTAGTATTTATTTCGGCTCCGTTAGAATTAAATAATGCCACAGTTACTCCTGGCAAATCTAAACCGTTAACTATTACATAATCCTCTGCTGGATTAGGATAAACTGTTATACCACCAGAAAGTTGGTTATTAATAACCTTTACATCAGAATAAGTAAACTTAGCGTCTAAATCTAATTGCTTCAATCTGTAATAAGTTGTTCCAGATTGAGCTAACTTATCAGTAAAAGAATAATTAAGATTAGATGTGCTATTGGATGATTGAGATGGTACAAACCCAACTTTACTAAAAACAACACCGTCCTGGCTGCTCTCTACCTCAAAACCACTATTATTAGACTCTGATGCTGTAGACCACGATAATTGATTTTGGTTGTTCTTTACCGATGCGCTAAATGATGAAAGAGATACTGGTAAAGTACCATCTGCTTTAAAGTTAATAGTGTGAGAGGAAAAACCATTTTTATTAACTACCTGAAAGAATTGCATAGTTACAGATCCATCTGGATTAACTGTTTTCTTAAAGTCAATTGCTGCCTGACCTAAACCATTTGTGACTGTGGTGGTTGAAGTAGATGTTACTCCATTCATTATTGTTCCAGTCATTGATATTCCTGCTATATAAGTAGCAGTTGGAGTTGTACTTGTAGCATCAGTAACATCATAGATATGTAGTGCTAATGCTTCTGCATGTGTTGCAGTTGCAGAACCATTTACAGCAATATATTTTTTGGAACCTACTTCAAAATATTTTAAACCAATAAAATTACTACTTAAATTCCCTGCAGTTGCTGTACCGCTGCTTGATAAAGCAGCAGCATTAGAAAATGACAGAATTCTTGTACCATCCGCTTGATATAATCTTTTTTGTTTAGCAGAACCACTAATATAAAAATCCGCAATAGAATCTTGAGATATTGGCGAAATTGAACCTCCTGCAACAGCTGTTGCAGTTGCTCCTAAATTAATTCTTCTTTGGATCTTATATACTCCATCTTTTTTAGCAATGCGATCTACCATTATTGATGAAGATGCTCCACCTAAATAAAAGAAAACGTCGTTACCACTTCCTACTGCAGTAAAAGAATCTCCTAGCCTTTCTGAAGTAGCTGTAACTGTATAGGAATAAATTTTCTCGGGCACTGCAGTTTCTGAAGACCAATACCAAATTTCTGCAAAGGTATTAACTGCAGTACCTATAGTCGAAGCATAAATTTTACCATCAGAAGTAACAGATATCTTACTAAAACTAAATTGGCTTGTTACATTAGCTCCATCACTGTTTAAAGTTGACTTTGCAATTCCTGTTGTAATTAATGAATCAGGGCCAGTTGCTGGTTTAGCACCTGTAGCAGGATCTAGAATGTAAATTTTTATTCCTCTTTTAGATAAATATACCTTATTTGTTATAGGATTATACGCAATACCGGTTGCAAAAGTAGGACTTTTGGCATGAGCTGTTCCAATCCATGTGGTATCTCTATTTTGCCAATTGGTTACAAACTGTGCGTGGGCAGAAACTCCGATGAACGCTAATGCGAAAAAAAGTAGAAATTTTAATTTCATAATTGTGATTTAATAGTTAATAAAATTGATTTTTATATTTATTTGTTGTTAATTTCTAGTACTATGTTGTTTTACACACAATTATTAACTTAGTCCATACTAAATCTGAATAATACCCCTAATCACTTTTGCAAATACGGATCTCTTTATGTGATAATTGATTGTAGAGCGTCTCGTATTATATATAAAACAAGTAGCTCATTAAGAAGGGTGAGTGGGACACTAAACTTTTTTTATAATGAGGCTGTCTCAAAAAAGGCAGTCTCTTTTTTCACCAGTCTGCCGGCAATGGTTTTTATTCTTTTATCGGCCTTTCTTGCCTACGCTTTGTTTTTAGGATGGTTCCTGAACCTTTGGTCTCTGCCTAATTTATTTAAAGTTTGGGTATAGCTCTGGCGGACAGTAAGCTGCTCCTGGGAAGCTATTTGCTGACTTTTTGTGATGATCTTTTTGTGCAGCTTTGCATCGGTCGGGTAGGTGATGTTTTTTTCCTGTACTGTAGTGTCTATGCTTACCGTATCATCATGGCTGTCTTTACCATTCACCCTAATGCTTTCCCGTAGGATGAGCTCAATGCCCTTTTCTATTTGCACTATTGCTGTTATTTAAATCACCGCTTAAAATGGTTGTGTTTGCTGTAAAATCTCTTTGTATTAATAAAGTTTCATTAATCCCTATAAAACCTCCATAGATTTTAACCCCCACTTTAAGAATAAATGTTTATCTTTCATAGTACCTCCTGATCACCCAAACTTAATTAGCATTTCATTAGAAGCACAAAACTAATACTAAAAATATTAGCACATAAATAATGTGGAAAGTTTATTTTTAGATGAGGATTGGGAGCTGTAGTCTTAGGAAAGGATGATAGCAATAGAAGCAACACTGCTTAGGTATAACATCGTCCGATCGAGCAAAAGTTCGTTAGTCTTAAAAATGAATTAAGCTTTTTTAGCATGTTGACACTCAAGGTTTGCTCACAAACTTAAAAATTAATGTGCTAATCATTTCAATCGGGTATTTTTTAATCGCCAACTATTTTTTATGTTTTTTTATTTGTTAGGCTGATGATGCAAACAAAACTAAAATCCCCTGCGGGTGTTCTTCAAATCCCGGTTGGCAGGTAGAATCATATTACTTGCGGTGTAGTTATTTCTTTAACCGCTAGCCGGGTTACTAAAGCCTTAACTGATGAATCTTCAAAAAATCATTGATAAGTTTAATATTTCTTCTGAAAGAGAAGATTATGCCATTATTCATGATACAGTGGAAAAGGGAATTTATTTTAGGGGAACTAACCTCTGGATTTTGATATTTGCCATTTTTATCGCTTGTGTTGGACTAAATGTAAATTCAACAGCAGTAATTATTGGTGCCATGTTAATTTCCCCACTAATGGGCCCAATTTTAGGCATGGGTTATGGTCTCGCTACCTATGAATTCACCATTTTCAAAAAATCTGTTTATAATTTCGCCTTTGCTGTGCTATCCAGTTTAACTGCATCTACTCTTTATTTTTTAATTACACCCTTAAATGAAGCCCACTCTGAATTATTAGCCAGAACACAGCCT
>JAZQRF010000030.1:0-10561 GCA_045629485.1 Pelobium sp. | reverse complement strand
AGTACTTTTACAGGAGGGTCAATAAAAACAGTAATCCCATTCTTATTCATCCATTCCATGTTATCGAAAAAACAAGGTGCTCCTCCGCCCGTAGATATTATGGCATCATCTGCAAAAGCAGATTGTTGTAAAGTATTTCTTTCTATTTCTCTAAAGCCGGCTTCTCCTTTAAGCGCAAATATTTCGGGAATACTCAGGTTTTGAGTGTGCTCTATTAAATGATCAAGATCTATAAACGGTTTTTCGGTTTTAGAAGAAAGAGATTTTCCTGTTCTGGTCTTTCCGCAACCCATAAATCCGATAAGGAATATTTTCATTTTAGTTTGTTAAGTGGTTAGATTAGGTTAAAACTTTAAACAGGCAATTTAGTATTGCCTGCTAAAATAATTCTCTTCCAAATCATCATAAGAGGGTAGTGCCGTAGAAGGCCATTTATTAATCACTATGCCATCCTTCAATAAAATTAATCCGGGATTAGATCTTACCATGCTTTTCAGAGGAACAGCATCTGCATAAAAAACTTCTAAAGCCAGTTTTAAATCTTTTGAATACTTGTCTGCATCTGTTGCAGAGTTGGAGGTTAATAATACTGTTCGTACATTGTAATTTTCGACAGCATTAATTGCTAAAGCATTAATGTCTCCCATAGCTTTACTGTGCATGTTTTCTAGCTTCCAGGAGACAGCTATTAAATTATAATAGGGATTTTCTACCAACTCTTTTGTATAGCTTACTCCCTGAGAATCAAAAATATTCAGATCTTTTATTTTAGGCTGGTAACCGGCTTTTATTAATTTAGGTTCAGAAGAAGAAACAAATTCCCAATCTGGATTTTCATAAATCTTAGTAGCCAGATATTCTTTATCAGACATTTTTTTCTCTTCGCCTGTTTTCTTGTTTTTTAAAACATATGTGATCTCATATTCGTCCTGCGCAGCACCTTCCGGGACTTTCATGCTTTCAGGAATATTAGCTCCAACTTTGTATGGCAAAAAATCTATAATGGGTAAAAAGCTGTAAGTATAAATGCCAAATAAAAGAGTTAATCCTATTGTAACTGAAGAAATAGCCGTTTTTTTTGATTTATTATAGGTAACTGGCTGAATGTCTTTTTGATTAATAAAAATGTATATAATTAATACCAGTAATATTAAATCTTTGGTAAAAGATTGCCATGGAGTTAATGGAATAGCATCTCCAAAGCAGCCACAGCTTTTAACCACATCAAAGGCTGCGGAATAGAATGTTAAGAAAGTAAAGAAGCTAATCAGAAGTAATAAGCCCCACACAACTTTTTTTGAAGATATTCCGGTGAGTAAGAATACACCCAAAATTACTTCAAGAGCACAAAGAACGACAGCGAAAAATACAGCTGCAGGATTTAGAAAAGTAAGATGAAAGACTTCAAAATATTCTTCCAGTTTATAAGAAAAACCCAGAGGGTCATTTAGCTTAATGAGGCCTGAAAAAATAAAAAGCCCTCCAACAATTATTCTCACTATCCATAATACAGGATTTTTATCCACTGTTTTATTCATTTAGTTTAATTCGTGATTTCTAATTTAATTAAAGCAAAAACGGCATAATTTAGCATATCCTGGTAATTAGCTTTGATGCCCTCTGATGCTATTGTTTTGCCTAGGTTATCTTCTATTTGTTTTACTCTTAATAGCTTCATCAAAATTAAATCTGTTAAAGAGCTTACACGCATATCTCTCCAGGCTTCGCCATAGTCGTGATTTTTAGCAAACATTAATTCCTTTGTTTCTCTCACCTTTTGATCGAAATTTTCTTCAACAAATGCAACTTCCAACTCTGTAGGGGCATTTTCTGGAAGCTCAAGTTGCATGATACCAATTACACAGTAATTAATAATTGCAATATATTCTCCCACAATATCGTCACCAACTTTGCTGGTTTTCTTTTCTTCCAGCGTTCTGATGCGTTGTGCTTTGATGAAAATCTGATCAGTTATAGATGATGGCCTCAAAATCCTCCATGCTGTGCCATAATCACGTGTTTTTTTAATAAAAAGTTCTCTGCAAACTTTAATAACCGAATCGTATTGTAGTGATGTGTCTAAAGCCAATGTTTATGGTTTTATAAATGTTAATTAAAGAAATAGCTTAATTTTACGCTAATTACAAATGTAATGGCAAATCTCAATTCTATCTCATAAAAATGCTTAAAGATACATTTTTTCATACAAAACGGACTTTAAATGCCGGCGGTAAATTACTTGATTTGAGTTCGCCTAAAGTGATGGGTATTTTAAACCTCACACCTGATTCATTTTATTCGGGTAGCCGCTTCCAGTCTCAAAAAGAAATTCTTTCGCAGGCAGAGAAGATGATGACAGATGGTGCAGATTTTATAGATTTAGGGGCATATTCATCCCGTGTAGGTGCTACAGATATTTCTCTTCAGGAGGAGCTGGAAAGATTGTTGCCCGTAGTAAAATTACTAACTACTCATTTTAAAGAAGTCATCATTTCTGTAGATACTTTTAGAGCAGAAGTAGCAGAAAAAGCCATAGAAGCAGGTGCACATATCATTAATGATATCTCAGGAGGTGAGTTAGACAAAGGAATGTTTAAAACTGTAGCAAAACTCAAAGTCCCTTATATTCTCATGCATATGAAAGGAACGCCTCAAACTATGGCTACCCTTAATCAGTACGATGATATGTTGATGGATATTTATCGCTATTTTTCTAAAAAAGTAAATGAACTGAAAAACCTTGGGGTAAAGGATATTATTTTGGATCCTGGATTTGGCTTTGCGAAGAATATAGATCAAAATTTTAGCCTGTTAAAGCAACTCGAATTATTTCAATCCTTAGAATTACCCTTGCTGGTTGGAGTGTCTAGGAAATCTATGATATGGAGGTCTTTAGGTATTAAACCAGAAGAAGCTTTAAACGGAACATCTGTTCTTAATACTTTTGCATTACAAAACGGAGCAGCAATATTGCGTGTACATGATGTTAAAGAGGCTAAAGAATGTGTGAAATTGTATGAATTATATCTTGCAAGCCATTAGATAATTAATGATTTTTGAAAATATTTTAGAATTTTTTGATAAATTCACGAAGAAATATATCTTTTATTAAAGTTTAATGGATTTTCTCGATTTCAGCTTCTTAAAGATCACTATCGTAGATGTAATAGATATTTTATTAGTAGCTATTATTATTTACTACATCTATAATTTAATAAGAGGTACCATTGCTGTTAATATATTTCTTGGATTTCTGCTGATTTACATTCTTTACTTTATTACAAAAGTTTTAGATATGAAATTGCTTTCGGGTATCCTCAGCAGTTTTGTAAGTGTAGGTTTAATAGCTTTAATTATAGTCTTTCAGCAGGAGTTCCGAAGGTTTTTACTCACGATTGGAAAAAATATATCATTGAGAAATAAACTCTGGCTAAAACTGATGTTTGGGAAAGAGGAGCTCGAAAAGAATAACATGGCAAAAATAAAACCTATTATTGATGCCTGTAAAACCATGAAAAAGACACGGACCGGGGCGCTGATCGTGTTTGCGAAGTATTTTGATCAGGATGCTTTTGCCAATAGCGGAGAGATGATGGATGCCCGGATTTCTAAAAGGTTATTAGAAAGTATTTTTCAGAAAAATAGCCCTTTGCATGATGGGGCAGTTATCATTTCGGAAAACAAAATAAAATCTGCAAGTTGTATTTTACCGCTAACGGAGAATGATAAATTACCACCACAATTTGGCTTGAGACACAGGGCAGGTATTGGTGTTACCGAATCCAGCGAAGCTACTGCTTTAATCGTATCCGAAGAAACCGGCGAGATTTCCTACGCACAACAAGGAAAAGTGAAAATGAATATTAGCTTTACCGATCTCGAGCGAATTTTAAACAAGGATTTTAATTAAATATTCTAATACAGGTAAACTATTGATAAATAACCGTGTTTACCAAAGACATATGAAAGACCATTTTATTGTGGGTGATGTACATGGTTGCCTGCATACTTTACAAACTTTATTGAAAAAATGGAAGCCGCGAAAACAACAATTAATTTTAGTGGGAGACCTCATTGATAACGGTAAATTTAGTCCTCAAACCGTTGAGTACGTTTTTCATTTAAAGGAAAAAAATCCTGATACTGTGATTTTAAGAGGAAATCACGAGGAGCTATTCCAACTTCATGTAAATGAAAAATATAATGAAGATTGGCTATCCAAAGCCGGAGAAAAAACTTTTTCTCAATATTTAATGTACGACAGACGCATAAATCCTGATGCAGAAAAATTTAACAAGCTTCCCTTATATTACGAAACACCTTCCTTATTGGTAAGTCATGCCGGCGTTTCCGAAACAAAGGATCCTTTCGATGCTGATAATCCGGATTGCGTTCTCTACTATAGAGGTCCAATCAAAAGACTAGATAAATTACAGGTATTTGGCCATACTCCACAAGATTTAGTTCATTACGATGAAACCACCCATTCGATTTGTATAGATACCGGCGCCTATAAAGGGGATAAATTAACTGGCCTGCTGGTAAGTAAGGATGGAGAGATTCTTGATCTTTATGAAGAAAATACACATCCGGATGATATTGTTGAGGAAGAAAATTAGAGAAATAAACTTGTAAGTTTAGCGTTAAAAAGATAATATGAGCAGGTTTGAGACACCAGAAGAAATAATTTACGTTTGTACCGGGAGTAAATGTGCGAAAAGAGGAGGTAAAGATTGCTATAAAAGTCTCAAATCCTATGTGAAGAATTTTAAAAAAAGAGATATAGAAGTGATTCGAATGGAATGTACCGATAGATGCAAATTTGCACCGGTCTTAAACTTTCAGCCACAAAATATATGGCTTAAAGAATATACAGAGAAGCAGGTTTATAAAATAATAGAAAGTCAATAAATAAAAAAGAGCGATAGAAATTCCTATCGCTCTTTTCATATATCCTGATCCTGGTTAATTTCCAGCTTCAGAATCATAGCTGATTTTAGTAACAGCCTTATCAATTTCCCAACGGCCAGTTCCTTCTTCTCCAATAATATCAAATAACTCCAGTGCTCTTCTTGCTTTATATTCTTCTTCCCGCTGCTCTTTAAAGAACCAGTTTAAAAATTCCAAAGTAACATAATCCTGTTCCTTATGGCATCTTGCAGCTAGGTTTTTGAATGATTGCGTAATGGAAATTTCGGCCTCCAAAGCATCTTCAAAAACTTCTCTAAAAGAGTTAAACTCTATTTTGATATTGATAACTTCCGGAGAAATTGCAGTGCCACCCATGTCTAATACATAATTAAACAACTTCATTTGATGGCTGCGCTCTTCTGCAGACTGATCGTAAAAATAAGTGGCCGAATTATCGTATCCGTTTCTATCGCACCAAGATGCCATAGAAAGGTAAAATGCGCTGGAATGTGATTCTTTTTTTATTTGTTGATTAAGTAACGTCTCTATTTCGGTAGACAATAAACTTTTTATGCGAACGAGGTCTTTCATATCTCTAATTATTTGCTCATTAAAGTTAAGCATAATAAGAGCCAAAAAATAAAATTATCGTAATTTGGAGTTAATCTAAGTATTATTAAAGAACAATGCGCTGGAGGCGATCTTTAATAATAGTATTTAGCTGAAACATAGCGAAAGTGCCATTTAGCAATTCTTTTAGATTGATGATTTCTTTGATGTCTAAAACGAAACAATCTTCGGCACCACAAAGGAATATAATTTCAATTCCAGGATGATCCACATCGGTCATGCGCTCCAGATCAACATGGTCGATCACCTTTTTTAATCTCTGCAAACAAGCAAATTTATATTTAGTGGTTTTACCGGAGAATTTAAGATAAACACAATTTTCGGCATCTGATTGAAATACAGAACCGTTAGGGGTACTATAAACTTCTATTAATTTAAGAGTATCTAAGATAAAAGTATGCTCGCTCATCTGAGAGCAAATTTGCTATTTATTTAGAAGTAATCCAAATAAACTTTAAAAAATATAGCGGGTTCAATAAAAGATGATGGAAATAGTACGAATGATGCTAAACTTAAAGATGAACAAACATCAAAAAACAAGGTTGTAGTTTATATTCAATATAATTCCAGCTTGGAAATAATAGAATAAACTACAACCTCTTAAATTAAGATATAAGGAGTTTACGCTGATTTTAGTTTTATCGATTTAATGTCTTCCATTAATAATTCTGCTAATTGTTTATCGAATTTTTTGATTAGCGTTTCTATTTTGTTGTTTTTTTGAGTTTTCATAGGGTTGGGTTTTAAGTTTTAGTAATATTCTATAAAAAATTACTTGCTAAGTCTGTGCCAAAACATCTGTTTGTTGAATTATATTTTATAATTTGTTTGTAATTAACAGGTTATTTTTTGTGAAAAACAATTTTGATGAAGATTCATCATTAAAATTACTGGATGATAGTGTTGACATTTTTAGAATCCTTTTATCTTTGGTGAAATTTTTTGATCATGAATTTTTTGAAATTTATTTTTCTTGTATTTTTTTCTGCACTGGTTTCTTCCTGCAGTACTTCTAATAAAGTTAATGCTCTAAAGCCATTGCCTGATTATTCTTCAACAGAAGTAGTGTATGATAAACAATTGTCTTTTATCAATATGCCTGTGGAAATCACCATCGCCGATCTTCAAAGACAGACCAACAAATACATGGTTGGAATTATCTATGAAGATAAATCCATGGATGGGGATAATATCATTATGAAGGTAACTAAAGAAGCACCAATCCTGATAAAAGAGCAGAATGGAAGGATTTATATAGATCTTCCCCTAAGAATTAATGGAAAAGTTAAATACGGGGTAGATAAGTTTGGCGTGTCTTTGTCAGATACACGCGATTTTTATTTAAACGGCACAGTTAAATTGAATTCTTTGGTTGGGTTAAAAGATTGGAAAATTAGTACAAATACTATCATTCAGGATGTGGTTTGGAAAGAAAGCCCAACCATTAACGTTGCCGGAAAAAATGTTCCTGTAACGTATTTAATTAATCCGGCAATCAGCGTATTTAAAACAAAGATCTCTAAATTGGTTGATGAGGCTATTGCCGAATCTTTAGACATCAAACCATATGTGTTGGATGCATTACAGGCCCTGGCAGAGCCCATGAAGGTAAACGAAGAATACAATACCTGGTTTGCCATGCAGCCCGTAGAAATGTATGCTACAAAAGCAATTGCAGCAAATAAAAAAATCACCGCAGTTTTGGGATTAAAAACTTACCTGGAAACTTCAGTTGGAAGAAAGCCAGGCCTAACTTTTAATAAAAACACCATTGCTTTAAAAGCAGTTGATAAAATTCCGAACGAGTTTAAAGTAAACATGGCTGCATTTTCTTCCTATAGTAATGCATCGGCAATTATTCAAAAGAATTTTGCAGGCCAAAAGTTCGAATCGGGTAAAAAATCAGTCACCATCAATAAGGTTGATCTTTGGGGGAAAGAAGGAAAAATGATTGTTGCTGTAAACATGAGCGGCTCTGTAAACGGCACTTTTTACTTAACAGGAATTCCTGCCTACGATGCGGTAAAGAAAGAAATCTATCTGGACCAGGTAGATTATGTTTTAGATTCTAAAAATAAAATATTGAAAGCCGGTAGCTGGCTGGCTCATGGAATGTTGGTCAATAAAATTGCAGAAAATTGTAGATTTTCTATAGCCGAACAATTGGCCGATGGCGAAAAAACAATGAAAACCTATTTAACCAATTATCAACCTGTAAAAGGGGTAAAAGTAAATGGTTCATTAGGTCAAATATCCCCCAATAAAATTGTATTAACGCCGAATGCAATTGTGGCCATGCTGGTAGCTAACGGTAAGGTGGCTGTTAGTGTGGATGGATTAGAATAACCTTTTACAATAGCTAAAAATATTAGATAAGTTTTTAAAACATGCATTCTTTTTAAAAAAGCTATTACAATGTCGAAATGTTAATAAATCCTGTTTGCCCAATTTGCTTAAAATTTTAGCTTTGTAAAAGTAGAATAGTAGATAGGGGGAAATCTAAATACTCATATCTCCATACTCATATCTTTAAAGATGGCAGAAGAAACAGTAAATTATAGCGAAGACAGTATCCGTTCACTCGATTGGAAAGAGCATATCAGGCTAAGGCCAGGTATGTATATTGGTAAATTGGGAGATGGATCTGCATTTGATGATGGAATTTACGTTCTGTTAAAAGAAATCATGGACAACTCTATAGATGAGTTTGTGATGGGAGCAGGCCGTACCATCGATATTTCTGTAAGTGATCATAAAGTCTCTATCCGTGATTACGGCCGTGGTATTCCATTAGGAAAAGTGATCGATTGCGTTTCTAAAATTAATACCGGTGGAAAGTACGATTCTAAAGCGTTCCAGAAATCTGTTGGTTTAAATGGTGTGGGTACAAAAGCCGTGAATGCGCTATCGGGTTCTTTTGTTGTTCAATCTTACAGAGATGGCAAAACTAAAAGGGCAGAGTTCGAAAGAGGGGAGTTGATTACAGATAATCCTGCTATCGATACTACACAACGCAACGGAACCGCAGTAACTTTTATTCCAGACGAAAGCATTTTCAGAAATTTCAGGTTTATCCCCGAATTTATTGAAAATATGATCTGGAATTATGTTTTCCTGAATGCTGGCTTAACCATCAATTTTAACAATCAAAAATATTTTTCAGAAAGAGGTTTACATGACCTCTTGGTAAGAAATACAGATGCAGAAGCAAATCGTTATCCTATTATCCATTTAAAAGGAGAGGATATCGAGATTGCCATGACGCATGGGCAGCAATACGGCGAAGAATATTATTCTTTCGTAAATGGGCAGCATACTACTCAAGGCGGTACGCATCAGCAGGCCTTTAGAGAGGCAGTTGTACGTACCGTTAGAGAATTCTATAAAAAGGAATACGATGCTTCCGATATCAGGGCTTCTATAGTAGCTGCAGTTTCTATTCGGGTGCAGGAACCGGTTTTCGAATCTCAAACCAAAACTAAACTAGGCTCTTTAAATGTTGGACCCGAAGGGCCTTCTGTAAAGTCATTCGTTAATGACTTCGTTAAAAAATCATTAGACGATTATCTTCATAGTCACCCGGAAACTGCAGATGGCTTATTAAAAAGGATTCTTCAATCCGAAAGAGAACGTAAGGATATTGCCGGAATTAAAAAACTGGCTAACGAAAGGGCTAAAAAAGCTTCCTTACATAATAGGAAGTTAAGAGATTGTAAATGGCATCTTGATGATGAGAAACTATCCGAAGAAGATCGTAAAAAAACTACGCTATTTATTACTGAGGGAGATTCGGCTTCGGGTTCCATCACTAAAGCCCGTGAGGTAAAAACACAGGCAGTTTTCAGCTTAAAGGGGAAACCTTTAAATTCTTATGGCCTAACAAAGAAAATTGTTTACGAAAACGAGGAATTTAACCTTCTTCAACATGCATTAAATATTGAAGATGGTTTAGATGGCCTTCGTTATAACAATATCGTTTTCGCAACAGATGCCGATGTGGATGGATTGCACATCCGGTTATTGCTCATGACTTTCTTCCTGCAATTTTTCCCTGATCTGGTGAAAACCGGGCATGTTTTTATCCTGCAAACTCCGCTTTTTAGGGTGAGAAATAAGAAAGAAACTATTTATTGCTACAGCGAACAGGAACGCGTTTTGGCGATAGATAAGTTAGGAGGTAAGCCGGAAATTACCCGATTTAAAGGTTTGGGA
This sequence comes from Pelobium sp., assembly GCA_045629485.1. GTDB lineage: Bacteria > Bacteroidota > Bacteroidia > Sphingobacteriales > Sphingobacteriaceae > Pseudopedobacter. The sequence continues at coordinate 808 of JAZQRF010000030.1, read as the reverse complement.
GAGATCTCTCCTGACGAATTTGAAGGCTTTATTGGTGAAGACATTCGTTTGGATCCTGTAATCCTTTCCGCTGATTTGAAAATTAAAAACCTGCTGGAATACTACATGGGTAAAAACACCCCTGACAGGCAAAAACATATCGTTCAGAATTTAAGAATAGAAGCAGACGATGCTACAATAATTGCAGATGCTAAGGCTCTGGAAGATGCCGCGGCATTAGCGTTGGAAGAGGAGACAGCAGCGTAAATGATGAATTTTTGATTTTTAATGATCATACCAATCGTGTTAAAAATTAGTTTAGCTTAAATATCATAAAGTGAAAACAGAAAATCCAATACTTGAAAAGTCTTTTTGATTTTTCTATTTTAATAATTGAATTGTATAAAAAGTTAGTAGCGAATAGTGAATTTGTAATTTCAAAACAAGTATTAAGAAGCGCAACAGGTATTGGTGCTAATGTTAGAGAAGCAACGGCAGCGCAGTCAAAAAGAGACTTTATAAGTAAAATGTCTATTGCTTCAAAAGAAGCGAGAGAAACAGAATATTGGTTATTGCTACTAGATAGAAGTAAATTGGTCGATTTAGATTATAAAGAGTCATTAAGTAAGTCATTAGAACTAATTAAAATATTAACTTCAATAGTTAAATCATCCCAGCAATCATTAGAAATTAAGAGTTAGGGTTAATAACTATTTAGGCATTAAGCATTAAACATTACCCATTAAAAATTAAAGAGGTTTGGAAGATAATAATTACGAAAACGAAGAAATATTACATAACGTTATCCCAATTAGTGGTTTATACGAGA